>JAWQFT010000055.1:0-32252 GCA_035968055.1 Jaaginema sp. PMC 1080.18 | reverse complement strand
CCCCAATCCCCCTACTGCCCCTTAATCGCTGTTAACTGAAAATCCCCCTCTTTCACGACTGCCGATTGCCGACTGCCGATTGCCCAAGAGAGGAACTGGTGGCGATCGCAACAATCCCCACAACTGCTATATCATTCTCTCGTAACACAGTGGCGGCACTCCGGGCAGTCGTGCCTGTGGTATAAATATCGTCAATGAGTAAAACGGGGGGGATTTGACGGCGGGGGGGTTGGACAGAGAAAGCGGCTTTGATGTTTTGTTCTCGTTCTTGAGGAGAGAGGCCAAACATGGCTTGGGTGTCTTTTTGGCGCAGGAGTAAGCGGGAGTTGAGGCGATCGCCCGTTACCCGACAAAAGCTACGACCGAGGAGTTCGGCTTGATTGAATCCCCTTTCTTGGAGTTTACGCGGATGCAGGGGAATTGGTACGAGGACAAAGCGTTTTTGAGTAAGAGTAGGAACAAAGGAACGCCAAGATTGCCCCAGGTAATATCCCAAGAGTTGTGCGAGTTCGGGTTGATTGTTATATTTTAGAGTTGCTAGAGAACGCTTGAGAATACCGTTGTATTGTCCCCAAACAAATAAGGGTAATTCTCCTTGCCAAAAGCGTTCGGGATGGGAAAATTTTTGTCGTTGCAGTTGGCGATCGCAAGCGGGGCAAATATTATCTGGGGTAACGCGATCGCACAATGAACAATGACTTTGGAGAAACAACGATGTTAAGGTTTTTAACATTAGCAAGCGATCGTAGATTATAGATTATGATTGCTGACGGATTGTAAGTCGCCATTTATGGGCTTTTCCGGGTCGCTTTCTTGGATTTCATCCCTCAGATTGCCCTTGCTCTTTTTTCTAAGATAGTGCTTTCGGGCGCAAGAAACAACAGTTACTCTACTCTTTTACCTTCCCTAAAAATAGGGGGTAATTAAACCCGTTTTTAAAGGATGGCGGGTATGTTGTATAATCACAAGAGATGAAGTACCGCCAGACAGGTGGGAATAAGGCTCGCTATCTGGGTAGAGAGTTCGGAGTTAATACTCCACGATTGACTCGATTTTCCCAATGAACCGAGAATCCCCTCATCTTGAGATAGGGGAGTTGTCACAATGATTGAAAACTCAAGTTGTTAATACTACTAACTTTTAATAAATGTCAGCAAATCCTCAAGAAATAAAAGGCGAAAAAACCCTAGAGGCAATGCGTCACTTTTCCGAACGTTACGCCCAGCGAACTGATACTTATTTTTGTATCGATCCTTCGGTTACTGCTGTTGTAATCGAAGGCTTAGCCCGCCACAAAGATGAATTAGGTTCGCCTTTATGTCCTTGTCGTCATTACGAAGATAAAGAAGCAGAAGTTAAAAATAGCTACTGGAATTGTCCTTGTGTTCCCATGCGAGAACGGAAAGAATGCCATTGTATGTTATTTATTACCCCAGACAATGAATTTGCCGGGGAACAGCAAGAAATTGACCTTGATGAAATTGTCAAAGTTCGCGAAGCAATGGGTAGCTAAAGGTAATGATACCCGCCGCCTTACAACAAGGGATAAAAGAGTTTAACGAGCAAGAATTTTATGCTTGTCACGATACTTTGGAAGCTTTATGGATGGATTCTTCAGAGCCAGACAAGCGCTTTTATCAAGGCTTATTACAAGTGGCGGTGGCTTGTTACCATTTACATAACTTAAATTGGCAAGGGGCGGTGATGTTACTCGGAGAAGGAACGCGCCGTCTTTACGATTATCAGCCTCATTATGGGACTATTAATGTCGAGCAACTCCTCACTGACAGTTGGAATCTCCTGGAAACGCTACAACAAACCGATCCTGAAAATGTAGGTGAAGTCCTCGAACGCATTAAGAGCGATCGCCCTGAAGATAAAGGTTATTATTTACCCATAATTACAATTAATTAAAGTTTCAAAATAAATCTTAGGGTTCAGCATCATTATTGATTGAGGCTCAAAAATCGATTCCGTCTAACCAATCATGCTTTCATGGATTAAATTGGTCTTCCGTCATTCTGCTTGCCGATGGGCTGTATTCATTGCCAGCATTATCTTTATTGTGGGATTTGGCGTAATTGGTGTTGGTCGAGACGGTCCTTTTGGTCGCCAATATGATATGCGTTTTCTGTACGTTGCGGGACGTGCTTGGCTTCAAGGGTTGAATGCTTACGATCCAGTTGCAGTCAATCGAGTTAGCTATGGATTGCCGGAAACAGTCCGTATTTATGATTTTGCCTATCCACCCCAAATTGCACCGTTTGTCATGTCATTGGGGGCTTTTAGCTGGCGTAGGGCGCGTCATGTTTTGATTGTGTCTCATTTTATCAGCGCGATCGCCATGTCTGGGTGGTGTGTGGGGTTACTGCGCCAAGAAATTAGCTACAAATGGGAAAGATTACATCAAGGAATGTGGTGGTATATCCCGGCTTTGGTTATTGGCAATCCCTTTACGGCTGAAGCAATGTGGATGGGACAGACGAGTACGATTATGGGGGCGGCGGTTGTGGGAGGATGGTACTATTACCAACGCCAGCAATGGCTACCGAGTGGCATTTTGTGGGCGATCGCGTCGATCAAACCCCATTTGTGTATCCTACCCCTATTGTGGCTGGTTTTGGAGCGACAATGGCGCATTCTCGGCACAATGTTGGGGGGAATTTTAGTTTTAGCTTTTATTCCCATTACTATTAGTGGGATTCCTGGTATTTTTACCGATTGGTGGTCGGCAGTTTCAGTATACAAGGAACAACCGTTTAATGAGTTGGGATGGTACGGCAAAATGTATCTCCAAAATGCGATTTATGCGATTTCTAATTATTGGACTCATGGGAACGGCTTAATGTTGCCGAATCTAATGCCGTTGGCGGTTGTTTTGATGGTGGGATTATGGTGGTTTCGCGATCGCTTTCTCCTCAATGATATTTTAGGAATTGCTTTAGCATTAACTTTTAGTTTGGGATTTGGGAATTACTACGATCTGGTAGTTTTAGTGGTTTTAATTCCGTTGTTTTGGCGGCACGTTTGCGATAGTTTAGTTCAGGCATCAATCGCCTTGGGTTTATTTTTGGGTATGGGTTTGGCTGTCTTTTTGCCGCGATTGTTGGCGTTTTCCGAACCGATTTTAGTATTATTACAACTACGAGTATTTTTTATTTTAGGCAGTGCGAGTTGGCTAACTTATTTAAGTTATAAACAAACTAAGTATAAAAAAAAACGAGTAGCCAATACTCATTAATCAGCACATAAGGGTTATGTTTGTCCGATAGTTTACTGTTCTTTTGTGATTAGTTAAAAGTGCCGGGTCGATAATCATCAATTATGACTCAACTAGATATTTACTAAGTCGTTGGTAATAATTTTTGTTACTCCCAAACTCACAAGCTGTTCTAAATCGTCATGACGGTCTACTGTCCAAGCTCCAACAGGTAGATTTTGATTTTGACTTGCGGCAATTAAATCGGGATTGTCGAGTAATAGGTGATATTCGCTGAGTAAAATAGCGTGATTGTCGCTTTTGAGTTGACGCACTTTTTCGAGGTAATCGCTGGCGGTGAGGGGATAATAAGCAAGGGTAAGGTAAGGGCAATGTTGACGCAGGCGATCGAGAAAATCGTCGCTAAATGACGCGATCGCGCATTTTTCTAGCCAGTGGCGATCGCGAATAAACTTGACAAAATGCACCATATCTGATTCTGTCCAGTCTTCAGCTTGTTTGATTTCGAGATACAGGGTAATTGCCCGATCTTGCAATAAATCGAAGGTTTCGGCTAACGTCGGGATGCGTTCTCCGACAAAGCGATCGCTAAACCAAATTCCTGCATCTAATTGTTTGAGTTGGTTTAAAGAGAAATCGCGGACATTACCCGTGCCGTCAGTGGTACGATCCAAGGTGGCATCGTGCATCAAAACGAGATGACCATCAGCCGAGAGTTGTAGGTCACATTCGATAGCATTTGCCCCCTGTTCAACCGCAGCGAGAAACGCGGAGAGGGTATTTTCTGGGGCGATCGCGGAAAACCCTCGGTGAGCGATGAGTTCAACATTCATAGATGGCTTAGGATAACGACAAGCATCAATTCCAATCTTGAGTCGATTCGACCGTATTTTAGCGGTTATGGGGACGGGAAGCGATGCTATTGTAAGGAAAAAAAGCTTAAAAATTTGTTGAGAGGAGTATCGTGCGATTAGCGGTTTTTTGGACAGGACAAAGATAACGGGGAAAAATCCCGATGGTGACGAATAACTAATCATTAACAATTAACTACAAAAATAACTCAGCAATGACTGTTTTACTCAATGAGCGCTATCGTTTATTAAATCCTTTGAGTCGGGGAGGTTTTGGCGAGACGTTTTTGGCGGAAGATACTTATATTCCGTCGCAACGTCTCTGTGTTATTAAACAACTTAAACCCCTAATTCAAGACCCAAAATTGTCTGGATTAATTCGCGATCGCTTTCAACGAGAAGCCGCAATTTTAGAAGATTTGGGCGCACATCATCAGCAAATTCCCAATCTTTATGCTTATTTTTGTGAAGGAACAGAATTTTATTTAGTACAAGAATGGATTGACGGAGAAACTCTCAGCCAAACGGTTAGGAATCAAGGGATTTTTACAGAAAACCAGGTCTACCATTTATTACTCAAAGTTTTGCCCGTTTTAGTTTATATTCACAATCGAGGTATTATTCATCGCGATATCAAACCGGATAATTTAATAATCAGAAACAGCGATCGCCTACCTGTATTAATTGATTTTGGCGCAGTGCGGGAAACCCTTGCTACTCAAATTAATTCTCAAGGAGAGATTACCAGTTCTATTGCTATTGGAACGCCTGGATTTATGCCCTCAGAACAAGCCGCAGGACGACCCATTTTTTCCAGCGATTTGTATAGTTTGGGCTTAACGGCAATCTACTTATTAACTCAAAAGACACCGCAACAATTACCCACCGATGCTTATACTGGAGAGATTTTGTGGCAAGACGCGGTGACGGGATTAAGCGCTGAATTTAGGGCAGTTTTGACCAAAATGGTGCAATCTCATCCGCGCGATCGCTATCCCACAGCCCAAACCTTACTCGAAGCCCTACAACCTGCGCTAACAATGCTACCCACAGAAGAAGTGAGGGAGTTGACTCAACCTCAACCCACAAACGATGCCTCAGATGTTACTCGGATTATGCCATCTCACAGACAGTTATGGCAAGGTGAAAGAAAGTGGGTATTGGGAGGCATTTTGGGAGTTGCGATCGCGGCTACTACGACAGGTCTTTTTGTGTTGAGTAGCAGCAATAATTCTCCTCTTCCTCAAGTTTTGTCATCTCCTGTTAACTCAATTGCCGAATCTCCCAATCTCGATTTGAGTTATGGTTGGTTGTCTGAACGTCGCGTCACAGAAAAGGATTTATTAGGCAAAGATGCCGTTCGACTTTCGCTGATGCGAAATAGCATTTTTGCCCGTAAAGGCCGTAAGTTTAATAATGCCGAACTTCAGCAATATTTCAACGAGCAATCTTGGTACAATCCGCGTTACGAACCCGATGAATTTCCGAGTGATTCCTTGACTTCTTTAGAAGCGCAAAATGCAGCGTTTATTTTAGAGTATCAAAATCAAAAAGGATTGCGTTGGTTGCCTTAAACTTTGTCTTAGTGAAGTGTGATTTTACTCTCCGGGTAATTGAGGCTTTTCTGCGGTTAAGCGATTGCGAAAGATGAGGGTATAAATATCTGTTGGCATATCGATATTTGCTTTTTCTAAAGCTTCTTTAATTGCCTGAGTCACTCTTGAAGTTGTCGTGAGATAACCAGCCCGTCGCGAATCCACCCAAAAGCGTACTTCTAAGTTTACGGTACTTGCCGCTAATTCTGTTACTAAAATGTCGGGTTTGGGTTCGGCTTCGACTTCAAATAAGCGATCGAGAACTTCAGTAATCACGGCTTTGGCTTGTTCGATATTTTCGCCATAATCAATACCAACCATCACCGAACTACGACGACGCGGCGACGCAGTGTTATTAATAATACTAGATTGGAAAACTTCTTGATTGGGAATATAAACGACGCGACCATCATAAGTTGTAATAGTAGTGGTTCGGAGTTGTACTTGGGTAATTGTCCCTTCATAATCATCGATAATTACTTGATCGTTAATGCGAAAGGGTCTGGCTGCTAACAAAATTACTCCCGAAATATAGTTACTCAAAACATCTTTAAGACTAAAACCAATGGCTACACTGGTAAGTCCTAAAGCACCAAGTAAAGTAGCAAAATCTAAACCCATGACTCCCAAGGCAATTATGATTCCGAGAATCCACACACCGCCATAACTCAGTCGTCCAATGAGAAGTTCTGTACTAGAATCTCCTTCAGTTTGTTTAGCCCAGCGAAAGGCAATGAAGCGGACAATCCCAGCAACAATCCAAGTTATTATAATGACAATAAATGCGCCAATTAATGAAGGAAGATTCGCAATTGTATTCCGTATAAGTTGCTGAATTGTGCCATAAAGACGCTGACTTACATCAATAGCAAAAGGTGGTTTATCTAGGGCAATACTAATTTGATCGGCCCAGCGATTGGCTAGAGTTTCTATATCTGTACCGAAATCTTCTGCATCTTGTTGAGTCACAGTCATAATGACTCGATTGTTAATGCGTAAGGTCGCAATTTGTTTGGGATTATCTGGGGAAACCGTGACAGTTTCGGGAGTGTCGTTTTGAGCCACTAAACTGTTAAGACGACGATTGATAATTTGGGCGCGATCGCGAGCGCTAATTTCGTTTAAACTACCAATTTGAAATAATGGCCGTCCTCGTACCACCACATCGGCAAAATAAAGCCCTTCCTGGGGACTTTCCGAAGTTGCAGAAGTTTCTGAGGTTGGAGCGATTTCTGCGTCTTGGGCTAGGCTTACGGGGCTGTAGGCTAAACTGATAAAGGCGATCGCCCCCACCAGAAACATAATGAAAAATCGCTGTTTGAGATTATGGGATTTTAAAAGTCGTATCATTGATTTTCGCGATCGCAGTTGCAACTAAAATTAGATAGTCCTAGGATAGGATAAATGGTAAATTCTTCAAAATATTCTATCTCAAGATAGTTTTTGCTCGATTTATTGCTCTTTTTTGAGATAGAAAGGACTTTACCCCCCTAAATCATTTTGCCAACGGGAAACAATCAAGACTTTTTCTCTGTAGGGATGCAGCTTTTTTTTACCCACCCATAAGCCCCTACTCCCACTAAAACATTCGCGATCGCAGCCGCAGCAAAGATACCCATAACCCCAAACCAAATACTTCCTAAATAAGCGATAGGAACATACAAAATGAGCATCCGCGTTAAAGTCATTATGACCGCAGGAAGTGGTTTTCCTAAAGCATTAAACGCAGCCGTGGCCACAATGACAATTCCCCAAGCCGTATAACTAAAAGGAACTAAAACTAAATATAAAACTGCGATGCGAACTACTCCGGGATTGCTGTCAAATAAAGACGCGATCGCCTGAGAGAAAAAAGCTAAAATGATGGCTAAAAATGCTCCCCAAGCAAGGGAAAATAAAAAACTAAGATTCAACGCTCGGTGAATGCGCTCAATTTTCCCTGCACCCCAATTTTGACCAACGAAAGGGCCAATCGTTGCGGATAAGGCTAAAATCACAATCAAAGCAAAAGACTCTACCCGCGAAGCAATCCCAAAACCTGCCACCGTTTCTGCACCATAAACCGCCAGCAAACTGGTAATAATCCCAATAGAAATTGGCGTGACTAAATTAGTTCCGGCTGCGGGTAAACCAATGAAAAGAATACTTCGCCAAGAAGCCATTAAAACCGCTAAACTTGGCAGACGAAAGCATAACATTTTCTCGCGAAAATGGAGAAACCACAACGATGCGACTAAAGTTGTAGCACGAGAAATTGCCGTTGCGATCGCAGCCCCTTTTAATCCTAATTCGGGAATACTACCCCACCCAAAAATCAAAATTGGATCGAGAATAATATTAATTGCTGCGGCAACAGTCATAATTAAGCTGGGAATTTTGGTATTTCCTGCGGCGCGAATCGCACTATTTCCTACCATCGGAATCACTAAAAAAATCATGGCAGGATACCAAATATACATATATTGTTTGACTAAAACTAATGTTTCGTCTTCTGCTCCCAGGATTTTAAATAAAGGATTAATCGTAAGTAATCCTAACACCACAAAAACTCCAACAATTACCACAGAAAGTCCCAAACTATCTGTCGTCAACCGTTGAACGCGATCGCGATCGCCTTCTCCAATTGCTCTGGCAATTACCGATGATGCTCCCACTCCTAAACCCAAAGCCACACTCCCTAAAGCCGACACCACCGGAAAGGTAAAACTCATCGCTGCTAGGGGTTTTGTACCTAATTGTCCGACAAAAAAAGTATCGACTAAGTTAAAAGCAATTACCGCAAATACGCCCCAAATCATTGGGATTGTTAAGTGAATTAACTGCTGACTCACTGACCCTTCTGTCAAAGAGTTTCGCCGATCTTGAGGAACTGAAGTTTTCATAAAAAAGTGCTAACAATAATTTTAAAAAGACGAATCGGGCTGCTGTAAAAAATCTTTTTCTGCTTCTGTACTTTCCCTTCCTAAAATTGCATTACGATGCGGAAAACGCTGAAACCGGGCAATAATATCTCTGTGTTTCAAAGCATAATCAAGGGTATTTTGGTTTTCCCCATTGTTCGGTAGCTGACGGAATAACTGAACCGCTAGATTTTGGTCGGCTAAATCTTCACTATGCTCGAAAGGTAGATAAACAAACCAACGTTGTACGGGTAACAATTGCCGATCCCATTCTCGCTCAATAACGCGATGAGCGATCGCCCTCGCTTGCTTATCGGTTGCAAAAGCTTGGGGTTGATTGCGGAAAATATTGCGGGGGACTTGATCGAGCAAAATCAATAAAGCCAAACAGCCTTCGGGAGTATTTTCCCAAACCTTTAATTCTTGTCGAGTTGCTTGCTGATATAGCTCCAAAAAGCGCGATCGCAATTCTCCATCGAAAACTGAATTCTTAATAAACCATTCTTTATGAGATTGTCCGTAACTTGGAGAATCTGGAGAACCAAACCAAAAATTTAAAACCTTAGTAATTGTCATATTTATCAATTAACCAACTCAAAAATCAAGAATTTTAATAATAAGACAACCCTAACCCAGAAAAACCGATCTCACTCCACCACAATCTTCCACTCGTGTAACTCGTATTCAACACAGCGATTTGCCACCAAAGGATCGCCTTCTACAATCCTTTTGGCATCGGTCAAAGAAGCTGCTTGAAACAACAACATTCCCCCACCATATTCTGCCCAATATCCCGATTTAGCTTGATGTCCTTGCGCGACCAAACTGCGGACATACTTCAGATGAGCGGGAACATAACTATCAAAAGTCTCTTTATCCACAATCCCGCGTTCAATTTTGACAAACCAAGGCATAACTATTAATTGATGACAGCAGTTAAGCTTAACAATCTTTCACATTATAGAACAGTTATGAGAGTTAATATTAATCAAATCCTGCTGAAAATCAAACGAATTCCCCTTAGCCCACTTCCCCATTTTTAGAGATGATTATCTTACAACTCTTACTGCAAATATTACGCTTATTCCTTCAGATATTACAACCCATTTTAGTACCCGTTTGTTTTATCCTGGCTTGGGGACTCGCGATCGCCACTTTCTGGACAATTTTTAGCAGCATTCGCGACACCGTAGCTCAGAGCAAAACCATGCACCAAATTCCCTGTAGCGGCTGTCAATTTTTCACCAATGACTATCGCTTAAAATGTACGATACAACCCACCCTTGCCAGTACCGAGCAAGCCATCGACTGCTGCGATTTTAGAGCGCGATCGCCTTTTTCTTAAAATAACAACAATTCAGGAATTTTTGAGTTAATGTTAATCCGAAATCTCAACGACTGCGAAGAATTTACTGCCGGAGATGGCACTCTCTTGCGAGAACTGTTACACCCCGACAAACAACCCCTTGACCTCCGCTACAGCCTCGCTCGCGCTATAGTTCCCGTGGGTCAAACCTCCACTCCCCACGCCCTCACAACCTCCGAGGTGTACTATATCCTCAGCGGCCAAGGAGAAATGCACATCGATAACGCCAGCCAAATAGTGAAGCCAGGGGACGCAATTTACATTCCTCCCAACGCCAAACAATTTATCCGCAACTGTGGTGAAAACCCCCTCATTTTTATTTGTATTGTCGATCCCGCTTGGCGCAAAGAAGACGAAACCGTGTACGAATAAAGAAAAAACCAGTTGTTGGCAAAACAACTGGTAATAGAGAGCTTGCTGTATTGGGAGAAGAATTCTAAAAGTTTTAAAGAGAGATTGAAAAAGCGATTTTACAGTTTTGCCAATGCGGGCAAGGTAACAAGCAGTGGCTTTATCCTGGGGTTGTTTGCCTTTATGTAAATAAATGTAACAGCTTTGCCGAAAAATTGCAACATTTCTTTACAAAAAACTATCCCCTTAAGCCCGCGTATCGAAAAGCGAGGTCGCTAAAACCTCAGCACTGCGTCGATGATTAAAATTCTCCATCACCTTAGATCGCGATCGCTGGCTCAACTGCAACGCCAAATCGGGATGCTGCAAAACCCGCTCAATCGCATCAGCCATCACCTCTGGAGATTCTGGTGGTACGAGCAAACCATCCACTTCCGAATCGACTAACTCCGAGGTTCCCCCCACATCCGTCACCACAATCGGCATTGCCATCGCCATTGCTTCCATTACTGCCACCGGAACCCCCTCATTCAAACTCGCGAGGGCAAACAAATGGGCAGCCTCCAAACCCTCGCGAATGCGCGTTTCTGACACAGCCCCCAACAACGTCACCACTGCGGTTAATTCCTTCTCGGCAATAATTTGGTCTAAAACTTGGTGATAGCCGCTACCCCCTTGCTCATCTTCCCCGGCAATTTCGAGGCGTACATCGATACCGCGATCGCGCAGAATTTTAACACTTGCGAGTAAATCCTTATGGCCTTTCACCGGATTAAGTCGTCCGCAGGCAAAAAGGCGACAAGGCCGATCGGCTGTCCAAGGTTCATAAGGGCGATCGCGTTTGATATCATCCAAATTAACCCCCATCGGCGCAACCGCAACCAACGGCGGTAAAGAATCGGCCAAAACCTTTTCCGTGTAGCGAGCCAGTTTTGCCGATACCACCAAGGCAAATTGCGAATATTGCCATTTTTGAGCTTGATTCGGGCCGTAACCTTCCAAAGTCGGCCCGTGTAAGGTCATACTATAAGGAATTCCGGTCAACAAAAAGGCAAATAAAGCAATATTGGCAGCATCCGCACAAGAATGAACGTGAATACTCTCCCAATTACGCTTTTTCGCAATATTTCCTAACTTTGCCCCAATGAACACCAATGCCAGTAAGCGAATTTTTTGACCGAGGGTTGTATCCTTAGCCCGAACAATCACCTGGAAACAGCGCCACCAAGCCATCAATCCAGCTTGCAACAAAACCGCGATCGCGCCCCCCAAATCCCCTACAGAAAAAGGAACGAGATAATCTGTTTGCCCTGCGGCTTCAGCAGCCCAGGTATGAGAAGCGATCGCCCTAGGAGGATGGCGCGTGGAGACAAGATCGGCTTTAATCGCCAACTCTTGTTCGAGAACTTGCCGCTCTCGCCACAAAAAAATATGAGTTTGTCCGGGAAATTCAGGAATAAAATAGCCAATATGCGCTTTCATCGTCAGGTTGACCGACAGGACATATTTAGGATATCTCTACAACCCTAGTTTGTCATACCGCTCGGACATCCCTCACACCGCCTTCGCCTTCCCGACAGCCGCCACCGCCGCTTCTAGGGCGATCGCGACATGAGTCCAATGAGTCCCCCCCTGACAAAAAGCAACATAAGGCTCGCGCAACGGGCCATCGGCAGAAAATTCCGAGGTGCTACCATCCACAAACGTTCCCCCAGCCATCACTAATTCGCTCTCGTACCCCGGCATTGCCGCCGGAATGGGGTCTAGGTAAGAATCAATGGGAGAATGCTGTTGAATCGCCCGACAAAACGCCACCAGCTTCTCAGGAGAACCCAATTGAATCGCCTGGATGATATCGCGACGGGGTACAAAAGGCGCAGGATTCACCGGATAACCCAAGCGGTCAAAAACATAAGCTAGGAGGTGAGTCCCTTTTATCGCTTCCCCGACCATTTGCGGCGCGAGGAACAGCCCTTGAAACAGCAAACGGTTTCGATCTAAACTAGACCCCCCCGAACTGCCTATACCAGGGGCGGTCAGGCGGCAAGCTGCTTTTTCAACCCATTCCGCTTTTCCGGCAATGTAACCCCCGGCGGGGGCGATCGTACCGCCGGGGTTTTTGATCAGCGATCCCGCCATCAAATCCGCCCCAACTTCGGTGGGTTCGCGATCGCCCACAAATTCTCCGTAACAGTTATCCACAAAACAAACCGTATCGGGATTTTGTCGCTTGACAACCTCAACGATTCGTGCTATATCATCCAAGGACAAACTCGGTCGCCAGGAATAGCCGCAAGAGCGTTGAATCAACACCAAGCGGGTATTCCCTCGTAAGGCAGTAGGCAAAGCAGCCCAATCGATTGTACCTTGGGAAGTAAGGTTTAATTGGCGATATTGAATCCCAAAATCTGCCAAAGAACCCCAGCCCTGACCTCGCAGACCAATGACTTCTTCGAGGGTGTCATAGGGCGCACCGCTTACCGAAAGCATTTCGTCTCCAGGTCGCAGAATGCCATACAAAGCTGAAGCGATCGCGTGAGTCCCAGAAACTAATTGAACGCGCACCACGGCGGCTTCTGCCCCAAAAACTGTGGCAAAAACGGCATCCAAGGTATCTCGACCGAGATCGCCATGGCCGTATCCATTAACGCCAGCAAAGTGGTGCGCCCCAACGCGATGATGACGAAAGGACTGCAAGACTTTTTGAAGATTTTGCTTGACCTGAGCGTCAATTGCAGAAAAGATGGGGATTAGTGCCTGGTCTACTTCAGCTAGGACATCTAAGCTGTTCATGTTTCACAATTAAGGCGAAATTAAGAAAATTAGTTGGTGAAAAATCCCGATTTCTTGCTTTGATAAGTAAAGAACGGCGTTAATATTTTGTATCTTAGGTTACTGCATGACTGTTGCGACATCAAACCCAAAAAAACTAGAACCAGATTGGCTAACTCGTATTTATATGTTATCGATCCACGCGATCGCCCTGCTGGGTCTATTGCCGAGTAACTTTAGCTGGTCAGCGATAGGTGTTTTCTTTGTCCTGTATTGCGTTACAGCAGGACTGGGGATCACCCTTGGCTTTCATCGTCTGATTGCTCATCGTAGTTTTGAAGTCCCCAAATTCTTTGAGTATTTATTTGCTTTTTTTGGTACGTTGGCTTGTCAGGGAGGTGTGATTCAATGGGTCGGCTTACATCGCATTCATCATAAATATTCTGATAAAACCGCCGATCCCCACGATTCTAATAAAGGCTTTTGGTGGAGTCACCTCGGTTGGATGCTACACCAAATCGATGCCGAAGCTGACGTTCCCCGCTATACCAAGGATATCAATAGCGATCCCATTCATCGCTTTATGCAAGATTTCTTCATCCCCATTCAAGTGGCATTAGGATTTTTGTTGTATTGGTGGGGCGGTTGGCCTTTTGTCATTTGGGGCATTTTCGTCCGGTTAGTGGTTGTCTTCCACTGCACTTGGTTTGTTAACAGTGCCACGCACAAATTTGGTTACCGTACCTTCGACTCCGATGACACTTCTCGCAACTGCTGGTGGGTGGCTTTAGTAACCTTCGGCGAAGGCTGGCACAACAACCACCACGCTCACCAATATGCCGCTCGTCACGGCATCAAGTGGTGGGAAATCGACACCACTTGGATGGCAATTTGGCTGCTGAGAACTTTAGGCATTGCTCGGAACGTGAAACTGATCCCCGCAGAGACGATCCCCAATCGTTCTGTCAAACAAGTTTAGAAACGGCGATCGCCCTGAACGACTTGTTTCAGGGTGGTCAACGTCGCTAAACTGACTAAGCCGCGACGATAGCCTTTTTGGTTAGACATTCCTAAAAAAACCGAATCACCCTGTTTTGGATTGCGTTCAAAACGGGGTGATGTATTAATATAGGCGATCGCGCTGTCGAGGCGTTGGTCGAACTGACGACTTTCGGCATAAGACTCCGTAACCAAACAATCGGCATGACCGCTACTGTAATGATTAATCCAGGCGATCGCCATCTCAATATCTTCGGCATAGCGAAAAGCCACCACTTTCTTGAGATAAGCCGTTTGCCACTCCGTCACGCTGGCAAGTTGGACGCGATCGGGATATTCTTCAACAAAATCCGAATCGCCCCGTAACTCAAAACCCTGCTCCTCCAGACTACTGAGCAATCGTAAAATCAACGTCGGTTTTTGGCGACGACTCACCAAGACTTTTTCAATGGCATTCACCGGATCGGGATCGCTGGCGTGACTGTCGATAATCATCCAACGCGCCAAATCTAAATCCCCCGTTTCCGACCAATACAAATAACAATTTCCCATAGCCGAGCGCAACACTGGTGCTGTCGCGTTGGCAATCACCTGTTTAACCAAAGTTGGCCGACCATAAGGAATAATCAAATTGAGGTGTTGGTCTTGGGTGACCAATTCTTGAATCGAATAACCCCGTTCGGGATAAATACTGGTCAAACAAGCCGGGGGCAATCCCACATCTTCTAAAGCCGTTTGTAGGACTTCGTAAATCACCCCATTAGAATGACTGGCTTCGCTGCCCCCCCGTAAAATTAAACTATTGCCCGTTTTCAGACAAAATCCCGCCGCGATCGCCCCCAGTTCCGGAAAAGCCTCATAAATTAGCGCGATCGTCCCCAACGGCATTCGCTGACAATAAGTAATCGAACGATCGAAGTGATACGGCGCATCAATAGCCTTTAACTTCGGGTCAGACAGTTGCGCCAGACGCTTTAATATCTGTACGGCATTTTGCAGGCGTTCTGGGGTAAGTTTTAGCCAATCGACAATTAATTCAGGAACTGCCATCTCGCGGCTACTTTCGAGATCGAGAGTATTGGCTTCAAGAATATCAGCAGTCGCCCCTTCGAGAGCCACCGCCATCGCTTGAATCGCTTGATTGCGATCGCGACCTTTAGCCGCAGCTAAGATCGCTGAAGCTTGATAAGAAGCACGAGTGACCTGGGTAATGGGTGTAGCACTATCATCAGGGAAAGCATTTACCATTGCGATCGGCGTTGATAAAATAACATGAATTCGGGATAAGCTAAAACCCTGATTTTCCTGTTGGCTGTAACGCCTATTCACTCGTGAAATCAGTCGAAAAATGGTCTTAACCCGAACTGACGTTAAATATTATACTATTCACTCTAGAATAAAGTCGCCCTGTAAGCGCTAGGTCTTAGACCCAATTTCTTTTGACAAAAAGCAGTAAAAGCAATAATACCCCTAAGACAATCACAATGATTCTATGCTCTTGGGGGCCAAGTATTAAATAAATCCCTAAAACTAGAAAACCGATCGCGAAGGGAAAATAGGGTTTTCCCCGTCGAGCATTGGCAGCCAGCCAGCGATTGCCCATCCAATACCAAGCTCGCTGCTTGTGGGGATCGCTTCTAGAAAGCTCTTCAATCCTATAACCCCGCTCTTCAACCGCAAAAATTTGCTGACAGCGATCGCACCCCAACGCCTCTGTCAAGGCAATAGGGCGTAGTGTACCCCGCCGCCGACAAGAAGGACAGGGATAGTCTTGATTTAGCTCGATCTTTTTAGCTTTCTGAGGTGGCACGATCGTATTAAAGGAAAAGCGGTGAATACCTCAAAGTCAACGGACGATCTCTCAAGATATCAACTTTATAACAAAAAATGGGTTTGGGGTGAAATTCTCCTTCCTCAACGAAGTAGGTAGGAGATGGATAACCCCAAGTAGATTGACTTGGTAGTTTGAAATTTAGTATTATCTCAAGGTCTCGAAAGTCTTTTTTTGCAACTCTGGGGATCGGACAGAATCTAATACCCCCAGTTGCTTTTGGGCGATAAACCTAAGAAATCGAGCTATTTTCTGGAAGTAAGCGGGTAACGCGATTCGAACGCGCGACATTCACCTTGGCAAGGTGACGCTCTACCACTGAGCTATACCCGCAATTTATTTAACGTCTTACCATCATCACAAAATCCTCCCCACTTGTCAACCCTATGACTCGGTTTTTTTCAGAAGCTATATTTTCTGTGAATGCGAGGATGCAGTTTAGCTTCTACGGGATTGCCTTGTTGGAGATGTTCTACGACGATGGTTTTCACATCATCAGGAGTCAGACGACAATACCAAGTTTCATCGGGCAGAACCCTTGCCGTCGGCCCCATATTACACTGACCCAAGCACCCCGACGCAACAACCGTCACATCGGCGGGTAAATCTGCTTGTCGAAACGCCGCTAACACGGCCTTAGCACCGCGATCGCGACAGGAAGAGTTTTGACACAAGAAAATTTGGCGAGGCATGGTTCAGTTATCAGTTATCAGTTATCAGTTATCAGTTATCAGTTATTAGCTAGGGTTCTTCTAGGGTTAAAGATTGCACCAAACTCAACGGTAAAGCGGGTTGACTAATCATTTGAGCATAACTTTCGCTGAGATAGGATTGATACTGGGTGCGATTGGCGATGTAGGTTTGGAAAAAAGCCAAACTGAGGGCTTTGGTGTACATTTGGGCGATCGCGGGGTCAGGGCCGAGAACCGGAGCAGGTAAAGGGATATCATTTTCGCTTGACCCAATAACAGAAAAGTGCGTACCATTTTCGAGCAAAACGAGATATTTATCAGGAGTGGTGAGTTGGGTAAAAGGGCGAATTTGCTCGGCCAGAGCGGGGGTTACAGTATCAGCACTTCCCGTCACGATGACCAGGGGAATTTGAATTTTAGCCAGTTCGGACGCACCAAAAATCGTACTGGTCAGGGGGTTAATGGCGATCGCGGCTTGAATGCGATCGTCAGCCAAATCGTAGTCTTGAGCAGGTAAATTGCGAGCTTGACATTGAATCAAAAAGGAAATATTAAACAAAGGATTTTCTTCTTGACATTGAGTAGCGATGCGTTCAAAGTTAATTTTTGCGCCCGCTAAAGCCAAGGCAGTATAACCCCCAAAAGATTGACCGACAATGCCGACTTGTTGCCAATTGAGGCGATCGCCATAGTCTTGTTCCAAAACATCAAGGAGATATTTAATATCCAAAGGACGATCGATTAATTCCCGCGAGGGGGTAATATTACTGGCCAAACCGTTAGCCAGGGCTTGGATTTGAGCAGAGTTACTACCCGGATGTTCGGGGACAGCTACCACAAAGCCGTAGGATGCGAGGTGAGCCGCGAGGTAGCTGTAACTGGCTCGTTCTGACCCTAAACCGTGGGAAACGATCGCCAAAGGCAAGCGACCAGAGACTTGAGGTAAGTATAAATCCACAGGAAAGGCGCGATTGCGGCTGAGATCGTTGAGTTGCAACACTTCTCGACGAAACGTAACCGAGCCGGGCTGCCGTAAATCCCAGGGAAAATCGAGAGTATTTGCCGTGGTAATTTCAACTTGGGCTTGAGCTTCGATCGCCGCGATCGCCCTTTGAGTATCGCCAATAATCCGACCAACGCGATCGAGCAAATCAAAAGCCCGCTCGGAATTAATGCGAATCCCAGAGGTCGGAAACTGTCGCAACACATTCAAAGGCGTTAATCCTTCCTCCGAAGCCGCCGCCAGAATCAAAGCCGAGCGAATGGCATAAAATCCCGGTTGTTGGGCCCGGGTTTGAATCAACTCTCCCACTTGTTCTAAAATTTGTTCTCCTTGGGGAGAATACAAAAACTGGGCAACCGCGACTGGGGTCACATCAGCCGGAGTGCTTAATACTGTCCGCAGTTGCTGGAGTTGTTCGGGAGTCAAGCGGTTGGCATAAAGAGCCAAATCCGGCTCAATTTCCCCAGTTGCCGCAAAATTCTCTAAAGATTCGACCGCCACGGAAAACTCCAACGGGCCGAAATAAACCAAAATCTCTTCAGCACTCCACACAGGAGGCACAACTGCCATAGGAACGGCTAAACTACAGCCTAGGCTCAATAATAAGGAACGCGATCGCCGCAGCCAAGAAGACCTTTTTTTCATTTATTTTTTTTGTTATTGATTATGGGTAACTGATGACTGATGACTGATGACTGGTAACTGAACATCCCTGCCCCAAGTCAGCAAATCTAGACTCAACCCTTGTCCTCCCTCTCTCATCCCTCTAAAATCTAAAGTTTAAACCACTCCATTTGCGTCATGAAGCAATTACAGGGACAAGACTTTTTAGGAATTGCCGACTTCAATGCCCGTGAAATTCAAGAGTTGCTGCAACTCGCCAGTAACTTGAAAAGTGGCAAGACGACGATTACCTGTAACAAAATTCTCGGACTCTTATTTTACAAAGCCTCGACTCGCACCCGCGTTAGTTTTACCGTCGCGATGTATCAACTGGGCGGTCAAGTCATCGACCTCAACCCCAGTGTGACGCAAGTCGGTCGCGGCGAGCCAATTTGCGATACAGCGCGGGTACTTGACCGCTATCTAGATATTTTAGCAGTACGCACCTTTGAACAAGACGACCTGACAACTTTCGCCAAATTTGCCACGATTCCCATTATTAATGCCCTTACTGACCTGGAACACCCTTGCCAAATTTTGGCGGACTTGCTGACGATTCAAGAGTGTTTTGGTACGCTTTCGGGGTTGACGGTAACCTACCTAGGAGACGGTAACAATGTGGCGCATTCCTTGTTACTCGGTTGTGCTTTACTCGGCATCAATGTCCGTTTTGCGACTCCTGCGGGATACGAACTCAGCGATAGTATTATCGAACAAGGTCGTTTTTTGGCGGGCGGTCGCTCGGAGATTATGTTAACGGATGACCCGGTGGCGGCGGTGAAGGGCGCACAAGTGGTTTATACCGATGTTTGGGCGAGTATGGGGCAAGAGAGTATGGCTGACGAGCGGTTGCCGATTTTCCAACCTTATCAGGTGAATGGGACGCTGCTCAATGAAGCCGACCCGGAAGCGATCGTGCTGCACTGTTTACCTGCTCATCGGGACGAAGAAATTACCGATGCGGTCATCGAGGGCAAACAATCGCGGGTTTGGGATCAAGCGGGAAATCGAATGCACGCTCAAAAAGCGTTGTTGGCGATTTTGTTGGGCTTGGTGTAGTTGACTTTTTTGCTTCCGTTCTTTCCACTCTTCCTCCTCTCCCCCCTCCTTAACTACTACGGGAGGGGAGTCTGGGAAGTTAGAACTTTGAGGTATTCTTGAGCGATAATTTCGGGGGTACAGTTTCGCAGGAGATAGCGGCGACCAGAACGTCCTAGGGCTTTTCCGAGTTGGGGTTGGCTGGCAAGGTAGCGGATGTAGTTGGCCAGACCGACACGATCGCCATTGTCGAAACATTCCCCACAACGAGCTTCTTTAAGCAAGTCTCGTAGATAGGAATGGGGTTCGCAAATGGCGGCAACGGGGCGAGCGGCGGCTAAAATGCCGTAAAGTTTACTAGGAGCGACTAATCCTTCTAAACCGGGGCTGATACTGACCAAGGAGAGGTCGCAAGCCGTGAGGGAGTAAGGTATTACTTCTTTGTCTTGGTAAGGCAAAAATAAGCAGTTGTTGAGTTGGTGCTGTTGGACATAATCTTTACAGCCTTGCAGTTTGGCCCCGTGACCGATAAAGACAAATTGTACGGGATCGTCTTTGAGGTCTAACGCTGTCGCGAGGATGGTTTCCATGTCGTGACAGCGGCCGAGATTGCCGGAATATAAGATGGTAAAGCGATCGGTGAAGTTGTGTTTTTGGGCAAACCAGTTGTGGCGTTTGTCGATGGGTTTGATGTGGATGGGGTCTGACCAACTGGGGATGGCGTAGATTTTGTCGGCGATCGCGGGATTTTTGGCCGCAACTCGGTTTTTCATCGTCGAACTGAGGACGATAATGCCTTGGGCGTGTTTCCAAGTCAAGCGATTACACCAATCCCAAAAGCGAGCGAGGATATGATTTTGGTTGACGACTTGCAACTCGACAGCGACATCAGGATACAAGTCATACAAAACACAAACGTAGGATAAACCAAAACACAGATGCGCTAAGTATCCTAAAAAGGGTAAATAAGGCGGTTCTGTGGTGAGTAAAAGGGTGTCTTGACGGCGAGCAAATTTGATGAGATGTAGGGCGGTACGCACGCAAAAGATTAAGCCGTTAATGGTACGACCGCGAATGCGTTTGGGCAAAAAACGAGAGGAGCGCGATCGCTGAATGATAGTTTCTTCGGTAACTTCGTATTGAGCCGCCGATTCTTTTTGGAAGGCATAACCGGGTTGAGCGGTGAAGATTCTAATGCGAAATCCGAGTTGGCTTAATTGAGTCGCTAATTCGGCAATTAATTGACCCGTTGCTGCATAATCGGGAGGATAAAATTGTGTAGCAATGAGTAATTTTTGACGACTTTGTAAAGGGACAGAAGTCGCAGGCGTTACTGAAGATTTTTTTAACCGTTGAAAAGGAATTAACAGAAATTTAGGTAGATGTTTTTCAATCATGCCCAACTTTGCCTTGAGAATATTACTGTATAAATCGAGTGCATTGTCAGGGTCAATTGTTCCAGTCAGAGGAGATTAAGTCACTGAAGAAATCAATGACTTAAGAAATTGTAATTAATGCAGAAAACACCCCAGAAAAAGGAATGGCGAATTGAGAGAATGACGCTTAGTTACCTGACTACAGCCAAGGCGTACCTAAAAAATGGCTTGTGAAGACCAATGAGCAATTGCAGCTTATTGATAATATCTTGATCAAATTATACGCAAATGCTCAGAGCAACTGACTATTTTTGAGCAGTCCTTTTATTCTACGGTAGAAGCGTAAAATTCTGGGTTTGTTATTTTTGTTTTTACCAAAACCGCGAAACTACGGAGACCTTACCAAAGTTATGGATATCATACTTAGTTCTTCCTGGCAAGATTCCAGCAAGTTTGGGCATCGAATCATAGGGCAATCTCTGTATTTTTACGAGTCTATGGGTAGTTCTGTAAAAGTTTTGTAAAGTTTTTGAGTTTTTTGCCTGAGAGTATTTTTTTGTAACTAAAGTTTATTAGAAAGCCGCGATCGCACTTTTTCCGCGATCGCTTTGTGACCTGCTACAGTGAGGTGAACGCTATCTCGAAAATAGGTTTCTACTGTCCTCGAAGGCTCATTTGCCCAAGCTTGCTGAATGTCAATAACTGGCACGTGCAAACCTTTTAAAAAGTCGAGAAACTGGTTTTTATAAAGGGGTTCGCTCGGTTGCGGCAGCACATCTACCCAGTTGGGGGTGTACAATACATAGACCATTACAGACCGCTCCTGGGCAAGATTGATAATTTCCTGCAAATCTGCCATGTTTTTCTGAAATTGCTGCTCTAAATCCTCTGTTGTCGGGATTTCTGAGGGTGTTGTTTCCCAAAAACGGCTTTGCAGACGCGGCCAGAGGTAGCGTTGCCATAACTCCTGAGTTGCGAGGAAAGGCAGATGGTCGGGGTAGTTAGGGTCATGACCGACGCGATCGCTTTGACTCTGGGGTTGCACTAAATCGTGAGTCCCGATTTGCAAAATTAAGATATCGCTATCAAATAAGCCAAATTTGCGTAAATATCCCAACTGATTGCCAATTCCCCACGATCCCGCCGAAGCATTTAAGACTTCTACGGTCTTCTGGGTTGCGGGGAGTTGCCCTTCGAGTAACTCGCTAATGGTTTGGGATTGATCGGTGGGTGTCCCCCCATTCAAAACCGAATCCCCCACCATCAAAATTCTGAAAGTGCGATCGGGTTTTGGCATCACTACCGCTTCGGATCGCTGAGAATATTGGTTGTATTGCTGTTTTTTCCCCAAACGGTGGCGATTTTGGTTAGGCTGAAAGCGATACCCGGTCTGAGCATCCGCCATACTGAGTACGGGATAGCCTAAACCCAGAAAAAGGCGCAATCCTGCCTCTAACAAGATAAATGACAGCAATATGGCACTGAGCCATTGATAACGACGCGGAATTTTCATGACGATGGTAAGCGGGGATTCAAACTAGCCCCAGTGCGTCCGGTAAACATCCACAATACCGCCCGACTGCTATCGCGAGCAACCCGCCACCAGGATTCTGAGGCTTGCTGAGAGGGAATGGGAACGGGGGTGAAGATAATGCCTTGGCTGCCTAAAACGACTGTGGCGATCGCGCTGGCACGTCTCATGTGAAAATCCGAGGTGAGGAGGTAAACGTGGCGAATTTGCTGCTGTTTGAGATCGGCAACGAGGGTGGTAAAGTTGGTGACGGTATCCACAGCGCGATCGTCGAGGTAGAGGCGTTGGGAAGAAATGCCCGCAGCCGCAAAAATTTGGCGCGATCGCGATTGGGGCATCCCCGACGATACCCAAATGGGTAAATCTTCGCGAGACTGGGCAAATTGGGCGGTATAGGGTTCGCGGTCGAAGTCACCTCCAAGCATTAAAATGGCTTGGGGATGGGGGGCAATTTTGCGGGTTTGATGGATTTGTAACCCGATAAAACCACTCATTCCGGTTAGAGACAGGGCGATCGCGTTGAGGGCGATCGCGAGCATCTTTTTACGAAGAACAGGCATTTTCATTTTTGGCCTTCGACACCAATAGCGTACTCGAAACTATCCTCATATTCGACTTTAGCAAAACGCGGATCGTGCCAATCGCCGTAAGTACAAAATCTGGGATTTTTGAAGCCATGTTCGGAGAAAGCGGCTTGTAAAGAAGGGCGATCCCACATCCATTGATGGCGATAATTGGCTAGGGCTTCGCGAACGCGATCGTACCAGGTTTGACGAGGACGATTCCACCCCAAACCGGAAGCTGTCATAAAGTTTTTCGCCGCTTGTGTTGCTACTTTTTCGTCTTGTCTTTGTTGCCAATAAGACTGAATATATTGTTCGAGATCGGGAACGACAGCCCGGAATGTTCCCCCCGGTTTTAAGTAGGAATAAATATTAGCCATCGCAATTTGAAAGTCAGCTAAACTCAGATGTTCTAAAACATGAGCGGCGTAGATTAAATCGCAACTTTCCGGTGGAATTTTTAATCCTTTAACAATATCACCATAAGACGCAGCTTTTGACCAAGGAGGTAATGCCAATCGTCGAGCAGAAATCTGACCAATGACCGGAATTTTGACCAGTCGCAAACTCAAAGAAGCATCAATATTTTGCCAACCGGGGGCAACAACTAAACCGCAGCCAATATGCAGGCAAATTGCGTCTTTCGATTCGACATCAGACATAGATTTTTCCTACTGAGTTCTCAGGGTTTAAGCTGGGTAAAAGCTACTTTTGGTAATGCTGGTTAGCGCACTGAACCAATATAAAATACGGTACTATTAATTGTATTTTGTAAAACAGGAAAAGGTGAAAATAAACGTTGTTGAATTTTGATTTTCTTGTTTAAAGTTTTTTCTAAATCGCGATAATCAAAGCCTTTATGACTTCTTACGGGTACATCTTGATTATGGGAGGAAGGGAAGGTTTTAGTTTTCCAGAGAATTGCTGCATCGAATAGTTCTTGAGGAGTATAGCGTTCGTAACCATAACGGCTTTTGAGATTGGCTAAATAACGACCAATTTGCTTGAAAATCAAGGAAGGGCCAACTTCAATAGGAATGGAAATAATAACTTTAGCTTTAGCTTGACAATAAGGTAAAACCGTGTCTAAAACTTGTGCGGGATTGTTAACGTGCTCTAAGGTTTCCGTACAAAGTAATAAGTCACAACTATTAGTAGGAATAAGATTTGACATTGCCTGTGGTTGGCAAAACTGAAATGCGGTATCTCCCGCAAAAATGTCTTGGCAAGCTGCGATCATGTGAGGGGAAATATCAACGCCAAAACCGGATTGAATTAAGCCGCGATCGCGTGCCACTTTTAATAATAAACCGTCTCCGCAACCGTAATCTAGAACTTGCTGATAAGGTGGTTTATCAAGTAACTGTAAAACCCGATTAAAGCGGGATTGATGAGCTAGTCGAGTTAAACTTGAACCTTGTTGTAAAAGACGTTGAGAATAGGACATTTTTTAAGTTTATTGAATGGGTTGGTTATTAGTTATTGGTTAGTAGTAAGGGCTTCAGCCCTTCTCTCTTTTTTTCAAGATAAAGGTTGACGGTTAATAATAGTTTGATAAAGGGGAATTAACTTACGAGCGATCGCGTCCCAGACGAAACGTTCTTGTACCAAATTGCGACCATTTTGACCGTATTCAGCGCGTAATCCTGGGAATTGGAGGAATTGCGCGATCGCGTTTTCTAAAGCTTCTCTCTCTCCTTCGACAACGAAACCCGCTTGGGCTGCTTCCACTTGGGGTGCAATTTGAATCCCAGGAGTAATCACTACTGGAGTCCCTGCTGCTAGGGCTTCAGCCACCGCGATCGCGAAGTTTTCTGCATAGGAAGGTAACACAAATAAGTCGCTTCCCTGCAGAACTAAATCTTTCGTTTCCCCGGTAATAAAGCCAATAAAGCGACAAGAATCAGTCAAGCCCAGAGATTGAATTTGTTGTTTAATTTGTTCGATATAAGCTGTTTCTCCCGTTCCCGCAATTAGCAAATAAAAAGCCTGTTTGTCTTTGATTTTATGTAAAGCTTGTAATAATAATTCTACCCGTTTTTTGTAATGAACTCGCGATAAAAATAATAAAATAGGAATATCTGGATTGAGATTATACTCATAACATAACTTCTTTTTGGCGTTGGGAATTATCTCTGGTAAATTCACTCCCAACGGTAAAGTAATTGTTGGGGTTTGAATGCCGAAATTACGAACATCTGTCACTTCTCCCTCAGAAGTGCAGTGAATTGCAGCCGCTTTATTTAAATTTTTTCGTTCCAGTAAAGCTGCATAAATTTGCTTTTTGCGTTGACTTTGTGCTAAAGCCCAAGGTGACAATTGTCCCATCGTCCTCAGAGTATAAGGAACGTCAAACCAACGAGCTAACCAAGCTGCACAACTCGAACTATAAGAAAACAAATAATGATTATCTAAAATATCATAATTGCGGATATTTTCCCATAACCATTGCGTCAAACTAACAGAAAATAAAAAACCGCGATCGCGTCCTAATTCCAAATTGCGTAAAGGAAAACTAAAGCGCGGAAAAAAGCGCACTGGAACACCGCGATAAGTCGTCAATTTTTGCAGTGGAACATCCAAAACATCCGAACCATCATCATTTGTTGTGACAATTTCTACCGTAATTCCTCGCTTTTGTAATGCTTTAGTTAAATTAATAGCTACCTCTGTCGGACCACCCCGTACTGAAGCCACAGAAGGAATTACTTGTAAAACTTTAAATGTCATAAACCCAATATTTATTGTTGAGAACAAGATTGCGGAAAATTAGCAGTATTAAAAATCTGATGCAACTTTTCTTGATAACTGGCAAAACCATAAACTGACATTACTTTTTCTCGTAATCTTTGCGGTCGATCGAAAAACTCATTTCCAGAAACTTTTTTCAGAATATCAATTAACTTTTCGGCAATTTCATCCACATTATTAGGATTTACTAAAACCCCCAACTCTCCATGACAAAGTGCATCCACTGCACCATCGCGATCGCCCCCTAAAACTGGCTTACCGCAAGCCAAAGCTTCAAGATAAACGATACCAAATCCTTCCCCCAAAGACGGCATAGCGAAAACATCGCACAAATTATAATAATCCACCAATTCGGCATCGGGAACAAAACCTGCTAACGTGACATAAGACTGCATTTCCAAGCATTTAACTAAACCTTCAATGCGATAGCGGTCGTTGCCTTCCCCCACCAAGATATAGTGAACATTTGGGATAAAACTGCGAATTTTTCCTAATGCTTGAATAATGCGATCGTAACCCTTATATTGTTCGCTACTATCCAAACGAGCCACCGTCAAAATAATCAAACAATCAGCACTCAAATTATAGCGATTTAGCAAACGTTGGGGCTTCGGAGAAATTTGAAACCGTTGTCCATCAAACGTATTCGGTAAAATTGAAACCTTAGTAGGATTGAGATTTTGTTCTTTGAGGAGGCGATCGCGCGTATAACCGCTAACTGCTAGAATGCGATCGGCAGAATGTAAAGCCCGTTGTAAATCGGGTCGCTCAATATTCCAAGCTTCCACCCCATGAGCTACCGTCCAATAAGGCACACCCGTTAAGCGTTTTAACCAATAAGCAGCCAAAGTAAAATTCAGATGAGTCGCAATAATTAAATCCGGTTGCTTGAGTAAACCATAACTCAAAATTTGGAGCGCAAAAGCCGGAGTTCGTAAGGGCAAACACCAATCTCCCGAAAAGTGAAATTGCGTTGAATTGATACCCGGAAACGACGGATCGACTTGGCGATCGTGTTTAATAAAAACATCATATTGCCACTGAGGAAAAGCCATTTGGAGGGCTTGGAGAAAAAAAGCCGAATAAACTTGAATACCCCCCTTAAACTCAAAAATATTAGGAAGCCAAAGATGAATACTAGGTGTCACAGAAGTTGCTTTCATATATTAGGAGCGACCAACGTTCAAAACAAGTCGCGACGCGGGGACGGGAGCGTTTAGAAGACGGCTTTATGCTAGACTAAACAGCAAGTACCGCCCTCGCACACGGGAAAAATGCTCGTCCTAGGGTAAAGAGATCGGGGTTGACACTTCAGTATCAGTTAGACTCTCCAGAGTGAAACGAGAATCCCCTATTTTTGAGGTAGGGGAGTTGTCAAGAGGGGGTTGCTATATTATCGTACAACGCGCGATCGCCCCACTTCAATTCAAATCGTTGGCGGCAACTCCAAAGGAATCGGCCCCATTACACCTTTGCGAAAATCATTGAGCAATAGCATAGCAACCCGCTCTAAATCTCCTTTATAACGAGCTTCGGCTAAATTGTATATATATTCCTCGCCACTTAGCAAAGCCAAATCAAGACCATAACGAGATAAAACACCGCCATACTCAAGATCGCCCAAAATATCGACAAAAGCCGCCGCAATCAACTGATTATCATAAGCAGCCTCGCCAATATCTTCGCAAATCGCCAATTTAACCGCATCCTCTTGATTTTCCAAACGCCAGGGAATGACCCCCGGTGCGTCCAGTAGCTCTATTTTCTCCGAAATTCGCACCCACTGTAACTGACGAGTCACCCCCGCACGACGCTCGCTTTTGACCGCTTTACGACCCACTAAACGGTTAATAAGCGCCGATTTGCCCACATTGGGAAAACCGATAACCACTGCTCGTACCGGACGTTCTCGCATTCCCCTAGCTTGACGACGCTTATTCCCAGCCACACCGACTTCTTGAGCCGCTTTCACAATCGCTCGCACCCCTTTCCCTTTTCTGGCGTTAGTAAAGTAAGGAATTTCGTTCTTGAGTCGCAACCAATCCCCCCAAGCTTGACCAATATCGCTAGGAATCATGTCCATGCGATTCAGTACCAAGATACGGGGTTTATCTTGAATCCAATTTTTTACTTCGGGATGGTGCGATGCTAGAGGAATCCTGGCATCTCGCACTTCTAGCACCACATCAACTCGCTTGAGTTGTTCTTTAAGTTGCTTTTCGGCTTTGGCAATATGACCGGGATACCACTGGATTAGGGGAGGCATTTTCAGTTATCAGTTATCAGTTATCAGTCATCAGTGTTTTGGGCAGGGCAGTCGGGGAAAGAGGGGGATTTTCAGTTAACAGCGATTAAAAGGCAGTGGGAAGTGGGCAGTAGGGATTGGGGGGGAGTGGGATGAATGCCCCAGCAAAGTTGGTCAGAAACTTTGGCTCTTAGGCGGGTTTTTCAAAACGGCTCAAAACCATATAAAATAAAGGTTTTAGCTTCAAAAAGTAGATTTAACGTTTCAAAGAGAGTCATCAGTTTGGGAGGGGGGAGAGGGGGAGGAAATCAGTTTTCATAACAACTGTTATGTAGAGCATAACAACTGTTATGTTTTTTGAGTTCTGCGAAGCCCAATAACCAACAACCAACAACCAACAACCAACAACCAACAACCAACAACTAGCTTACAACTACTGCTTTTGCTAATAAACAATCTTTCAAGCCATAAACCACCTGTTGCTGTTGTTCTGGGGTGAGTTCGGGGAACATGGGCAAGGATAGCACCTCAGAGGCAGCACGTTCGGCTTGAGGCAGTTGTCCGGGTTGATAGCCCAAGTTAGCAAAAACCGGTTGGAGATGCAGGGGTACGGGATAGTACACCATCGCAATAATGCCTCTTTCTTGGAGTTGGTTGCGGAGGGTATCGCGTACTTTGCCATCGGATTGATTCTCGACGCGGACGCGGACGGTGTACTGATTCCACACCGTTTGTCCGCCGGGGGTTTCGGGAGGGGCAATAATGTCAGATAGGGGTTGTAGGAGTTGGTGGTAGCGACTGGCTACTTCAGCACGACCTTGATTCCAATTGTCGAGGTAACGTAGTTTAATGCTGAGAATTGCGGCTTGTAGGGCATCTAGGCGACTGTTGACACCGATTTCGTCGTGAATGTAGCGGACTTTGCTGCCATGTTCTTTGAGCATCCGAATTTTGGCCGCGAGATCGCCGTCATTTGTAGTAACAGCACCCCCATCCCCACAAGCCCCTAGGTTTTTCGTCGGGAAGAAGCTAAAACAGCCCACATGACCAATACTCCCCACTCTCTGATTGTCCCAGGTTGCTCCAGTGGCTTGGGCGCAGTCTTCGATGATATAGAGATTATGGGATTGCGCGATCGCCTGCAAGTCAGTCATGGGAACAGGCCGACCGAACAAATGTACCGGAATAATCGCTTTGGTTTTCGGGGTAATTGCGGCTTCGACTTGATTCACATCTAAGTTGAACGATTCGTCAATATCTACAAAGACAGGGGTAGCCCCGACAACTCCCAAAACTTCAGCCGTGGCAATAAAGGTAAAAGGAGTCGTAATCACTTCATCACCGGGGCCAATATTCAAAGCCCGGAGGGTCAAATACAGTGCATCCGTCCCAGAATTGCAGCTAATCCCGTGGTTTGTGCCGATATATTCAGCAAATTGTTGCTCGAAATTCGCTACCGTCGTACCACCAACGTAACGTCCAGAACTCAAGATTTCTAATACCGACTGCTCGACTTCGGTTTGAATCTGTTGATATTGTTTTGTTAAATCTAGGGGGGGGATATTATTCACAGGCGGTTTACCAGAATTTTTACTTATACAATCAAATTTTGGGTCTTTTGTCATTGGTCGTATATTAATAGTCTTTTGTTCTTGACTCGATCTTTAGGTTAAAAGTTTGGCGATTATGAGCGAACTGGTTACCCTGGATTTATTCGATTTAGCCTTGGCTTTGGCGATGATCGCGATCGCGATTGCCCTATCTCGCTGGCAAAAATTGGGCTTGGGGGGGCAACTCGCGATCGCCGCAGGACGCTCTTTATTGCAGCTTCTGGTCGCTGGCTATGCTCTGGCCTTTATTTTCGCTTTGGATAGTCCTCTCGCTGTCATTATCGCCCTTCTGGGGATGATTACGATTGCCGCGATCGCGTCCAAAAACCGTATTTCCCAAAAAATCCAATCTCTCTTTCCCTTAATCTGGGGATCGATCTTTGCCAGTAGTGCCTTGACCCTGAGTTATATCGTTTTTATCATCATTCAGCCCCCGGTTTGGTATTCTCCCCAATATCTCATCCCCCTCGCTGGCATGATTATTGGCAATGCGATGGATACTGCGACAATTGCCGGAGAAAGGTTGGTGAGTACAATTAACCGCAGTAGCTTGGAAATCGAAACCCATCTGAGTTTGGGTGCAACTCCCCCGGAAGCCGTGCTAAGTTATCGCCAAGAGGCAATTCGGGCTGGTTTGATTCCCCTGATTAACCGCATGATGGTGATGGGTTTGGTAACTTTACCGGGAATGCTCACCGGACAAGTTTTAGCCGGGGCCGATCCTTTAAATGCAACGGTGTACCAAATTTTGATTGTTTTCGCGATCGCGTTGGCTAATTTTATCGCGGTTATTTTAATTACCCAAGGACTGATTCGCTACTTTTTCAACGATAAAGCTCAGTTAGTGCGGCGTTGATTGGAGTTAATTTATTAACAAGTTAAGTCTATTCACGGTTAAGATGATTATACATCTGACGAAACTCAGGACATCTTTGCTGTATTATTTCTGCTTCAACCATTAATAATAAATCTGGAGTATGAGACCCTTTAGAGTAAATTGGGAAATTCTTTTTTCGATCCTCTAAAAACTGAGTTGATTCTATTAATGCTTTTGACAACTTTTCGGAACAACAGTCTTTTTGAGGATCATATTCACTAAATGATTCTGGTTTGCGGAAATTTACATTTCTTTGGGTACTTAACCAATGACGCATTCGATTGTGTCTACGTCTAAAATCAGGATGTCTTGCAATTGAATTGTCCCAGTCTGCTACAATCCAAGCTTCAATTTCAGGTGAGGCAAATCCTACAAAAACATCAATTTCTCGACATTCATCGATATTGGCAATACTTTGTAAAAAATTAGATCGTTGTGTTTGAACATTTCTACAATCTAAATCATCCAAAATTAATATTGATTCACAAAAATTAGGATTATTATCAATAGCTTGTATAAGAGTTTCTTGAATTTGAACAATCAAACTTTCATTCGTATGACCATAACCTCTTGTCTGCTTATTTGGTTTTGGTTTTTTCTTCCTAATTGGTAAATAACGCTCAAAATTCTTTTGAGGAAAATTACGCTTCAAAAACTTGATAAGTCCTTCAACTTCTGCCTCTCCTCCTCCTGCAAAGACCCCAATTACCATGGCCATCCTCCAATTATAGGATCGCCAACTCGATATAAATCTCCTAATTCCCAACCTTCCTCTAATTGCGGTTGTAACTTTTGTGGAGAAAGAGAATGAACAGAAAAATGCGTAGAATTTTCCAAAGAGAAACAAAATACATTCTCGATACTATCAGTGAAATGATCCAAAAGATCGGGACTATGGGTTGTTACGATAATTTGAGTTCGGTTCGCAGCTTTTTTAATCCATTCTGCTAATATCCGCATCCAAGCAACGTGCAAACCCAATTCGGGTTCATCTATTACTAATAAAGAAGGTAAAAAAGGAGAATGCAAAATAATTGCCCAACATAACATTCTGACTGTACCATCGGACATTTCGCTTAAGTAAAATGGCTCATTCGTCCCTTCAAAATACCATTCTACTGTTAAGGATAATCGACCTGAACGAGCTGCACGAATCCGACGAGTTGTTGGTAAAATAGATCTCATAGCAATGTTAATATTATCTTCAAAATCTATATCTTGACTAAGATTATCCAATACCAAAGGTAAGTTATCTCCTTCAGAAGATAAATATCTATCATTAGGCCCAATTTTCGGCTCTGAGTTTCTAATTTTTTGCAAATTCATATTATTGGCATTATAAAATTGCCATTGTTTAATTTCTTCAAAGATTTCTCGTTGAACTCGATAAATCGGGGTCATTTCAGGAGAAAACTTACTATCTTCTAAAAGGCGATAGATTGCTCCTAATCCAAAAACTTCATTACGAATATTATAAAAGGTTTCAAAATGTGTTTGTGTTGACTCAGGATTGTCATAAACTGAAACTACGCCTTTTCCTATTTCTCGATCGTGAAAGCGATAGTAATAAAATGGAGAATCTTCTCTAATTTCTTGTAATTCTTCACCACTATATAACGCCTCTTCTGCAATAGTAGATATTGCACCTTGACGAACAATATCTAGCTTGAAATCGAGAACTTTACTACTCTTTTTAAGTGAAGAATCGCTGTCAGAATTTGCAAAACAGTACGCCAGTTTTACTTTTGCCGGACTATCAACTGTAATGTCTAAAATTCTCTCTCTACCTAATTCTGTTACAGCATCTTCAAAACTACTCACACCTCTATTATCATCCGTGGTAGTGAGACAATTTTTGAGGAATTTGAGACAATTAATAAAATTGCTCTTGCCCGAACCATTAGATCCAATAAAAATATTTAGCTGGCTTAAACTTATTTTGCCTGAACTAAGGTTTTTATAATTTTTTGTATTCAGAAATTTTAACATTATATTTTTAAAATATGTTGACCTAATAC
>JAWQFT010000054.1:0-32282 GCA_035968055.1 Jaaginema sp. PMC 1080.18 | reverse complement strand
GAGTGGAGAGAGGGGGAGGAAATGTGAGCTTGACCAACAACCAACAACCAACAACCAACAACCAGTAACCAATAACCAAAATTATGCTGTTAAGATAAAAAGTGAATGCCTACACTTGTAGTTATTATTCGTTTTTATGACGGCTCTGATTATCCCCGACAAAACCAAATTAGAAAAACCACCTTTAGAAATTCATTATTTGGGCGATCGCGTTTTGCGTTCCCCAGCCAAACGCATTGCTAAAGTCGATGATACGGTGCGGCAACTGGCTCGCGAAATGTTACAAACCATGTATAGTGCTGATGGTATCGGTTTGGCTGCCCCGCAAGTCGCCGTTAATAAGCAAATGTTGGTGGTGGATTGCGACCCGGAAAATGCGGCTAATCCGCCCTTGATCCTCATTAACCCTCAGATTAAAAGCGCCAGCAAAGAACTCTGTGATGCCTCAGAAGGCTGCTTGAGTATTCCGGGGGTGTACCTTGATGTGACTCGTCCCAAAGCCATTGAAGTGGCATTTAAGGACGAAACAGGCCGCCCTCGTCGTCTCAAAGCGAAAGGCTTGATGGCGCGCGCGATCCAACACGAAATGGATCACCTCAATGGCGTGTTATTTGTCGATCGCGTCACCAATGATTTAGTATTAACCGCAGAGTTGACAAAAAACAATTTTTCTGTTAAAGCTGTTAAACCCATTGATTCAAAATAAGGAGCAAAAGCAGAATGGGCATGACACCCAAAAGTGGTGTATTTTTATTAGGGTCTTGCATCACCGCGATCGCGGCAGTGGGTTCGGTGTTTGAACTGAGTTACGGTCAACCCACCTACGGTGTTGCGACGACAACAGCGATTTTGATTGCAAGTATCCCCATCAGCGCTGTATTATTTTGGGCAGCAGTAAAAGACACGAAAGCGAATCAATAAATTTTCGTCGAAAACTATTGCTGCTTTTAAAGCAAGCCGCATTCCGAACGCAAACTTAGGTGAAAGCAGTTCTGCGATATTTAGCCAAAGGTAGGGGGACAGCGCCATTGTTGCCTCCCTACAGTTTAGGTAGCGAAGCTGAAATCAGCTTAGGCCGCGATCCCAGTTGCCAGATTAGTCTTGACCCGAATCTGCATACAGGAGTATCTCGTCACCATGCGAGAATTCAGCGCGATCGCGACACCTGGCAAGTCTGCGACCTCGACAGCGCTAACGGCACTTATGTCAATCGCCAACGTCTTTACGGTTGCCAAACTCTCTACAGTGGCGATCGCCTACAACTGGGCAAAAAAGGGCCGGAGTTTATCTTTGAAGTCGAAGGTCAACCGTCGGGACCGCTTTCCGATTCTCTAACCTTTACCCAAATCTTTCCCCTCGCTTCCACCGCTCGGCAACTCGCTCAACAAGCTTACCTGATTCCCGCGATCGCCACCATTGTTACTGTAGCGCTGATGTTTGCGGCAATTGGCAACGTGGCTGTTTTTAATATTTTATTAGCGGCTTATCTTTCAGGGGCAGCTTATTACTATATCTATCGTTTGTGTAACAAAAATAAGCCTTGGTGGGTCATTACTAGCTGCATTATTTTGACAGCTTTAATGTTGATCAGCCCTGTTCTTGATGCCTTTGTCTATATCTTCCGCGAGCTTTTACCCGGTCAAATTCCGCAAAACGGCGAGGCGATCGCCCTCCCCTTGTTAATCTTACAAATGTTTATCGGGGCGGGTTTGATGGAAGAACTGTTAAAAAGTTTGCCTTTATTTGTCTTTCTTGGCTTAGGCAAAGTTGTCCCTTTTCCCTGGAACAAGCGTATTGGTATCTACGAACCCCTCGATGGCATTTTACTCGGTGCGGCAGTTGCTGTGGGCTTTACCCTCATAGAAACCCTCGGTCAATACGTCCCCAATATTGCCTCTCAAGCTACTTTGTCTGCCGCCGAAAGCAGTGAATTATTAGGGCTACAACTTCTCATTCCGCGCATTCTCGGTGCAGTAGCCGGCCACATCGCCTATAGTGGCTATTTAGGCTATTTTATCGGTCTGGGTATCCTCAAACCTCGAAAACGCTGGCGTATTCTACTGATTGGTTATCTTACTGCGTCTTCCCTCCATACTCTGTGGAATGTCACGGGTTACTACAGTTCGTTATTACTGGCGTTGGTCGGCGTAATTTCCTATGCTTTTCTGGCGGCGGCTATTCTCAAAGGACGAATGCTGTCCCAACCGGAGGGAGGCAGTAGTTAAAGAAGGGGGAGAGGGAGAGGAAGAATTGAGATTTTGGCAAACAAGCGCGCCCGTCCCCGCGTTGCCGAAAGACGAGAAAAAACTAATACGCCCGCGATCGCAACCAAAATCAGGCTAAAATCGCAGGCGTATTGTTGAAAACTTAAATCGACAATTGGGGGTTTAGAACAAGCCCAAAGTTAAAGACTCGTCGATGGGGAAGGTTGCACCAATACCCAACCAAATCGCGAAAACAGTCCCGAATAAGAACACCGCAGTGGCGACAGGACGACGGAAGGGGTTTTGGAACTTGTTGACGCTTTCGATGAAAGGTACAAGCATTAAACCCAGAGGAATTGCGCCCATGCAAGCGATACCGAGGAGTTTATTGGGGAGAATCCGCAGAATTTGGAAAACGGGATAAAGATACCATTCCGGTAAAATTTCTAAGGGGGTGGCAAAAGGATCGGCAGGTTCGCCAACCAAAGCCGGATCGAGTACGGCTAAACCAATGCACAAGGCGATCGTTCCCATGATGACGATAGGGAACGTATATAGCAAGTCATTGGGCCAAGCGGGTTCGCCGTAGTAGTTGTGACCCATACCTTGGGCGAGTTTTGCCCGGAGTTTGGGGTCTGTTAAATCAGGTTTCTTTAAGACAGACATAATGTAATTTGAGTTCTCCTGAATAGGTTGTTCAGATCGGCCAGTCGGGTTGTTATTAGCAAGACTAGCGTCTTAACGAGAGTGAGGGCGATCGCACTGAACATAACCAACCCTCACTTCAAAATAACTGGACTCTAGAGGGGACCGGAGATACCTTGTTTGCGAATCATCAGGAAGTGTAACAACATGAAGACGGCAATAAACCAAGGTAAAACAAAGGTATGTAAGCTGTAGTAACGAGTTAATGTACCTTGACCGACACTCGCACCACCGCGCAGTAATTCCACAATCAGGTCACCTACAACAGGAATCGCAGAAGGTACGCCAGAGACGATTTTTACCGCCCAGTAACCTACTTGATCCCAAGGTAGGGAGTAGCCCGTTACGCCGAAAGATACGGTAATTACAGCCAAGATTCCCCCAGTGACCCAGGTGAGTTCGCGGGGCTTTTTGAAACCGCCAGTGAGATAAACGCGGAAGCTGTGTAGAATCATCATCAGTACCATCATGCTCGCCGACCAACGGTGGATTGAGCGAATCAGCCAACCGAAGTTAACATCGGTCATGATGTACTGAACGGAAGCGAAAGCCTCGGTGACCGTCGGTTTGTAGTAGAAGGTCATGGCGAATCCAGTGGCAAACTGGATGATGAAACAAACGAGGGTAATTCCGCCTAGGCAATAGAAGATATTAACGTGGGGAGGAACGTACTTGCTGGTGACATCATCAGCGAGTGCTTGAATTTCGAGGCGTTCCTCAAACCACTGAAAGGGTTTTGAATCGGTTACTTGCTTGGAAAACATGAAGCCAGGTTGCGCGACACTAAAATTGTAATGGTCTTTGATTATTGTAACGAACGATTAAGGAGTCGGACATCGCTCAATACAACAATATTGCTGATTGTAGCGATTTCGGATAAACAAAGTCTGGGCTAAATTTAAGAAAAATTAGAAAGATATTGTCTCCCTCGTCTTTTAGGCTTGAGATTTTCGATCTAGGGACGAGTTATCCTGCATCGTCGTGTAAGAAAAACTGTATCATAGCTGGTACAACTACAGGATCGTACTGGGTTTTCACGGGCGATCGCGACGGCTTTTTGGCTGTTTTCTGCGAGAGTTCCCCGGTTGAGTTGTGGAACTACTCCAAATCGCAAATATGACGAACAACGCTGAGTTTAATAAGCCACCCCTGGAGGTAAGGGCCGAACAAGGGGGATTAATTTTACAGCGTGGGGGCGAGGAATTGGCGTTGGTGAAGGCTCGCGATCGCTTTACGGTGTCTCTCAAAAATACTCAAGAGGAGTTACCCTCGGCAATTCCGGTGCGCGATCGCGTTTCCATTCCCCAGTCGTCTCTCCTGGCGGTAAAAGTTGCCCCAGAGGAGTTGGAAACGGCGATGAGAATTGCCCGCGAGCAAGAAAACATCGCTTATGCCAGTCATGTGTATTATCTGGCGGATAACCAAGCGACGCAAGTTTATCTGACCAATGAAATTACGCTTCAGTTTGCCCCGGAAACTCCCGCAGCCGAGCAAAACGCCCTAGCTGAAGTTCTGGGATTGAGTCTAGGAGAACCTCTCGCGGGTATTCCCCAGACTTATGTTGCTTCGGTCACGCATCAAGCCACCGAAAACCCGATCAAAATTGCCAATCGCGCGATCGCGTCTCAGCAAATTCTCACTGCCGAAGCCAATATCATCATTCGCCAAGACACCTTTTATCGCCCTTTAGACAACTTCTACACCCAGCAATGGTATTTACATCATAATGGCGGTTGGCAGTTGGCTCAAGGCTCTCACATTGACGCTGAGAGGGCTTGGGACATTACCAAGGGGATTCGTTCGGTGGTGGTGGCGATCGCCGATGATGCCATTGATATCAATCACCCAGATTTCCAAGGGCCGGGTAAAATTGTTGCCCCCAAAGATTTCAAGGAACAGGACTTCGTACCCTTACCGGAGTCTGAATCGGAAAGTCACGGGACGGCTTGTGCGGGAGTGGCGATCGCGGCGGAAAATGGTCAAGGGATTGTAGGAGTTGCCCCCGGTTGTGCTTTAATGCCGTTACGCACTACGGGTTTTCTCGACGACCGCGCCATTGAATCCCTGTTTGATTGGGCGATTGAGCGGGGTGCAAGTGTGATTTCTTGCAGTTGGGGAGCAGCAACAATCTATTTTCCCTTATCCTTACGACAGCGAGCGGCGATTAATCGGGCTGCAACCCAAGGCCGCGACGGTAAAGGCTGTGTGGTCGTTTTTGCGGCGGGAAATTCTAACCGTCCCGTTAATGGCACGATTTACGAACGACGCTGGTATAACGAATTACTCAAGGGGCCAACCCAGTGGTTGAGCGGTTTTGCGGCTCACCCGGACGCGATCGCGGTGGCGGCTTGTACCAGTCTCAACCAAAAATCAGCTTACAGCAATTGGGGAGCGCAAATTTCGGTTTGTGCGCCGAGTAATAATGCACCTCCGGGGGTTTGGTTTCCCGATACGGGGTATGTGTACACTGCACCGCCAATTAGCGCCAAACTGCCGGGTCAAGGCATTTTGACGAGCGATCGCCTGGGCAAGTTAGGCTATGCCCCAGAGGACTATACCCGCACTTTTGGGGGGACTTCTAGTGCTTGTCCGGTGGTGGCTGGGGTTGCCGCTTTGATTCTCTCGATTAACCCAGATTTGACAGCCCTAGAGGTGCGGCAAATTCTGCAACAAAGCACGGATAAGATTACCGATCCCAACCCCGATCCCCAGTTGGGGTTACAAATGGGGACTTACGACCAAAATAATCATTCGCAATGGTTTGGTTACGGTAAGGTGAATGCTTTTAAGGCGGTGCAATTGGCGCAACAGCAACGGCAAACGCCCCAAACCACGGTGGAGTATGTGCGCGAGCAAAATAATACGACGGTGGCGATTCCCGATAATAATCCGAGGGGGGTAAGTTCCGCGATCGCGATTTCATCCCCAGGCAAAGTCCGCGATTTGCAAGTTACGGTGGATATCGAACACGAATTTCTAGGGGATATCGAGATATATCTAGTCTTGCCTTCTCAGATGGAGATTTTACTGCAAGGGCGGACTTTGGGGGCGAGAAAGTACCTCAAAACCGCTTATTCCCTCGAAAATACCTCAGCGCTTAAACTGGCACGCGATCGCGAGGCTCAAGGGACATGGACAATCCGAATTATCGACCGGGTTGCCGGGGATACGGGGCGTTTGCAGGGATGGGCGATCGCGATCGGGATGAGCTAGTTGCCATTTTGGGAAGGGCTTAAGCGGTGCAAATAACGCTCAATTAACAAAATTGCCACCAGATCGTCAATGGGACGAGGGGGGAGGCGCATTCCTTGGGGGATGAGGCGTTGGAGTCCCTGGGGGGGATACATTTGCCAATAGCGATCGCGGGCTTCGAGGGTGGAGTAACGTTCGTCTACCAGATGAATGGGAAGGCGATCTCCCCAATACTCTTGGAGTTGTTTTTGCCACTGTTTCGAGGTGGTTTGATTGCCCATGACAATCTGCTCAATGGGATATTGTTGTTGTAACTCGGCGATCGCGGCGATCGCGTCTTTTGATTCTACGACTTGATGGTAATACAGTTGGCGATCGCGAGACATGACCGCAATGCCGCATTTATCGCGACCGGGATCGAAGCCTAAAAGCACGGTTTTCGGGGGTTAGGTACTAAACACTATTTTGCCATCTTTAAAGGCCAGAAGCTTGAGTTTGAGCGGCCCTGAAACATAAGTTTGTTGAGTCGCGATCGCGCTAATTTGGTCGAATTTTTCCGGGGTGGCGATCGCGGTTTCGATAAACTGGGTAAGGGTAATAATGCGGCCTTCTTCGACCTGAGTTCCGCCTAAAATCCCTGCTCGTTGACTGCGAAATTGAGCGGCGGCTAAAAGTACATCAATGCGATTTTGGATTTCTTCTGAGCTAATATCTGAGGGATCGAGGGCAACTGTGGCAATAGTTTCGTTTTCTTGAAACACTAGACTATTTCTCACAGCATCCGCTACCACTAAAACAGGTGTTTCTTGCTCGACGTAGTTTTCTGCTGCTAAAATCTGCACGGCATATTCTTGGCCATCGTTAATTTTGTCGATCAATTGTTCGACTTGATTAGCACTAATTTGCACAATCCGTTCTTTCACTGGGTCGTTACTATTTGACGGACGAGTTGCCGCAGTCGCAACGCGATTTGCTTCTCGCAATAATTGATCGACGGCATCTTTAGCAGCTTCGGGTTCGAGAATCCGAACTACTCCATAAGCCAGAACTTGACCGCGAAATAAGGCAACATTGCCCTGGCGAAATTCTTGATAGTAGGTGGCGAGATTTTGCAGTTGGTTTTGCAGTGTAGCAATTTCTTGTTCGAGTTGCGCCAGTTGTTTTTCTCGCTCTTGTAACAAGCGATCGCGCTCTTGCAGTTCAGTTTCGCGGGATTTTAAAAGGCGATCGCCCTCGGCAATACTGCGATCGAGTTCGGCAAGTTTGGCATCTCTTTCGTTGAGTTCGTCTTGGAGTTGGAGGCGCTGAGTTTCAATGTTTTGCAGGCGTTTTTCTTGGGTGCGAATTGATTGGTTTTTCTGGGAAATTTCGCTTTCTTTGCGTTCGATAATGCGATCGCGTTGGTCGAGTTTTTCGTCTTGTCGGGCTAGTTCGCGATCGCGTTCTTTCACTGATGTTTGCAATTTGGGAATTTCTCGTAGCAAAGCTTGACGTTGCTTAATCAGGGTTTGACGTTCTTTCGCAAGGCGCTGGCGTTCGCTGCGGAGGTTTTGCAGTCGATCGCGCAAATCCCCCAACTGTTCGTTCGTATTCGTGAGGAGGTCTTGAGAACGATTTAGACCTTGTTCGACTTGCAGTTTTTCGTCACTGACGCGGTTTAATTCTTGGGTAACGCGATCGCGTTCGGCAGAAACACTCCCTAATTCTCCTTCCGCAATGCGTTTTTGCTGGAGAATGTCATCAATTTCAAAAACCCCCTGACGTAAAGGTTTACTCGAAGCGAATAAAATCCCTAAAGTTGTAGCAGAAATTAGCGTTCCGGTGATAATTGTAACGACTGTTGCCGTTTGACGAGGACGCAACCCGAAAATTCGCAACCGGGCTTTACCAATTTTCGTCCCCAGGCGATCGCCCAAAACCGCAATAATGCCGCCGAGTAGTAATACTGCTGCTAGTAATAAAGCAGCGCTTGTCACCATTTCTGTTCTATCCTCACTACCACAGTTACTTTTGGCTGCTGTTGAATTTCTGTCCCGTTCGACTCCTAACGTTGTTATAACGACAAATTCCAATCTCGCAAATTTTTAGACAAGGTTCAATTCAACCTCAGTTTTTACCCAACCATTTCTAGAAGCATTTTTTAGCTCTGCGGCCTGACAAATCAACCTCTATCTCCAGCATTAATACCCTTATTTTACGGTCTTTTGAGCTAGTCTTATCGAGAGAACATTCCCTTAAAGTGATGATTAAACCCCATCTTGCCATACCCATAGGAGACCCGGCTGGAATTGGGCCGGAAGTCGTCTTAAAAGCCCTGACAGACCCCCAAATTACCGAAAAATGTCAAATCTCTCTCGTGGGCGATCGCGTCTTGCTCCGACGCATTTATGCCCATCTCAAAGACCAGTGGCTTGAGGACAAAGATTTAGCAAATCCTGACGATCTAGACGTTTTTGAAGTCTCCCTCACCCCAGAAGTCCGCGACGGCGTTACCCTTGGTGAAGGAAATGCTGCGAGTGGGGCTGCGAGCTTTGCTTTTTTGCAAAACGCGATCGCCCATATTCTAGATAGCCGCTGTCACGGTTTAGTTACAGCCCCAATTGCCAAATCTTGGTGGCACGCAGCCGGTCACAATTTTCCCGGTCAAACGGAAGTCTGCGCTCAGGCGGCTAAAATTGACCAATACGGCATGATGTTTGTGGCAACGTCTCCCCATACCCAATGGACGCTGCGTACCCTTCTAGCCACCACTCATATTCCTTTGAGCGAAGTTCCGACTCGTCTCAACGCCGAACTTTTATCTCGCAAGCTCGATGTGTTGGTTGACAGTCTTAAAGTTGATTTTGGTATTGCTGCACCCAAAATCGCGATCGCAGGACTCAATCCCCATAGTGGCGAAAACGGGCAACTCGGTCGCGAAGAAAAGGACTGGATGCAAGTCTGGCTGGAGCAAGAACGCCAACTGCGTCCTTATTGTCAGCTTCAAGGCTTAGTTCCCCCCGATACCCTCTGGGTCAATCCTGGCAAAGCTTGGTACGAGGATAGCCAGGTTAATACAGCCGATGCTTATTTAGCACTATATCACGATCAAGGCCTAATTCCAGTTAAATTAATGGCTTTTGACCAAGCAATTAATACGACAATTGGGCTACCTTTTATTCGCACTTCCCCGGATCACGGTACGGCATTTGATATTGCTGGTCAAGGTATTGCTAATCCTGCCAGTATGAAAGCGGCAATTCAATTAGCTGCCGATCTAACTTTAAAACGGCAAACGCGAGCATAATTTTAGATTTAATCCTGACCCAAACAATGAGTTTGCAACCGTTGACGATACAAATCCCAAGTTAGGGTTTCGGCTTGACGACGGGCTGCTGCACCCATATTTGCCAAAGCTTCGGGATGGCTGTAACACCACTCCAACTTGGCTTTGAGGGCTTCGGTATCCCGTGGAGGAATCAAGAAACCCTCTACCCCATCGGTGATAATATCTGCACCCCCCGCGTTGACTGTGGTGATGAGGGGAATACCGCAAGCCATCGCTTCGAGAAGAACGAGGGCTAATCCTTCGATGAGGGAGGGGAACACAAAAACGCTGGCTTGGCTGTAATACTGATTCAGGGTGGTATGGGGAACAGAAGAGATGTAGCGAAAGGTGTCGGTGTAGGTTGACAGCCATGATTGCGGAAACTCGTTAAACCCGACACAAAGTAATTCTGCGTCGGAGAGGTGTAATTCTTGCCAAGCTTGCAGGAGATAATGTACGCCTTTACGAGGGCCTAATCGTCCCACAAACAAAGCTCGGAAAAGCTTATCTGGCTTAGGTTTCGGGTGAAAGTAATCGACAGGTGCGCCAAAGGGAATGACAGCTATTTTCTCGGCAGGAATCTGGGCATCGAGGAGGGATTGCTTGACGATACTCGAAGGTACGATAATGCGATCGGCGAGACGGGCTTCTTGGTCTTTGCGAGAGCGTTTTTCTGGGGGTTCTTGCAGGGAAAGTAGCGCAGGTGCAAGTTCGGGAAATCGGGCTGCTTCTTCGGCTTGTAAACCCTCGCTGTGACGATGAAAAACAATGGGAAGATCGTAATAGCAAGCGAGTCCTTGTGCTTTGGCTGCGGTAAAAGTCAGAGCCGCGCCGTCTTCATAAGCATACACTGCCGCGATGTTATCGAGATGGTTACGGGCTACTTGCGCGTCGAGAGTGCGATAAACCCAGTCTACCAGGGGTTGAGGATTGCCTCCAAATCGCTGACTCCAGCCCAAACGCATTAAAGCAATACGGAGGATTTCCCGCGTGGGGTAGGTATGCAAAGATACTCCTGGGGGTACAATCCAGGTGCGTCGGTTAAATTCCTGTTGTAGGGGAGTCGCTAGGGATTGCGGTAGGGTTTGTAAAATTTGACTGAGAGGGCTTTGGGGGTTGTAAGCTAGGGTGGTAATAATGCAAGCGAGTTGTCCTCGTTCGGAAAAGGCGATCGCGGCATTACGAGCAAAAGGATTACCTGTGGGATGAATCAGGGCTATTTTCTTCATACTCTTGCCAAATTTGCTGTTCTTTTCGCCAATTTTCGACATATTCGAGCCAGGGAAGTAAGAAAATAAAACCGCTAAACAGCCAGTAATAAACGGCAAAAGTGTGGTGAAACACCATTTGACTAATTAATAAAATAGCTTGAATTAAACAAGCCGCGAGGGCAAAATCACTGAGGAAAGTGTCTTTTACTTTCCAAAAGGTGAGAAATAAAGCAATGATTAAAGCTATCCTCATGGTATACCAAAAAATGAAGCCAATAGGGCCGATTTCTAAAGCGACTTTGCCCATTTCTGGTTCGAGTTCGATGGGAATATAAGCCCCTGCGGGTAAACCAAGTAAGTTTCTTAAAGCTGCCGTTCCGGCGTGAGTAGCCCCCACTCCATAACCGTCAAATGCTGTATATTGAGTCAAATCAAACGGGCCAATAATTGATAAACTGACCCGTTCTCCAATATCAGTGTTAGAAGTTACTCGTCGCGAAAAAGCTTCTACCACGGGTCGAAAAATAATTAGCGCGGCACTTGTTCCTACTGCGACAAAAGGCAATAAGCGGCTAATCCAAACTAAGGTTTTTTCGGGATTGCGAATGGCTCTCATCGATAAAAAACCAATAATACATAACATTTCGGCAATGACGGGTGTTCGCGAACCTGTCATAAAACTATTTAAGAAAACTAAAAAGAGTTCGAGATAAGTAATAATTTGCCATTTTGTTGTTTGTTTTAAAGACAGAAATGGCAAAATTAAAGCAAAACAAGCTGTTAAATAACCTTGATAGCTGTTGATATAAGAAAATGTCCCTGTAATCCGAACATTAGTAGACCCAGCAAAGCCAAATGTCTCGATTTTTACGGGGTTATCAGGAGCGTATTGATTAATCGGACTGTTCACCGGGCTAAAAAACTGAACAATGCCTAAAAGACCCACCGGGATAATGAGTAAAAGATGCGATCGCAAAAACTCGTAAAATTCATCGCGATCGCGAAATAAACTCGGTAACATCCAAATCAAGGGAATATAAAATAAATACGCTTTTAACCCTAAAATTCCTACCAACGGCGAACCTAGTTTGGGATTGAATGCTTGGAAAATACACCACCCCGAAGCCAACCAAATCAAAAGATTAATGGCATTATTTTTAATGGGAAAGTGGGGTTCGCGATTGGGGAATACATAATATCGAAGATAAGCCCCCAATAAAACAATATCTTTGAAAAAATATAGCCCGACACTGGCTTGCGGTAAGACCCATTTTCGCAGTGCGCCATCAATGACTAAAATAAAGAAAACGGCTTTAACCGCACGCCGCCAGTCTTGAGCCGAAACGTAAAGAACGACACCAACAATAACTAAGGCTAGAACAAGTTTCATGGTATCAGAGGTTCAATTACAGCTAAATAGGACTTGACAACTGTTTCGGGTTGATGTTTTTCCAAGTGAGTTGCTGCTGCTTCTCGATAAGTTTGTAAGGCTTGGGGATGAGTCAGTAAGTCAAATAGAATTGTACTCAAAGCTAACACATCGTTATTGGGAAATGTTACCCCACAATGGGCGATCGCGTTTTTCAAACCACCTCCTTCTGAACCTATTACTACACAACCACAAGCAATCCCTTCGAGGGCAACTAAACCAAAAGGCTCTTGCCATCTGGAAGGGACGACTAAAAGACGATGTTGATTGAGTATTTTAGTTAGTTTTTCCCCCGTTTGTACGCCGATAAACTCAACTTGCTTTTCTAAGTTGTACTCTCGAACTTGTTGTCTGAGACTTGTTTCTTCAGGCCCCGTCCCGACAATTGTTAACTGGGGTTGGAGATTATATTTTTGCAATTCTGCTAAGGCAGCAATGAGTAAATCGGCTCCCTTATCCGAAACTAAACGACCGAGAAAAACTAAATCGCGATCGCGTGCCACCTCTGGCATAATGTAAAAGCGATCGCTCCAATAGGGATTCGGAATCACAGTAGAAGGTGCTGGAATATTTTGCGCGATCGCGTCACTAATCGCAATATTCGTACTAATATAAGTCACCCAACGTTTCAAGCGGTCGGGAAGTTTTAAACCGCCTTCAGGACGACGATACCAAGTATGATGGGTGACTACTAAAGGTCGTCGAATCAACAACAGCGGCCACAATCCTTTGAGACTCACCGAACCTTGGAAAAAGACATCGCACCACCCCATTAACCGCACAAATTCTAACGGTTTAGGTTGTCGAATAATCCCAAAAGGAAACACTTTTTCTGCTTCTGGAGTTACCGTCGTTTGGCAAATAACTTTAACTTCGTGGCCAACTTTCGTAAAACCTTCAGCCAAAATTTCAGTAACCGTTTCTGTTCCCCCGATACTCGGATAAAACAAAGGAGAATAAATTAAAATTTTCATGCTTAAGTGCAACTAAAAACTTGCCAACCGCGAGAACTAAAACATTTCGATAAACGTTCAGAATCCAAAGTTGCTACATAATTCGGCGGTTCCCAACGATGCACCGCATTGTAAGTTGCGGGTTGTAGAACTGGCTTCCAAAAACCCTTCCAAATCCGAAAAATTGTATAACCCTGCTGCTCTAAAAAATCTGTTGCAGGACTCGGATAATAAGCATGATCTTCAAAAAAGATATCGCGAATTCTTCCTTGACTTAAGAGGTTTTTCGCCCCTTCAAATACCGCTAATTCATGCCCTTCTACATCAATTTTCAAAACGGCAATATCGTCGTTCAAACTGTACTCTTGCCAAAACCGATCCAATGTGGTTAACTGTACGGTATAAGTGGCCGAACTGCGCCCAGCTACACTTACCACTGAATCCACCAACGCCGCTTCCCCCCGATTTTGCAAGGGAATATTGAGAATTCCCTCTCCCACTTGACTCGATAGCGCCCAAGAATATACCTCCGTGCGCGGCCAATTTTTTTGCTGTTGCCAGGACTCTAGATTTCGTTGTAACTCCTGGTAAACCTCCGGGTTAGGTTCAAAGCCAATAACACGCCCGGAATGCCCCGTTTTTGCCGCCATAAGGCTTGTCATATAGCCAATATTAGCCCCAATATCTACTACCGTTTCCCCAGGCGCGATCGCCCGCCACAGAGCCTCTGATAAACTCAGATCGTAGATACCCATAACCCAGAGCGATCGCTCAATCACTTCTGTTAGATCGGGGTAGATCGAAATGGTAACGCCCCAAGGCAACTTTACCGCTTGCGCTGAGGTTAGAACTTGATTGCGGGGGTTCAAAAGACGACGATAAACCTGTTGCGGTCTTAGCCAGTATTCCGGTCGATTCAGATAATCAATCAGCGCCATTTCGAGTTTATTTTTGAAGAGTTTAGTTACAGAAAAACTTAACCGGAAATGTAGTCAATTGTCGTAACTCAACTACACCAATCTGCACCCCAATCCTGCTGGCCGCGGCCTTGATGACATTGATATTGCGCTCCTACAGATACCATTTCCCAATTCTGATTTTGGCGTTGAAATTCGACGCGATAGCGCTTTGAGCGTACCGAATCATCGGCTAAACCTATAATTGTTACTAAAACAAAAGCGGTATTTCCTTGAAAATATTTAATTTCTAAAGATTCAGCTTGACGACCTTCACTTTCTTGAGTAAACAGAGTAAATAAATCTAATCCTACAGCTCGCGGTTCTAATACAGTTAAGTTATATCGATTTTGAAATTTTTTGGGGTCAATTTCGTCAAATTCTGCCTGGAGTAAATCAGCTTCTGCCATTGCCATTTCTGAAGTTTTAACAGAATTAGCGGCTAGATTATCGCTTTCTGCGGCACGATTAATTGAGGAAGAACAAGCTAAAAAACTTCCGAGTAAAAGACTGGAAAAGAATAAGCGTTTAAACATTAATTCATCAAATTGTATCAATACTAAATGAATTTTGACGAGAAAACCCCCTCAATTGTGACACATACTCTTAGTTTTTCAAGTCAAGGATGAAGAATGGGCGATCGCAGTCCCCACCAAACAAGCTCGGTCAAAATTAACCCCATCCAAATTAGCCCCGTCCAGGTCAGCACATAATAAATTAGCCCCAGTCAAACTCGCTCCAGCTAAATTAACCCCACGTAAATCCGCTTCTTCGAGGTTAGAATCGCTCAAATTTGCCCCCTGTAAATCCGCTTGCGACAAATTTGCTCCCTTCAAATTGGCACTATTGAGATTAGCTCCGCGTAAATCTGCTCCGCGTAAATCAACCCCCTGTAAATTAATCCCTGTCAAATTTGCGCCACTGAGGAAAACACCAGCCAAAGAGGCTTGATACGCCTTAGCTCCCATCAGGTTAGCACCGCGCAAATTCCCCCCGCGTAAATCGGCATAAGATAGGTTAACTTGCATCATATTTGAGCCAATAAAATTAGCCCGCAAATCAGCTTTACTTAAATCTGCACTCAGCAAATTAGCTCCATCCAATCTAGCGCCTTTCAAATTAGCTTGACTCAGATCGACACCAATCAAATTAGCGCCAGCTAAGTCAGCTTTTTCCAAATTACTATTACTTAAATCTTCGTCTTCTAAATCTACACCCGGCAGTTGTTTGTGTTTGCCAGCGCGAATTGCTTCTATGTCCATTTGTTGTTATTTATTTATTATTTGCTATTTGTCTCGTTTCCCGACTGCCCAAAAAATTGTTGAATCTCGCGGGAAACTTTAATTTTGCTTTTTGATAGCAGAAACACGCCAATTAAATAGAGCTTTGAACCTTTTTAAAAGTTTACCCTGAGAGCCAAAGTTTAGAGACCGTCTTTTTGAGGACTAAACTCACTTGTCAAGATCAATAACCAACAACAAAAACTCGAAAGCGATCGGAAAAACGTTCCTCTTAGGTACTCAATAAAAGCAGGTCTATCGGCGTGGGAAAAATCGTCAGCATCGCCTTGACATAGCTAGAACTGACTGATTGGCGATCGCTTGAGACTCTATATTTAGCACAATAGCAGTTACAGCAATTTCTTGTACCGTAACTTCGGTAGATTCATCAAAACTAAATACCAATCAACTTCACAACTTCATTATTTGGGGTTTCGAGTAACCAAATCCCCGAAGCAATTTTAGGCTGATTTGCTTGTAAACTCATACCTTGTTGAATCCCCATCACCAATAGCGATAACGCTTCAATGAGTTTGGGATCGAAACGAGTTCCTACCTGGGCTTGACAGATGTCGAAAGCGCGAGAAAGAGGATTTTCTTGAGTTTCTGTGTTTGCTAGAACAACTTGTTGCTGAAATTCCGCGACCAAACTCAAAATCCGCGATTCGAGAGGGATATTATCGTAAGCAAGACCTTCCGGTTTGCCACTGCCATCCCAATATTCCCATTGGTGAATAATGATATTGGCGATCGCGTCCATTTGCGGCATAATTCTTAATACCGAAGCTTTGGGCAATAACCCTTTCTGCTCTAAGACTTTTTGTTGGTGTTCGCTGCGAGGATTGCTCAGTTGGGAAGCCCCTTGTAGAGGTGCGAGACGGTGTAACAATCCAGCCAAACGCAGACGCTTAATTTGCCAAGCTGGGAGGTCGAGAAGTTGTCCCATCGCTTCAGCTAAAGAAGCCACTTCAGCCGCAGCCATCGGGTTGTTAACATCAGCTTGGTCGATGAGTTGAGCCATCCGCAAAAATGCTTGCATTTCATTGGACATGAGGTTATCATCAAGGGCTTGCGACCCGAACATTCCGGTGTCGTCTGCGCTGTTGATATCTTGTTGGGTGTTTTTGAGATAATCAACCACCTTCAAAACCACGCTGCTGAGGTCGTCTCGTTGATACTCATCCGTTGCTGCTTCTGCCGCGATCTCGTCCGCTTGGTTTTGGAGTTTTTGCTGAAGCTCGCTGTTATACTGACCTAAATGGGCGATCGCGAGTTCGATAGTTTCTTGGACTAATTTTGGCTCAAATGTCCAAAATCCGTAAAACTTGCGCTCTAAATCCCGTTCTGGCTGGCCGCTATCGCCATAATCTTCTTCAGTCAACTCTTGACAAAGCACCATTGCTGTGTATGTCGGAGACAGAACGATCAAATGCCATTCTTGGGTTACTGGGTCGTCTGGCTTCAAACTCACCAATTCTGTATTATCGGCAGCATGACTGACATCGGCAAAGCCCGTATCCGCCATGGCCATAATGGTAATTTGCCGAGATTTTGCAGCTAACTGGGTGTAGCGTTCGGCTTCTTGAGCGTACCATTTGCCCTGCTGAAACGCCGCAATCACGAGCGGTGGCTGATGAGACTCCAAAATAAAGTCTTCTAGGGCGTGGCATAAGGCTACCAACGTATTTTTGTAATAAACCCCTAAATTTAAAGGTTTGTCACTCGATTGATGAGCGGAATAAAGTTTTTGTAAAATTGAGCCTGGTAACATGAGTTGTTAAGCAATTGAAGTGCGATCGCCAATCTCGATCGGTATTCTCAAACAGTATATAACATTACTTCTGAGTCCAATCTTGGCAGGGGAGAATTCAGGCAAAAAGTATGGCTAAAATTAAAAATGCGGTTATGGGTGCATTGGGGCTTCGCGGTGCGATCGCATTGCTACTCTTAATCTTTCTCACTGCCTGCGGTTCAGCTAAACCGCCCATTGGTTTAGCACCAGGGGGTGATATCATCAAAAGCGCGATCGCCCTGCAAATCGAGCAATCTCAGCAACGTCTCAGCGCGCAACTCGCCACCCGTAACCCAGACTTCCAAGTAACCCAAATCAATGTTAAAACCCTAGAACCCCTTTATCTCGGCAAATTACCCACTTTCCACTTCCACGGCACCTACAACCTCAAACTCGATCTTCCCAATCAAAAAGTGACTCAAAAAGACAACGAATTTGATATTTATATTCAGCGTCAAAAAGAAGGCAAAACCTGGCGTTGGCTGCAACGAACGGTTCTCGATTCTGATGCTCCACCCCGTTGGTATAGTTATTTAATTCGGCAGTAGCGTTTTTTCAATTATCAGCCTAATCAGGGGCAGTAGGTATTGGGCAGTAGGCATTGGGGGGAGGAGTCGAATTCTACCCCAGAAAGGGGGTCAGAAACTTTCTTCTCTTAGGGGTTAGTTTTAAAAGGCTCAAAGCTAGACCGGATCGGCATTGCAGCCCAAAAAAGGGAAATTAACGTTTCAAAGAGAGTCATCAGTGTTGGGAGGAAAGAAAAGAAATATCGCTCGTGAATCATATAATCAATAACTAAATAAATGAATATTCTCAACAAACTCTTGTCCCTAAAACCCAAAACGGCTGCCTTACCGCCCTTGCAACGCAGCCAGCGCGGGATTGAAATCAAATCCGCCGCCGAAATTGAGATTATGCGACGTTCGGGGCATATCGTTGCTACAGTTCTTCAAGAAATCGCCCATCTCGTTGAACCCGGTATGACCACAGCCGACTTAGATGCCTATGCCGAGAAACGCATTCGGGAAATGGGGGCAGAACCCAGTTTCAAAGGCTATCACGGCTTTCCCAGTTCGATTTGTGCTTGTTTAAATTGCGAAGTCGTCCACGGTATACCCAGTCCCAAAAAGACGATAAAAACCGGAGATGTACTGAAAGTGGATACCGGGGCCGTACAGAATGGGTATCATGGAGACTCTTGTATCACCATTGCGATTGGTCGCGTTTCTCCTGCTGCGGCAAAATTAATCCGAGTTGCCGAAGAAACGCTTTACAAGGGCATTGAACAGGTGAAAGCGGGGAATACCCTACTCGATATCGCCGCCGCCATTGAAGACCATGCTAAAGCCCAAGGATACGCTGTTGTGGAAGACTTTACCGGTCATGGGGTGGGGCGTAAACTCCACGAAGAACCCGCCGTTTTTAATACCCGTACCGATCGCCTCCCCAATGTCCGTCTCAAAGCCGGGATGACCTTAGCGATTGAGCCGATCTTAAATGCCAAATCCCCTTATACTCGGACTTTACGCGATCGCTGGACAGTGGTTACGGTTGATAATGGCTTGTCGGCTCAGTTCGAGCATACCGTGTTAGTCACCGAGACGGGTTACGAAATTCTCACCGATCGCGCCGATATTGCCGTTCCTACCGGAGCGATCGCCGTTATTCGTTAAAAACATCCTAGAACGATCTTCCGAGGATGACTTGACGTAGAGTAGCTCCAGGATAAAAGCTGGAAAAAACTCACCCTCGCGATCGCCCATGTCAGACTTATCTCAACTTCCCTTATCTCAATCTTCCTTTATCGTCGTTACGGTGGATGCCACTGGTCGCGAACAAAAACGCTACTCCAGCCAGGTTCCCTGCGATCGCGAAACCCTAGCCCCAGAAATCCCCCTAGAACTCGTCCGCATTCCCCCCGGAACGTTTCTCATGGGAGCAAATTCCCAAGAACTGGGATGGCGCAAAAATCAAACGCCCCAACACACCGTCACGGTAGCGGAATTCTGGATGAGTCAATATCCCATCACCCAAGCCCAATGGCAAGCGGTGGCCAAACTCCCCGAAATTCAGCACCCCCTGACCTCCCATCCCGCTTGTTTTGAAGGCAAGAATCGCCCCGTCGAACAAATTTCTTGGTACGAAGCCGTGGAATTTTGCGATCGCCTTTCGCGTCAAAGCGATCGCACCTACCGCTTACCCAGCGAAGCCGAATGGGAATACGCAGCCCGCGCTCAAACCACCACCCCCTTTCACTGGGGCCCCACCATCACCACCGACCTAGCCAACTACTCCGGCGTAACTTGGGAATACAACGGTAAAATCTGCTCTACCGGGCATTACGACGGCGGCCCCGAAGGCCAAGACCGCCGCGAAACTACTGAAGTGGGCTACTTCCAAGCCGCCAATGCCTTCGGTTTATACGACATTCACGGCTTAGTACGAGAGTGGTGCGCCGATCTTTGGCACGAAAACTACAACAATGCTCCCAGGGACGGTTCAGCTTGGCTCACAGAAACCAAAACCCCCAAACGGGTGTTGCGGGGTGGTTCTTGGAACACCGGGCCAAAACTCTGTCGCAGTGCTTATCGCAGTTGCTTTGACCCCCAAGGCAGTCTTTACGATATCGGTTTTCGCGTTGTGGGTAGCTTTTAAAGAAAAATCCCACCGCGTTCTTGTAAATTTGCCGCCATTTCCTGGCTTAAACCGACATTCTCGCCAAAATACGCCCCTGAAACCGCCGCATGACTGAGATTCGTTTGGCTCAGATTCGTTTGGCTCAGATTTGCTCCGCGTAAATCCGCATCAGCCAAATTCGCTAAAGCTAAACTGGCTCGTTGCAGATCGCTATAGCGGAGGTTCGCATTGGCGAGATAAGCTCCGCTCAAATCAGCCCCTCGGAGGTTCGCTTGTTGGAGTTGGGCTGCGCTCAAGTCACAATCGCACAATTCAGCCCCCCGGAAATTAACCCCCACCAAGTTAGCGCTACCAAAATCAAGATTGTTGAGTTCTGTTCCCCGCAGATTTCCCCCAGCAAAGTCGGTTTTGGGGTCGAGGTGGGCTGCCTTAGCCAGAGCCAGGAAATTGTCGGGTTGAGCGCTGGTAATGCGCTCAATTTGCCCTTGGAGGTGGTCAGAAGCGGCGGTTGAGGCTGAGGGATGGTTGAAGACTGGGTTTTGGGAGGCTAGGGTGATGAGACTGAGCGGTGCGGCAAATTCGTATTCCATGAGAAAATTGACGATCGCGCGGTCGAGAACGGCGTGTTGATTGGGGCTGATGCTGTGCGGCCACAAATTTTCGGCATCGGTGAGATAAACGTGGTGTGGTTTGACGGTAAAGCGGGCTTGTAAGTCCTGGGGGGGAGCGTCTTGGTGCAGCACAACCCAAGGAGAAAGGAGGATTTCGCCTTGGAGGATGGGGTAAGCGCTAGGGGTAAAAATTTCCCAGGTGGGTTCGTCGCTGGGGGGGTCGAGGAGGAGGGGAATGTCAGTGGGGCTAAGGGTTTCGGTGAAGGTTTGAGGGCGATCGCGCAGTTTTAGGCCAGGAGAATCGAGTTTGAGGTGTAGTTCTCCTCCTTTTAGCCCCCATTTAATCCGGCCTTGCTGTAAAGCTTGCCACTGCTCCCCAAAGCGCAAGGTTAAGTTCAGGTGATGGTGTTGAGGGACATTGGGGGAAACGGCGGCGATTTGCAGCTTGAAGCAGTCGGGAAAGCGGTTGTGGGTGTTTAGCTGAAACATGATTAGATGAAAATTGCAACTCGATTGTAGTTACGGGTAGGAATTCGATGAATTATTTATCTCGAATTGGGGCGATCGCGTTTAATGGCTTTCGCGCAGGCCTCCGCGATCGCGTTTTATACTGGATTGGTTTTTTTGCGCTTTTGTGGGCTTTAGCTTTACGGATTTTACCGGATATTTCCGCCACTTATGCTGATAAAATTTTGCTGGATGTGGGTTTGGGATTGATGGGGGTGTTGAGCGCCATCGCTGTTATTTTTCTGGGGTCGCAATTAATCCCCCAAGAAATCGAGCGGCGTACTATTTTGATTTTGCTCCCCAAGCCGTTGAGTCGCGCGGAGTTGATCGTCGGCAAACATTTGGGATTGTTGGGGGTCGCGATCGCTTTAGTTTTAGGAATGATGGCGGTTTATGGCTTGGGCTTGGCAATCCAACAAATCACTTTTTCCCCACTCAATTTATGGCTGTCTGGAGTTTACTTGGTTTTGGAACTAGGGGTCTTAATTGCTGTGGCTTTGTTTTTCAGTGTTTTTACCGGAGCTATTTTAGCGACGCTGTTAACTCTGGGAATCTACTTGGTCGGGCAAGGCAGTGACGATCTCTTGGCCTTGGGTCAACTCAGCAACAATACCAGCCTTCAAAAACTGCTACAAACCCTATATATCATTCTGCCCGATCTTTCCCGGCTCAATCCCCGCAACGATTTGGTATATGGCATTGTCCCTTCCGGTCTAGAATTGGGTTTAGATTTGGTTTATGCTGTCGCTTATATTGTGGCCTTATTAGCGATCGCCATTATTATTTTTAATCGCCGTCAGTTTTAAACGAAATTTGAGAGTTTTGTAAAGAATGTCAGTAAATTTGCTGGGATTTTTACAGGAACTTAACAGTAAAGGGTAATGTTTGCCTTCTATACTAGAAAGCAGATCGGGGGAACAACAATTCACTAACAATCAGTGCTTAAGCACACTCTTAGTTTGCAGTCAAGCCCTTTTTTAGAGTCAGCAGTTTGACGGAAATAGTCCGCAATACAGACCTACTCGCAAGTAACCCTCTTTTTCGCTGGGAAAAAGAAGCTCAAAGCTGAAAGCGTGAAATTGCGCGAATCCCTGCTCGCAACGATTTATCATTTTAAGATAAAGTGACCCAAAGTTATGAATCGTCATCTTTTGTTAGCCGCGACTTACGGGAAAGTTACTGATTGGTTAATGCAATGGTTCCTCCAACCCGCCGTAACCCATCCCCAAGACCCCATGACGGGTTGCAGCGACTCATCCTCTAATCCCCCTGACCCAAGCCAATTTATGAATGTAGAGGACATCATCCATTTAATGTGGCAGTCTGCGAGTATTGTAGAACGTTTGCAAACAGCTGCTCGCGAACTATGTTGCTTCCTCCGTTGCGATTATTGCGGCATTTTTCGCGTTGTTCCTTATTTTACGCCCGTGGCTGCGGCCACTCCCCAAAATCTGGTTTCCGTAGCTTTAGACCCTCCTGATGCTTGGCTGCGCGATCGCCTCAAAAATAGGCCAGAATCTTTGAATATCGAGCAAACCCATCTGGTTCAAGAATCCCAGGAAACTCGCTTGATTGTACCTCTGCGCTATCAAGAGCAATTGTTGGGCATTATGTATCTTTACCACCGCGAAAATACGGATAATGGCGGCGATACACTGCCGCACAATCTGAGCAAACAGTTGAATGTTATTGAAATGATTGGCTTACAATGCGCGATCGCCCTGCAAGAAGACCGCCTTAATCAACAACTAGCCACCGCTTACCAACAACGACAACTGATTATTCAACTCCAAAACCTCCTCGGTAGCAACCTGGATTTTACTGCTATTCTGCAAAAAATGATGCTCTCGGTCGGTCAATATTTCCAAGTAGAACGAGTGGTATTATTGCGTTTTGGGGCAGAAACCGCGACAATCGAGCAAGAATGGCGCGAAACGGCAACGATTCCCTCTTTACTACAAAAATGTCTGCCGAGTTCGGAGTGGCAAGAACTGTTTGGGGAAAAAAGCGAGTATCAAGAACAGCAATACCTCCAAATCGAGGATTATCCGCAATATTGCGCCAACAAAGCTCAAACTGCCCAAGTGCAAAAACACAGCCAGACTACTTCTTTGTTAAGTATTCCTTTGTTTGAGGGCGATCGCCTCATGGGAAGTTTAGCTTTAGAAACCGTAACGCGATCGCGCCATTTCACTACCTTAGAAATCCAACTAGCCATTGATGTTGCCCATCAAATCGCGATCGCCTTTAACAGTTTCCAGCGTCTCGAAACCCTAGAAACCACAGTCCTAGACCATGCTCGTTCCCTCGAAGCTGCCAACCAAGCCAAAAGCGAGTTACTCTCCACCATGAGTCACGAACTCCGCACCCCCCTAACCAGTATTATTGGCTTTTCGCGGATGCTTCTCGAACAAATTTACGGCGATCTTAACCCCAAGCAACACCAATATGCTAAAGCCATTTTTACGGCAGGCGAACACCTACTTTCTTTGATCAACGACCTCCTCGACATTTCAAAAATTGAAGCGGATCGAGAAGAACTCATCGTTGAACCTCTGGCTGTTGAAGAAGTCTGTCTTGCTGCGGTTTCCCTTCTGCAAGAACAAGCTCACCAAGCCAGTCTCGACCTCAACCTCGACATTAGTCCAGAGGTCACTTTATGTTATGCCGATCGAAGGCGACTCAAACAAATTTTAGTGAATTTGCTCTCCAATGCCATAAAATTCACGGAAACTGGCTCAGTAACGCTGCAAGTCTGTCGCGATCGCCAAATGCTCAATTTTGCCGTCACTGACACTGGTATTGGCATGACCCCCGCAGACCTTGAAAACTTGTTTCAACCCTTCTATCAAGCTAAAACTCACCGCCATAAACTTCACAAAGGCACGGGTTTGGGTTTGGCTTTATCGCGCAAACTGGCCCATTTGCACCAAGGCGAACTTACGGTGGAGTCAGAGTTAAATAAAGGCAGTTGCTTTACTCTTAGAATTCCTTATCGGCAGTCGGGGGATTTGGGGCAGTAGGTCTTGGGCAGTCGGCAGTCGGGGGGAGTGGAGATTTTGCCCCAGAAAAGGAATCTCCCAACTTGGGTTTTTTAGTCGTCATCGATGTCGATTGTTGATTTGCCGTTGAAATTTGAGGAATCAGGCAAACAAATCAAATTATCATCTTGGAGACAAATTAAGCCTTGTTGCTTGAGTTTTCCCATTAAGCGAGTTACCGTCACGCGGGTTGACCCGATCGCGCTGCCGATTTGAGCGTGGGTTAGGGGATAAGGTAGACAATATCCTTGTTCTGTGGGTTCGCCATACTCGTCAATCAATAGGGTAATTAGTCCGAGTAAGCGATCGATGGTGCGCCGTTGTCCGAGGGTACTTAACCACAGGAGTTTGCGTTGGTGCTGATAGCGAAAAGCATCTAAGACTTCTCGCCGAAAATGCGGCCAATTGTCTAAATCGTGCCAATACATCCAGATTACTGTGGTTTGGTCTACATGGGCATAGGCTTGGAGGTTAAAGGGCGACTGAGCTACAATTTCAAACGGATAGCCTGCACCGACAAATCCTAAAAATGCGTCTTCTACTCCCGTCTCAGGGTTGGGGGAAGCGGTATTGACTCTAGCGGTTCCGACTAAGCGAATTGAACCTTTTTGCACGAGGTAGAGTAAGCCCGAACGAGCGGGAACGCGCTCGTCTTTGTTGAAAACGCGATCGCGATAGTGAGATTGAGCCCAATCAATGATACGCTGCCAAGTGAGGAAAGGACGAGATGCTGCTGACGGGGATGGTGAGGATTGCATAGGCAACAAGGCCATTGTTGTTAAACGGATTTTGAAAAAATACTACCTAGAATCAAAGTATCAAAAAATACGCTGCTTTGGTATTTTCTGTTAAGAGGTATATACAATTGTTCGCGCCACAACCGCAATTTCAGGGATGTCTCCAGAAAGCGCAACAAATTTTGAGAACGGAGTCGGAATCCCCTAAATTTACGCAGAGAGAGGCTAACTTTCGTTCAATTCCGGTCAGTCGTATCCGAGATAATACGGTTATGGGATATCGGAGCGCGATCGCCCGACAACTTAGCTCTCAGTGGCAAAAATCCCCAGAGGCGATCGCGTCATCCCTAGGAGCGATTTTGGCACAACAGCAGTCCGATTGGGAAATACGGGTACTGCCTCAAGGATGGCTCGAAGGCAAACTGTGCCATCGCTCTTTAGCTGCTTGGTTACAGCACAGTCTAGAGTTTATTGTCCCTACTGTCGCAGACACAACCGAAACGCCCCTGACGGCGGCTCTATTCCCCCTTCAGTATATCCACGTCCGTTTTTGTACGTTGCTACAAATGGCTCACCGCGATCGCCTGATTCGCCTCGAATATCCCGATACCCCTCCACCGTGGCGTTGGCAATCCCCGCAAAATGTACCTTGGTTGCAGAACCATCGTATCCGCTTCTCACAGACAGCAGAATGGGCATTACTCGGTCAAATTTGGGATATTCTCGATCTTGAGGCGATCGCCCCCACGAAGATTGGACTTCAAGCTGCTTTACGTCTGGGTAAAGCCGGATTGCAGTTTGAGCAAACTTGCCGTATTTGGGGCGAGGTGCAGCGCAATACCCCCCAACTGGCTCTCACTCGGTTAGCCCTGGTTGCAATGGCTCAGAAGGTCTTGTGGCGACTGCTGCGAGAACAATTACAGGTGACTCCCCGATGGCGATTGTAGAGATTTGGGAGACTGGGAGCGATTGCGATTCATCTAGCTAATTACTTGGTAATTGAGCGCGATCGCCTAAAAAACCCCAGATCAGAAAGAGAACCGACGACTTGCCGTGTTTCGTCTCGGTTCTCTTACTGGTTCGCTCCTCACACCAACATAATATAGCTTGGGTCAGTACAATCGTCAAGGGGTCTTGGCAAAATTACTAATTTTAGTTTTTGGTTATTGGTTGCTGAGTGCAATCGCTCTCAAAAATCACGCCGTCCGCAGTGCCACAATGGGATCGAGCCTAGCCGCGCGACGAGCGGGAAATACGCCAAAAAATAAGCCAATTCCCCCAGAAACACCCACCGCCAAAACGATTGCCACAGGAGAAAGTGCCGCTTTGAGAGAACTCACAGCACTAACCAAGTAAACGCCCCCAATCCCTAAAGACGTACCGAAAATACCCCCCAACGCCGACAAAATAATCGCTTCGATTAAAAACTGAGCGAGGATATCCCCTTGTTTTGCCCCGATTGCTTTACGCAAACCAATTTCTTGCGTGCGTTCGGTAACAGAAACCAGCATAATATTCATAACACCAATACCCCCAACCAGTAGAGAAATCCCCGCGATCGCCGCCAGCATTGTCGTCAAACCACTGGTTACCGTCCCCACAATCGTCAAGATATCTTTTTGGGTTTGAATGTTAAAATCATCTGCTCCGGTAATATTGTGACGCAGACGCAGCAAGTTAGTAATTTGAAACTTAGCCGCATTGACACTTTTCGCATCTTTTGCCGAAATCGAAATAAACGAGATTTCCAAGCCGTAAGGAGAAGTCCGTCCGCGTAATTGGCTCGACATCGTAGTCAGAGGCACAAAAACAAACTCATCTTGGTTATTTCCCAAAAAAGAGCCTTTCGCTTCCATGACACCGACAATTTCAAAACTGATATTTTTGATGCGTAACCGCTTACCAATAGCATCATTGCCTGGAAAAAAGCGATCGGCAATATCAGAACCAATAACGGCAATGCGATTATTCCGTTGTAAATCGAGATCGTTGATAAAGCGACCTTTAGCCACATCGAAACTGCGAACTGTTAAAAACTCTGGAGTTGTCCCGACGATAATTTTATTAGCGTTGCGATCGCGATAAGTCACCACCTGAGACAAGTTAATCTGAGGTACAACCCCCTCAATACTAGGAACTTGGGCTGCAATAGCTTTGGCATCTTCCCAAACCAGAGTTTTCGGCATATCGAAAGTAGTTTCTCGTTCTTCTCGCGATCCGGGAACAATAAACAAAGTATTAGGGCCAAGAGACTCAAACTGCTCCTCTGCCAAGCGTTGCGTTCCTTGACCAATCCCCACCATCGCGATCACCGACGCATTACCAATGACAATACCTAACATCGTCAGCGCACTCCGCAGTTTATTACTCCGCAAGGTAGACGCAGCCATTTTGACAGTTTCGAGGAAGTCCATATATTGGTTGTTGGTTGTTTGTTATTAGTTGTTGGTTATTAGTTATTGGTCGCTGGTCACTGAAAATCCCCCGATTGCCGATTGCCGACTGCCGACTGCCCAAAACTACTGCCGACTGCCCAAGACCTACTGCCCAAAATCCCCCGACTGCCCACTGCCCAAGACCTACTGCCCAAAACACTGATTACTGATTACTGATTACTGATAACTGAAAAAGCTACTCCTCAAACGGGCTGTCGTCAGGTAAGTCAATAAACAAGCGTTCGCCTGGCTCTAAGCCTTCGAGGACTTGGGTTTGGTCGCCAAGAGTCAGACCGATAGTAACGGGGCGAAATTCGGGTTTGTTGTCTTCCCCGACAATCAGGACTCCTTGTTCGCCGTCTTCGGTAACGATCGCGACTGTCGGTACAACCACAGTGGTGTTGAGTCGCTGACCAATAAACGTGACATCGACATTCATGCCGGATTTGAGGGTTTCTTGGGCTTCCGGGGCAAGGGCAATTTTCACTTCAAAGGAAGTCACATTTTGCTCGATAATCGCTTCAGGGGCAACTTGGCGCACTTGACCGCGAAAAGTGAGATCGGGGTAAGCGTCAGCCATCACCTGGACGGGTTGGCCTTCTTGGAGTTGGGAGACATCCACTTCGGGGACTTTAGCGATGACTTCGAGACCTTGAGCGATCGCGAGAATGGATGTAGAAGTAGCCGAAGCAGTACTGGATGCGGAAGTGGTGGGGGTCACAAAAGCGCCGACGTTGGCGTAGCGTTGGGTAATAATGCCGTCGAAGGGGGCAACAATACGGGTGTCTTGGAATAAGACCTTAATGCGTTCGAGATTAGCTTGCGCGGATTCTACGGCGGCTTTGAGGCGGTTGAGTTCTCGCGAGGCACTGGCTTGGCGTTGTTTGAGGGCGAATTCGGCTTCCCTAGCGGCGGCAATCAGGCGTTGGAATTCGGGATGACCTTCGAGGTTGCCGCTACTAATTTGTCTGACTTCTTGGAGGCGCTGTTGGGCTTCTGCAAGGGCGACTTGGGCGTTGACGTATTCTACCTTTACTTCGTCAAAACTGTCGCGGGAGATCGCGCCTTCATCTTCTAAGGTGCGGTTGCGTTCGACACGACGTTCAGCTAGACCTAAACGGGTTTGAGCCGCTTGGACTTGGGCTGCGGCTTGGTTGACTTGAGCCGGAATCGTTTGTTGTGCGGCGGCAAGTTGGGCTTGAGCTTGGTTAAAGCGTTGTTCGGCTTGAGCGATTTCCCCGTTAATCTTAACTTGAGCTTCTTCAAAGGCGGCGATCGCTTCTCGGATGTTGGCTTCAGCTTGCGCTCCCTGCATCCGAATTTCGGCGTTTTCCATGACTGCAAGGGGTTGGCCTTGTTTGACTCTTTGCCCTTGCTCCACGAGTAACTGTTGAATGCGTCCGGCGTTTTTGGGGCTGATATTGACGCTAAGGACGGGGGTTACTGTCCCACTGGCTTGAATCCGAGCGACTAGGGCTTCTTGGGTGGCGGTAATGGTTAAGTCGTCGATATCCTCGCGAGCGCGAAAGGAGTTATTAATTGCAAAGACGGTGAATGCGCCTAAACCGAGGGTGCTGACCACAATCAAACCAATAATCCAAGGGAGAGGGCGTTTCACTTTGCCAACAACCGGAATTTCCATGAGTCACCGAAAATACTGAAGAACAATGCCAAAAAGGGGCTACTAAATAATTGTGCGTGAGGCAATACTAAACTAGGGCGATCGCACCTTGTCCTATGGTAACGTTCGCTCTTTGATTTCGATACAGGCAATCCCCTAGTCTCTATAAAGTGGCACAGTTATGACAGTACATCTTGCAGTTAGGATAATTGCCCTCACCCCACATCTTTTGCCCACGGTAGAGGGACTTGATTTTTGACCAAATGCCGATTGCCGACTGCCCCTTAATCGCTGTTTACAAAATCTTCCGTCCTGTCAAAATTTGCCGCACTTCTAACATGGCTGAGTAGGTCGGGAGAATGTGTAAGGTTTCGCCTACGGGAGTTTGAGCGAGGGCGGTGGCGACTGCTTCGTGTAAGTCTTGTTTAATGATGATTTTACAGTTATTTTCCACGGGATCGAGGTTATCTTGGCTATAAGTCAGACGTAAAGCCATGTCATAGACGCGATCGCCGCTCACGACAATTGTGCCACCGACGGCGACTAAAACTTCCACATCAACATCCCAAATCCAAGACACATCTGTACCGTCGGGAATGCGATCGTTTAAGACCATTAAACAGGTAGATGCTTTGCCTTGTTTTTTAATATCTTTAACGGCTCGGATAGTTTCATTCATCCCTACAGGATTTTTAGACAATAATATCCGAATATGTTTGTTTTGAACGGTGAGTTCTTCAGCACGACCAAAGGCGGCTTTAAAGTTTTTGATGGTAGTTTCAATGGCGGGGCGTTTGATGCCGATTATCTGAGCTAAAAGACCCGCAGCGAGGGTATTGTATTTGTTATAAACTCCGATGAGAATTTGCGGCCATTCTTGACTATTGAGGGCAGTAGGGCTTTTTTGAAAATCACAATTCGGACAATTGTAATCTCCTAAATGGGATAAATAAATGCCTTGGTAATGCAATGCCGCACCGCAACTCGGACAATAAATCGAGTCTACAGCGTGGGGTATTTTTTCTAGGTACAAATCTGGCTCATTTAAGCCAAAAAATGAAACATTTTGCGGTAAGTTTTGTCCTAAATAGGATAAGGTGGGATCGTCGGCATTGAGAACGATTACGGTATCGTTAGGTAGAGGCGCGATCGCGTTTCGCCAGCGCTGACTAATGGTATCAACTTCTCCGTAGCGATCCAGTTGATCGCGAAATAAATTCAAACCCAAAATGTACTGGGGTTGGCAATCTTTGAGTAACAAAGGCAAAATATTTTCATCTACTTCTAAAATTGCGTAATCAGCAGTTAAACTCCCCACCAAATTTGCTTGATTGAGTAACGCGGTAATCAAACCATTAATCAGATTTGCACCAGTTTCATTATGAATGACTTTCAAGCCCTGACTTTCGAGAATTTTACGCAATAATAATGCCGTTGTCGTTTTGCCATTTGTGCCTACAATTAAAATAACCCCTCGCTCAATTTGAGCAAACAAAAAAGGTAGAGGATTAGCGTAAATCCGGCGGGCAATTTCTCCCGGAAGAACGCTGGCTGCTCCCAACCGCAACGTTTTCACGACAGTAGTTACACTTTTGGCGATCGCCACCGCCAATCCTAAACGAATTCGATCCAATATGGGCATAATAATCTTGACAAAATGAATAAATAATGTTAGAAAAACTCGCAATTAAGACGAGACAACTTTAATACAGCGAGCGGCAGCTTTGGCTTTGTTTCGGGCTTGAGTAATAGTTTTACCCTTGGCTAAAGCGACTCCCATCCGCCGATAGGGACGCGAATCAGGCTTACCAAATAAACGCACCTCAACATCCGGTTCAGCCAAAGCTTCAGCTACCCCGATATAAGCAAGATTGTCAGCCTTTTCTGTTGCTAAAATAACAGCACTAGCGGCTGGTCCTAACTGTTGAATACTAGGAATAGGTAAACCCAAAATTGCCCGTAAATGTAACTCAAATTCATTCAAACTTTGAGAAACTAAAGTCACCATTCCCGTATCGTGGGGACGGGGGGAAAGTTCTGAAAAAATAACCTCATCAGTTGTTACAAAAAACTCAACTCCAAAAATACCAGCCCCCCCCAAAGCATCAGTAATTTTGAGGGCAATTTGTTGCGCCGCTTTTACTTGAGTTTCCGTTAATCTTGTAGGTTGCCAAGACTCTTGATAATCCCCTCTTTCTTGCCAATGACCAATCGCCGGACAAAACAAAGTTGGGTCTTGCCACTGCTTAATTGTCAGTAAAGTAATTTCAACTTCAAAGTCAATAAATTCTTCAACAATCACCCGTTGACTTGCTCCTCTCGATCCGGCGATCGCGTATTCCCAAGCTTGACTAACCGCTTCAGGAGACTTGACTGTAGATTGTCCTTTTCCCGACGAAGACATCACGGGTTTTACCACATTAGGAAAACCAATTTCTGCCGAAACTTTCACTAACTCCGCTTCGCTACTGGCATAAGCGTACTTTGCCGTTCTAATCCCCAACTCTTGTGAAGCTAACTCCCGAATGCGATCGCGATTCATGGTGTAATTCGTCGCGGCTGCGGTTGGGATAACCCGATACCCTTGCTGTTCAAATTCTAGTAACTTTTCTGTCCGAATCGCCTCAATTTCTGGCACAATCAGATCGGGTTGATACTGCTTGACCAAACGCTCTAAATCTGTCCCACTCAACATCGAAATTACTTCAGCGCGATCGGCAACTTGCATCGCGGGAGCATTTGCATAACGGTCTACAGCAATCACAAAGTTCCCCAAACGTTGAGCGGCGATCGCGAATTCTTTGCCCAATTCACCCGCACCCAAGAGCATAATTGTTTGGGGGAGTTTGACAGGTAGATTCATAAATTTAACCAATATGACCCAAGCCTAATTATTTTAAAACGATACCGTTACTTCCCCACTTTTTTGGGATCGATCCCTGGCAAACACGCTAGGATCGATGTCAAGTAACGTTAAGTTTTTTTAACAAAGATGGTACAAAAAATCCAAAAATCCGACCAAGAGTGGCAAGAGCAACTCACCTCCGAACAATACAAAGTGACCCGCAAAAAAGGCACAGAACGAGCTTTTACGGGAGAATACCACGATAACAAGCGTTCTGGCACTTACAAGTGTATTTGTTGCGGCACAGAACTTTTTAGCTCTGAAACCAAGTACGATTCTGGTACGGGCTGGCCGAGTTTTTGGGCCCCGGTATCTGAGGGTAACGTCGAATATGAAACCGATAAAAGCCTCTTTATGACTCGCACAGAAGTTTTGTGTGCGGCTTGTGATGCCCATTTGGGTCACGTTTTCAACGACGGGCCTAAACCTACCGGAAAACGCTACTGTATGAATTCTGCGGCGTTAGATTTTGAACCTCAAGGGTAATTTTGTTATTGGTTGTTGGTTATTGGTTATTGGTTGTTGGTTATTGGTTGTTGGTTGTTGGTTGTTGGTTGTTGGTTATTGGTTGTTGGTTGTTGGTTGTTGGTTGTTGGTTATTGGTTGTTGGTTGTTGGTTGTTGGTTGTTGGTTATTGGTTGTTGGTTGTTGGTTGTTGGTTGTTGGTTATTGGTTGTTGGTTGTTGGTTGTTGGTTGTTGGTTATTGGTTGTTGGTTGTTGGTTGTTGGTTGTTGGTTATTGGTTGTTGGTTGTTGGTT
>JAWQFT010000053.1:0-32816 GCA_035968055.1 Jaaginema sp. PMC 1080.18 | reverse complement strand
GATAGCTAGATTGCAGTCATAGCGGAAGTTTTAGCCGCCTAACCCACCCTACTGCTGTGACACACTTTAAACGGTGGGTTACGGCGGATTGCCCAATCGCAGTCATAGCTTAGGTTTTAACCGCCTAACCCACCCTACGATAAAGCCTCGTTTTAGGTGTGTCAAGCCACTACTGCTGTGACACACTTTAAACGGTGGGTTACGGCGGATAGCTAGATTGCAGTCATAGCGGAAGTTTTAACCGCCTAACCCACCCTACGATAAAGCCTCATTTTAGGTGTGTCACGCCACTACGCAATTCCTAACGCACCCAGAAATACTGGAAATTATAGCAAATCAGCGCAGGTGAAGGGAGGTAAGTTATTTGAGGCAATTGGGTAGTCGGGTAAAGAGGGGGGATTTTCAGTTATCAGCGATTAAGGGGTAGTGGGCAATCGGGGGAAGTGGGAATTTTGTCCCAGAAAGATGCCAGGAACTTTGGCCTTACAACAGACTTTCAAAATGGCTCAACGCCAGAGTATACTAAATTTTCAGCCTCAAAAAGTCGATTTAAGGTTTCAAAGAGAGTCATCAGATTGTGACAAACAACCAACAACTAACAACTAACAACCAATAACCAAATCTGTATTTTTGCTAAAAAAAAGCCCCTCAAGCGATCGCGAATTGGCAAAACCAATATATACTACGCTTGAAGGGGTAAGTAACCAGGGTGCATCTACCATTCCTTACTACTGGTTTAACCCGACTCAATCTGGAAAGTTTGTCAGAAATTTCTGAAATTAATCGCGAATCTTGGCAAAAAACTCTACCAGTAGAGGGTTACAGCGCTTTGATTGAGTCAAGTTATTTGTTCTCTCAAGGCGATCTCCCCTACGGAATTGCCCTTTACGAACGAGTTGTGACAAATTTCTCTAAGCGCTCCATACCTTTTTGAATCGAGGGTAAATCGGTGGCGTAAGATAGACGAACACAGCGATCTTCCCCGAACGCGACACCGGGAATCGCTGCGACATACTGCTCCTTGAGTAATGCCTGACAAAAATCGAGAGAAGGCATCCCCATCTCGCTAATGTCTACAAATACATAAAATGCCCCTTGGGGAGTCGGACAACTCAACCGGGGAATTTGGTTAATGCGGTCTACAATAAATCTGCGTCGCTCGGTAAAAGCTTGACGCATCACATCGAGAGGTTCTTGGGTTTGCTCCAAGGCCGCGATCGCGCCATACTGAGCAAAGGTACAGACATTCGAGGTACTGTGACCTTGAATCTTACTCATCGCTTGGATTAACTCAACAGACGCGGCAATATAGCCCACACGCCACCCCGTCATCGAGTAACTTTTGGCAAAACCATTACTAACAATTGTACGAGGGAAAATATCTGCATTGAGCGAGCCAATACTTTGATGCACTGCGCCATCGTAAAGGATTTTCTCGTAAATTTCATCAGAAACCACTAAAATATCGCGTTCGACGATAATTTCAGCGAGTTTTTGTAGTTCAGCAGGGCTATAAACCGAACCCGTGGGATTAGAAGGTGAATTTAAGACAAATAACTTCGTTTTCGGTGTAATCGCCTGTGCTAATTGCTCTGGCGTAATCTTATATTCATTTTCGGCGGTGGTGGGTACAAGAATCGGCGTACCTCCCGCGAGTTTCACCATCTCTGGGTAACTCAGCCAATAAGGAGATGGAATAATCACCTCGTCTCCAGCTTCAATCAACGCCATCATCAAGTTAAACAAAGAATGTTTGCCGCCGTTGGTGACAATCACATTCTCGGCATTGTAACTCAGCTTATTATCTTTATATAACTTGGTCGCGATCGCCTCTCGCAAAGCCGGTTCTCCAGCCGCCGGGCCATAGCGGGTTTTACCATCATCTAGGGCTTGCTTGGCTGCCGCTTTGATATGGTCTGGCGTATCGTAATCTGGCTCTCCGGCGCTAAAACTACACACATCCAACCCTGCCTCTTTCATGGCTTTCGCTTCAGCAGAGATAGCTAGTGTAATCGATGCTGGCACTTGTTCGGTTCGTGTTGCCAATCGCATGATATTGAGATTCCCCAAAACAACGTATGATCGCAAATGGTCTAGTTTTCCAGAATATCGTGCCGTTGGGTTTAATGCTGTGGTTTTTTTGACTTTTGTTAGATTCAATTCTCTGGCAACAAAAAAGCCCCCTCATCACGAGAGGACTCTTAACTTAAAATCAGCCGAAACTCTTGGCTAAAAATAGCTTTGAGTTAGTGTGAGGAAAAACTTTTCCCCGGTTGCTCCGAGTTTCTAGAACTTGAAGGTAGTGCGGAGCGTACCAATCCACAGAGTCGGGTTGGTGCTGTTGTGACCGGGGTTGGTGATGACAATCACGCCAGGAGTAATCAAGATGTTGTCATTCACCGGGAAAGCGTAAATTCCTTCGAGGTGTAAGCTGGTATCGCGGTCAGCGCGATTTGTGCCAAAGTTACGAATACCGAGCGTAGCAACATTAGCATCAGAACCAGCAAGTTTGGGTTCCATCCCGACCAGGAAGCCGAGTTTGCTGCCTTCCATACCGAGGTCGCGCAGACCCACGTAACCCGCCCAGTTCCAGATATCGCCATCGCCAACACCAATTGCAGTAGCTGCGGTATAGCCACCCCAACCGCCGATGAATAGTTTATCGGTGAAGTCGAAGTTGACTTGAACGCCGTAGTTATTGGTGGAAACCGGAGCAGTGCTACCGCCAAAAGGACTAGCAACTTCAAAGTTACCTGAGCGACGGCTACCAACACCCCAACCGACACCACTACTACCGGTGTAACCGTGGATGTAAGTTCCCGCAATGGTGAAACGGTTGGCTTCAAAAGTGATTTGACCGCCGGCAGAGTAGTCGCCGTTGAATAAACCAGCACCAGCACTCGGATCGTTAGCTTCCCCAGCAAGGTAGAACCCGGCTAAGTTGATGTTGTCAGTGACATCAAAGCTAACCCCCAAACCAGCATTTTGACCGCCGACACGATAGATGGGGTTACGAGAAGCAAAACGACCCACAAAGCCCGAACCACTAGAGTCAAAGGGGTTTACTGTGTTGAGGTAGTCGTCGATGGCCCCGCCATTGGCGAAGACCTCTGCTTGACCGCGACCGTCAGCGATGGGGAAGCGGTAGCCAAGGTAATCTACGAATACATCGTTACCTTCATCGCCTTCAAAGGAAAGACGACCTTCGTTGGTAACACCGAGATTCCGAATCGAGTTGACGGGAGAGATGATGTTGCGGCCTTGCAAACGAACTCGCAGGCGATCGCGTCCGGTGAAGCTGGTATCCAAGTTTAAGCGAACGCGATCGGCAAAAGTCGTGTTACCACCACCGGGAGCGCCATCATCTCTGAGACCATCGCGGTCAGTATCAAACTGCTGATCGAGGTCGGTGAAAACATCAGCCAAGTTAAAGATCACCTCACCATTGAGTTTGGTAGTCGTGGAGAACTGGTGATCTTCGAGGAAAGCAGTACGGGCTTCTAAGCTATCGACGCGAGTACCGAGGGCGATTAATTCCGCTTCAAACTCTTGCAGTAAAGCTCGCAGGGTTTCGAGGTCGTCGCGGGTGACGAAATCCGCCGTTGCAGAGGCAATTAAACGCTCAATTTGGTTTAAGCAAGCGTTCAAACCGGCGGCAAATTCATAGCGAGTTAGGGGACGATTGCCTCGGAAAGTTCCGTTAGGATACCCCACTAAGCAGTCGTAACGACGAATCAAGTCATCTAGGGCTTGGAATGCCCAGTCGTTGGGGGAAACATCGCGGAATTTGGACGCACCTTGGACGCTTTGCCCCAGAGAACCGTTATCGGTTTCATTGCTATAGGTTTCAATTTGTTCTAAGATTTCTTCGCTGTTTTGAGCGATTTCTAACGGTTGAGTCCCAGGAGCAGTTTCAGCATTTGCACCACTAGCAATCAACAAAGAACCACCGACAACTACGGGGGCGGCTTTTAACATCTGCCAGAATAGTTTAGACATAGAGTTATCCCTCACACCTTTTTAGGATAAAGTACCAAAAAATACCAATCTTAATTTACCACTGATGGCAAATATTTTGAATTAGTTTGGTCAAATTCTGTTGACCTTTCATTTTAGGTTTCGCGATCGTACACTATCACCTGTTGTCTGGGTTAGACAAGAATTATTCGTTTTTTTAATCAGTCAGTTTAAGTTGGCTAAAGTTTATGTTTTTTTGCTATTTTTTAGGCAAATTTTATTCTTTTCTTAACCTCAATGCGGTAAGGAAGAATCAACTTTAGTCTACTTTTACTTATTGAGAATCTTGTACCCAGATTACAATATCCCTATTGCTAAAATTTGTCAACTGTTAGGAGAAGCCCCGAAGGGCTTACTACCAACCCTTACAACCGACGAATTGCCACTACCGCAGGCTTAGGCGGATTGTTGGCTTGTTTCCCCGGCCAATTGCAACCGAGGGGAACTTGACGCTCCTGCATGAATACCTGACCGTCCGTGGTCTGCATGGCGTAATTCCGCCTTTCTGCTGCCATATTCTGGCGAATGCCGTTCTTTTCCCCCGGATGCTGCACCGCCGCAAAGAGGGTTTCCTGGTCGCGAGATAGATAAGGCCCGCAAATCTCGCACTCCATCGGCCCGATCGCGAAGGGAAAAGCCCGACCTGCATTTGCCCCAGAAGTGGGGATGAACCAGATGGAGTTATTGCCAAATAAACCTAATAAGTTCTTCTCACTCAAAGGCTGACCATCTTTATTGCGACTGGGAACGGCTTTGTTATGACTGCTGGTAGATATATCCGTGACCATCCAGAGATGACCGTCGCGATCCACCTCGATATTATCCGGGTTGGAGAAGCCCCAACCGCCGTCAACGGGTTCGCCACCGACGGCGAGTTTCTCCCAGGTAAACATCATCGCTGCGGGATTGTCGCCACGTTCTTGTAAGCGGAAAATCCAGCCAAACTCGTAACTGGACTCGCCATCAGGGCCAGTGAATACCGCCGAATCCGGGCCGCCATCGCCCCCAGGACTACCCGAAGTAAAGGCAATATATAATGTGCCATCTTGGTCAACAATGGTATCTTCAGGACGGGCTGTACAGCTAATCCCGGCAGCATTAGCGGCAAAGTGAGCGTCAATTAGGATTGCCCCTTGTTTTTCGGCATCTGTCCCCATATAGAGGTCGCCCAAGGTCTTAAATTGCGCTTTGTACGCCATTACCTCCGCGTCGCTGGTATATTCAACAATACCGCCCACAGCGCGATCGCGATTGGGGAGAGGTACCATGCCACCATCAACCTGACTGGGTAACACAGGATCGACAGGGGTGTTGAGGGTGAGAGGAATCCAAGTTCCCGTACCGTCGGGGTTGAATTTTGCACCGTACAGCATTCCGTCTTCAAGGAGGCGAGAGTTAGCCTTGGCTTGGGGGCTGCGAACCGTGCCATTACTAACGAATTTGTAGAGATGGCCGCCCCGGCGATCGCATCCCGAATACATCGCCAGTTTTTGACCCGCAACGGCGCGAATCCCCACAGCTTCGTGACGATAGCGACCCAGCCAGGTGTGTTTTGTGCCGTAATCGTTAGGATTAGCCGGATCGACTTCCACCATCCAGCCGTATTTATTGCCCGCGAGGCCGAAAACGTTGGCGCGACCGTCTACTTCTTCGTCGTTAATGATAAAACGCTTTTCACGAGGATCGAGGGAAGACCCATCGGCCATGACGTATTCGGGAATTTGGTCTTGGACATTTTCTTCGGCGCTGAGAACCGTTCCCCAAGGCGTTGTTCCCCCAGCGCAGTTTTGGAATGTGCCGATAATTTTGTCGCCGAGGTTGTCTTCGTAGCCCATTTTGTTGCTTTTACGGAAGACAGCAATAGATGGCCCGGTGGTTTTGAGGTAGCGACCGTCTTCTAAGCCGGAAATGCCTGTAATACGGCGATCGCTAGGAGAATAAGTCCGTTCCCATTGACCTTGATTATTACGACGAATCGAGATGACACCGATGCCTTGGTCGATCAAGCCTTCTTTGGCGATCGCCTCAATTTGCCCTTTCAGGGGGTCGTTGTCTGGGAGGGCAAAAGCGTCAATTTCGCCGTCTGTGGCACTAGCAGCCGCTTTTACCGCAGCGAAGGGCAAGGATTTACCAATGACTTGCTCGTAGGTTTGCATCCAAGTCCCACCGCTAATATATTCAAAGTTAATGGTGAGATAGCCTTGGTTCGGCCCGGTTTCAACGAAGGAAAGGTAATCGTTGTTGTAGCCGAAACGGGAATCGCCAATGCGATCGCCCCAAGCGGCAATAACATCGTAGGTAAAGCCTTCGGGGATAACAAGGTCGTCCATGACCTCAAAGCTGCTGTAGGCTTGTTTTTGCTCGGCAGGAGACATACCGTGAATGTTCAACGGCATGGGGATTTGGATCGGTTGGAAACTGAGCGTTCCTCCGGTGGCTGCTGATGCCGAACCCGCAAAAGGCATGGTAAAGCGGGGATTCGGGCTAGGGAGAGAGCCAATGGCCGCAGTTCCCAGACTTGCTCCCAGGAAAAGCAGAAAATTACGGCGTTTTATGGGCATTTGAGCTAAATTTGAAATCTAAGAAAGATATTGGACATAGCGGCGATCGCCATCTAAGCAAAAATCGCCGCTATTTTTGTATCTGAAAGGTTAATTTAAGCTGGGGAAATTATTAGCGCCTAAAGCTCTGTTTATCTCTGGGTTAAGTCTTCAAGCCACTGCTGGATCGCGATCGCTGCGGTAATGCGCGATCGCCCTGCGGGGGTTTCTTGCCAGCCCCAAACCTGATGGGGCGAATTCCACAAGGTCAAATGCTCGACTCCCGGATCGGCATAAAAGCTCGTCTCTCCTCCCCCCAGTAATGCCGAACTCCAATGAGTGAAATAATCGTGGCTCATTCGGTAGATGGGAAAATCTCCCCCCAGAGGCATTCCCCAACCATCCAGGGCAATTAAACCCTTAACCCTACCTCCTTGGTGTTGCCATTGCCAAGCGGCGGTTATTGCCCCCACCACCCCTGCACTAAAGCCAATCCACAATATTGACTCGGATAACGAGATGTGACGGCGGACAAACTGAGTTATATCTCCCCCAGAGTAAGCCGGTTTGGTATCTGCGGGATAAACCCACACATTATTTTCTACCGGGCTGCACCAATTAAGCCCCACCAGAAACGCTCTCGTTAACTCTGGAGGGTGAATCCCCGGACAAATCACAATTTGCATTAATTTTTCATATCAAACGCTGAGTTACGCCACTACCCTGAAGCTTAATTTTACTTTTTTGGGCTGAAAGGCTTATGAGCAGTAGGGTGGGCATCGCCAGCCCTGTCAAGGTGGTAGGCTTTGCGCTCAATTCTACCCGTTTGAGAGCAGTAGGGTGGGCATCGCCCACCATTACTAACATCTAAGTTTTTACCTGATATTTTGAAACAAAAACCTTGAAAGCTAGAGCTATATCTCTCAACTTAATCTACGAAATACAACATTTAAGATGGTGGGCATTGCCCACCCTACATCTGCTTAATTGCTGATGACTCTCTTGGAAACGTTAAATCCACTTTTTGACGCTGAAACCCTAATATAATCTAGCGTTGAGCCACTTTGAAAGTCCGCCCTAAGAGCCAAAGTTTCTGACTTCCTTTCTGGGGCAAAATTCCCACTCCCCCCCCCAATCCCTACTGCCCACTGCCCCTTAGATGCTGATAACTGAAAAAACCCAATACACCTAAAGTTGCGATCGCACCGTAAACTCGTAATTACTCCCGGCTTCTAAACGGTAATCCCAGCGCTCCAGAAAACGCCCCAACGGTTCTAAAATCAACGCTCGACCTAAAGAGGGTTCAACGCTCAACTGACCTTGACGAAAACGCCATTCAAACTGCCATTCATAAGACGCAGCTTGCACTTCCCCGGCAATTGTACCTTGTTGCCAAGATTGTGCAGTAATTCGCACGCGGGCAGTGGTTTTAGGCAAAGGTTTTGCACTCACAATGGCATTAACTACTCACTCGCTTCTTTGAATCACGATAGCAAATTCCGATCGCGTCCTTCGTTAAATCGCGCACAATCAAAACGTTAAAATGAGGACAATCCAAACAAACGCGAGCGATCGGGAGGTGTTAACTTTGTCTGAGTCCGATGTACCCAATCCTCATCCAACTCTAGAAGAATGGGACAATGCCATTCTCAGCTTTGGGGAAATCCAAGCGGAGATTAACTACAAACAAGCCCAAGACTCCCTGAAGCGTTTGGTGCAGAATCTCAGCCTTTGCGATCGCGAAAAGGCGGGATTAGAAGCGGAAATCGACCACCTCAGCACCACCATCCAAAAGTTAGAACAAATGGTCGTCCAAATTGCGGCGTTTGGTATGGTGGGCCGCGGTAAATCTTCGGTTTTAAACGCTTTACTCGGTCAAGAAGCCTTCGTTGTCGGGCCGCTGCATGGGGTGACTCGCACTATTGACAGCGCTGCTTGGCAAGTGAGTCAAGAAACCCTCACAAATCGGGCTGTAGACATTCAGCGTGTTGCCCTTCCCGGTGTAGGAAACTCGCAAATTCAACTGATTGACACCCCTGGTATTGATGAAGTGGACGGCGAAACTCGCGAACAATTAGCCAAACAAGTCGCCAAGCAAGCGGACTTAATTTTGTTTATCGTGGCGGGAGACTTAACTAAAGTTGAATTTACAGCGCTATCGCAGCTTAGGGATGTAGGAAAGCCGATTTTGCTGGTTTTTAATAAAATTGACCAATATCCTGAAGCCGATCGCCAGGTGATTTACCAAACAATTCGCGATCGCCGCGTGCGAGAATTACTATCTCCCGACGAAATTGTGATGGTAGCGGCTTCACCTTTGGTCAAACAAGCAACGAGAGATAGTGCGGGTAAAATTCATCTCAAAACCGAACGCGGTCAGCCCCAAATTACTGAATTAAAACTCAAAATTCTCGAAATTTTAGATCGAGAAGGGAAGTCTTTAGTGGCGCTCAATACCATGCTCTACGCTGACGAAGTGAACGATCGCGTCTTGGCTCGCAAGTTAGAGATTCGCGACGCTGCGGCTAATCAGTTAATTTGGCAAACAGTCTCTCTCAAAGCCCTCGCGATCGCTCTTAATCCGGTCACGGCTATTGACTTGTTTACTGGGGCAATTATTGATGTGGTTTTAATCCTTTCTTTATCCAAACTGTATGGTATTTCAATGACGCAATCTACTGCCGTTCAATTATTGCGTAAAATCGCCTTGAGCATGGGGGGCATTAGCGCCAGTGAATTACTCGCAACTTTGGGGCTAAGTGGTTTGAAAGGCTTGCTGGGTTTATCCATTCCCGCTACGGGGGGTGTTTCCCTAACTCCTTATCTAGCTGTCGCGATCGCCCAAGGAAGTGTAGCAGGAGTTTCTTCTTACGCGATCGGCAATATTACAAAAACTTACCTGGCCAATGGGGCATCTTGGGGCCCTGACGGCCCGAAAGCTATTGTTTCTCGCATTCTCGATTCCCTAGATGAAACTTCAATTCTCAACCGCATCAAACACGAATTAAATGCTAAATTAGACCCGCGAATCAAAGTTGTTAATTAGTTTTATCTTGTCTTCTTTTTGAGGGCAAAATCCAGAAAAAAACAGGCTTTTGATTATAAACGAAATAGCAAAAAATTGCATCTGTAAGTTCCCAGCAAGAATCTTTCCCCAAGACTCTCTCTCCAACGAAAGATTACAGATGATAGCGCGAGATATAAATTTATAGATTTAGACAAGAAAACGGCACAACCCATCAACGCTAATCCTTGAGTTTTAAAACCTATTTTTGGATCGAACGATAGTGTCCTGACAATGGTGAGTATTGATTGATACCCCCGTCCAAAATTGATAGAAAATTAATAAGTCCTTGGGGAAAAGATTAAATAAGTTACTTGTCCGACTTACTTTTCTTTTCCCTCTGACCTAAGCAACCCAACTTCCTCCTCTGCTGTGCAAAACCAACCTCAATGACACAATTCTTAAACGGTCTCCCTGACACGCCCATTGTCTCCTTCACCCTACTCATTCTGGTGATTTTGTTTATCCCACCCATTTTTGAACGCCTCCGCTTACCGGGCTTGGTGGGACTACTCGTGGCGGGTGTGGTCTTAGGGCCGAGTGCTTTACAACTGCTCGACCCCGAAGCCGACACCATCAAATTGCTATCCGATATCGGCAAAATTTATTTAATGTTTGTTGCAGGTTTAGAAATTGACTTAGCTGAATTTCGTAAAACTAAAGACCGTTCCTTGGGTTTTGGGATTGCCACCTTTGTTGTACCGCTCCTCGTCGGGGCTGGAGTGGGGCGTATTTTTGGTTTTGGCTGGAATGGCGCATTTTTAATTGGGTCGCTACTGGCTTCTCATACCCTTTTGGGCTATCCCATTGTCAATCGCTTGGGGGTACTGCGGAACGAAGCCGTCACTGTGACGATTGGGGCAACAATTTTTACTGATATTGCTGCTTTACTCGTGTTGGCGATTTGCGTGTCGATTCACGGTGGCGACTTTTCGGCCGCCAGTTTAGCGTTACAACTCATGGCGTTAGGATTGTACGCGATCGCGGTACTGTTTGGTTTCGATTGGGCGGGCAAAGAGTATTTCCGGCGTACTGGAGATGAAGAAAGCAACCAATTTCTCTTTGTTCTGGGGGCTGTTTTTATCGCGGCTCTGGGCGCACAAATCATCAACGTTGATAAAATCGTTGGGGCTTTCCTCGCGGGTTTAGCGGTTAACGATGTAGTCGGTCACGGTCCGGTGGAAGAAAAAGTGGAATTTGTGGGTAGTACCCTGTTTATTCCCTTCTTTTTTGTGGGTATGGGTTTACTCCTCGATGTTCCCGCTTTTATCGAAGCAATTACCACTCCCGTCGGCTTGGGCTTAACGGTTTCTATTGTAGTGGGCTTGATCCTGAGTAAGTTTCTCGCGGCTACTATTGCCAAACTCTTATATCGCTACAATTGGTACGAAACTCTTACCATGTGGTCTTTATCCCTGCCCCAAGTTGCGGCTACTTTGGCCGCCGCTTTAGCTGGGTATGAAGCGGTCAATAGTCAGGGCGAAACCCTTATTTCCGAAGCGGTATTTAATGCTGTGATTGTGATGATGCTGATTACCGCCGTACTCGGCCCGGTTTTAACCGCTCGCTATGCCAGTCATCTCACAGTGCCAGCATTGTCCTCGGATTTGCCTAATCATAGCGATCGCCCTTCCTCTATTACGCTACATTCTCAACCCGAAAACTTTACCGTTGTCGTTCCCATTTATAACCCTTTCACCACCCAATACCTGATCGCGATGGGCGCACTGCTGGCTCATCACGAAGGCGGCACTCTCGTCCCCCTCTCGATTGCCACGGCTCACGTTCACATGGATGACCCCCAACTGAATACGGAGTTGGCGAAAAGTCAACGCTTGCTCGAACGAGCTGCTGTTGCCAGCCAAGGGTTTGATGTCACAGTCAAGCCGACAATTCGCATTGATGATGATGTGGCTCACGCCATTAGCCGGGTTGCCAGGGAACAAAATGCGAGTTTAGTGGTGATGGGCTGGAGTGAAAAAATGGGTCTGCGGGCTCGTTTGTTTGGTAATTTTATTGACCAGGTGTTTTGGTCGTCTCATTGTCCCGTCGCGGTCATGCGCTTGCTAGACGAACCGAGTAATATCCGCAGCATTCTCGTCCCGATGAAAAATATCACACCTCCCACCCTACGGACGATGCAGTTTGCTCAAGTGTTTGCCGCAACTAATCAAGCGAAGATAACGCTACTGCACGTTTGTACTTCCGGTACGCCCCCAAGTCAAATTTTGAGTTTTGAGGAGCAACTGCGCGATTTGGTCAAGCATTCCGAGTTACGAGTGGAAACCCAGATTAAGACTATTGTGCGCGATGATGCGGCCGATGCGATCGCCCAGATGTCTCGTAGTTTTGATATGGTCATTATGCGCTCGATGCGTCGCCGTACTGCCGGGGGTTTAGCGGTGAGTAATATCACAACGGAGGTTATTAAGCAGTTGCGGTGTTCGCTGGTGTTGTTTGGCGAACCCCATAGTTAACGTGGCTTACGGGTAGTTTTAGGGGTGCTGAGTTCGGAGTTGCTGACAAAGCCATCTGACTCGTTGGGCGATCGCGTCCCAGTTTTCGGCTTCAATATCCCCTGGTAGAAAAAGCTGACTCGACAAACCCACGGCGATCGCCCCCGCATCGATCAGGGATTTGGCATTCTCTAGGGTAACGCCCCCCGTGGGAATTAAGGGGATATGGGGTAATGGCCCGCGTAAGGCTTTGAGATACGCTGCTCCCCCCATAACCCCGATTGGAAAAACTTTAACCGCCGTGGCTCCGGCTTGCCAAGCTGTGACGATTTCGGTGGGGGACAGCGCGCCAGGGATAATGGGTATCTGGGCGTTACAGGCGTTTTGGATCAGGGTAACATCCACATGAGGCGAAAAGAGAAACTGACACCCCGACGCGATCGCGCTTTGCAGTTGAGTGGGGTTGACAATCGTTCCCGCTCCAATCGTACAATCGGGCAAGTCCTCTCGCAGACGAGCTACCAGGGTATCGGGTTGGACGCTATTCCAGGTAATTTCGATGAATTGTATGCCCCCTGCGGCTGCGGCTTGGGCAAGGTTGATACCCTGAGTAATGCCGATCGCCCGAATAACGGCGATCGCTTTTTGTTTTTGCAGTTTTTCTAACCATTCTTCCCTAAACATTCTTGAGTAGCCATGACGGTAGCGACAATTTCGATTATTATCCCCACCCTGAATGAAGCGACTCAGATTGCTACGACTTTGCACGCCGCTCAAAGGGCTGAGGGTGTTGAGATTATTATTGTGGATGGGGGCAGTCAAGATAATACCGTAGAATGCGCTCGTGGTTTTGGGGTGACGGTATTCACTTCTCCTCAACCGGGAAGGGCGGCTCAGATGAATTTCGGGGCGCAAAGGGCAATGGGGGAGATATTATTGTTTCTGCATGGGGATACGCGACTGCCGGGGGGTTACGATGTTTTGATTCGCGAACTTTTGCTGTCAAAAAAGGCGATCGCAGGGGCGTTTTTACTGGCGATTGAGGGGACGCAACCGGGGTTACGCTGGGTGGAAAAAATGGTGAGTTGGCGATCGCGTTTTTGGCAGTTTCCTTATGGGGATCAAGCTTTATTTCTGACGGCTCAAACTTTTCGAGATTTAGGCGGTTTCCCCGATCTCCCGATTATGGAGGACTTTGAGTTGATTCGCCGTCTCAAAAAGCAAGGTAAAATCGCGATCGCCCCAGTTGCAGTTCTGACTTCAGCCCGTCGCTGGCAAAAGTTGGGTATTGTGAAAACGACGCTGATTAACCAGTTAATAGTTTCGGGTTATTTTTTGGGGATTTCCCCTCACAAATTACGCGCTTGGTATCGCCGACAAAAGTAGGGATAAAACAACTATTTTGATATTATTTTCTGAGGTAATTCCTGATGATTCGCTATTTTCTGTTAGCTGTTAATTTAATTTCCCTCGTTCTTTGTACGACAGGATATATTTTAAACATCGGGTGGTATCGCTTTCTCTTTGGCATTGTTTTAGTACCCGCAATAATCATTCACTACGTTATTCACTTTTCTTTTGCTTTTAAAACCCTAAAAACTAAGACAATTTGGTATTCTTGTTTGAGTAATTTAGCGTTAATTATCGCCTTAGCTTTATTTCCCGATGTTTCCGATGCTCCGGGTGAATATGCAGTTTTCGGATTGTACAAAAACCCGCCTGAATTTTTCTGGACAATCGCTCAAGCCAGTTTTGTTACTTCAATTGTTCTGACGGTAATGGCGATAACCTCAGCAAAAGCGAGTAAGCGGGAAAATTGAGCGATCGCGTTTTGGGCAATTTCTCATAAGAAGTTACGGTCTTGCTATCGCCAACAAAAGGGATTAGAAATACCTTTACTTGATAAATCTGTTAAGTTCTTGTACTAATAATTCGATTACTATAAAAACCCCAGTTTTCTCAAAAAACCGGGGTTTAGAAAATTTAACGGCAAGTTTTACAACAACTTGAGATTCGGGTAATTAGCCAGAATGTCGTTGGTGGTGAGGGTGTCGCCTTGAGCTTGGGGAGTCCACAGTACCTCAATTGCCAGCAAATCTTCGCTCCCGATACCGCCGATTTGACGCAGGGTATTCCGCATATCTTCGGTGTCGTTGATGGCGGGTAAATCTAACTTGTTGGTTGTACCGACAACGAGGGTAACAATAATGTATTCGCCAGATTCTTGTTGCAGGTTTTTGGCGAGTTTGTCGATTTCCCCGGCGATCGCCCGATTGCTGCTATCACCCCGCAGTTCGTTGTTATAGTTAGACAGGGTTTCTTCGGCAAATTTACTGCGTTCGGCGAGGGCGTATTGATTGAACTTCGCTTCGGCGGAATCTAAAGCCGTTTGTTGAGATTCTGCTGCACCGTACATCCAGTATTCCGGGTGACGCAGGAGGGCGAGGGTGGCTTCTTGGAGAACGCGAGCGCGACCGGAAGCAGTACCTGTATCGGCTTTGAGGGCGAGTTCGTTGAGTTCGGTTTGGAGTTCCCGCGCTTCTGACAGTAAGCCGACTTGAACGCGACCAACAGAGACTTTGGGGTTATTGGAAGTGAGTACGCCACCGCCATTATCGCCGCTCATGGTGTTGCGAATGACGTTAAAGAGGAAGTTGGCGATCGCGAAAAAGATTAAGATACTAAACAAGCTACCAAAACCGCCAAAGCCAAAGAAGGGTAGCAGGAAGGGGAAACCAAAGCCACCGCCGTAGCCATAACCGCCACCGCCACGATAACCACCGCCGCCACTGGGAGGGGTATAGGTGCGAGAGGGGGCGCGAAAAGACCCACCGCCAATTCTACCGCCACTACGGGCAGCTAGGGCATCGCTGGCCCCACCAAAGACTAGGGTAAAAACTAAGCTAAACAGCAGCACTGATTTTAAAAGGGAACGTAAAAAAGAACGAGATGGTTTGGGCATGGTGTTTTTTGTAAAATTTGATTCGGTAATATTAACGATAAAGCACGATCGCCCGGACGGGATTTTGGCCAGTTTTGAATCCACCGATACCGATTTGCCTTACATTTCTTAATTTAACAATTGCGATCGCCCGGATTTTGTGGGGATATCCGTACTTGAGTTTTAGGCTATAGCCCTTGATATTGCGTCCCTCGCAAGGCGATCGCGAATTGCGACCGGGCTAATCAGAATCGTTATGACTGTGATATGGTTGTAACAGTTCGTAACTATTGCTGTCGCGATCGCATTTGGGGCGATCGCAACCAAGCTGGATGTTAGGCAGCAAGCTCAACTTTTTAACAAAGTTATTTAATTTTTAAGGAGCAAGACTAAATTATGGAAGGATGTTTGCGAGTTGGACTACAAGCCCCTGACTTCACAGCAACCGCCGTCACTGACTACGAATTTAAAACTATCAAGTTATCTGACTTTCGCGGTCAATACGTTGTTTTGTTTTTTTATCCTTTAGACTTTACTTTCGTTTGTCCCACAGAAATTACGGCTTTTAGCGATCGCGCTGAAGAATTTACAAAAATTAATACTCAAATTCTCGGCGTATCAGTTGACAGCGAATTTTCGCATCTAGCTTGGACGCAAACTGACCGCAAAGAAGGTGGTGTGGGGGATATTGCCTATCCGTTGATCTCCGACATCAAAAAAGAAATTAGCGACGCTTACAACGTTCTCGATCCCGAAGCTGGAGTTGCCCTACGCGGCTTGTTTATTATTGACAAAGAAGGCATTATCCAACATTCCACCATCAACAACCTGTCTTTTGGTCGGAGTGTTGACGAAACCCTCCGCACCCTCAAAGCCATTCAATACGTTCAAAGCCATCCCGATGAAGTGTGTCCCGCAGGTTGGCAAGAAGGCGACAAAACCATGATTCCCGACCCAGAAAAATCCAAAGTTTACTTTTCAGCAGTTTAAAAAATCCACTGTAACTATCACTGGGGAAAACTACAAACTTCCCCAGTTTCTCAATATTCAAGTAACTTTCAAGGGTTATTGCTGATGCTGACTTCCACAGATTTTAGTGGTTTACTCAATGGTCGTTTTTTCAAGAACTTACTGCCAATTCCCGCCACCAATAAGTTAGTTTTGAATCAAACAACACCAGAGTTTTTATTACCGGATATTCGCAATAAAACCACGGTACGTTTATCGGATTATCGCCAGCAACAGTCTATTCTTTTAGCTTTTACGCGCATTTTTACCGAGAAACAATACTGTCCGTTATGTTATCCCCATATTGTCGCACTCAATGATAACTACGAGCGCTTTCAGGAAAAAGGTGTAGAAGTTTTGATGATTGCCAGTACCGACACTTCACAAAGTCGCCAAGTCGTTAAAGACCTCGATCTCAAAATGCCTTTTTTGAGCAATCCCAGTTGTGATGTGTTTCGCAATTATCAAGTTGGTCAAGCTATCGGCGCACCTTTACCCGCACAGTTTATGATTGATACGGCAGGACGCTTGCGTTACAAGCATTTATTTTCGTTCCTCGAACCCAATGCGGATATTGAAAAGTTATGGCAATATTGTCCGTAAAGTTAAGAATTAAGCTCTTAGTTATATTGCCATAAGCTGTATTTTAGAAGAACGATGAGCAATTTTGGGGGCTAAATGCTGATGCAAATTGTTATTTAAGATATTAATATGATTGGCTGCAATTTCTAAACTTAAATTAGGCATGGCTTGGTGACAATGGCGACAATACCAATAAATTTGTTGGGAACGAATGTGACGCAATAAAGAATGAGAACAACAAGGGCAAGAATATAAAGACATAGAAGAATCTCCTTGAGGATAAATATTAGTAAGAAGTAGATGCAGGCAATCCAGATGATGCTAATTTCTGGTGTAAAATTGCCAGCAGATAGCTTGGCTTTAACGGGGTAACAAAAGTACGATCCACTCCTAAATTAAGAGCTATTGTTTGGCTTTCGCTATCAGCTTCGGAACTAATAAAAAACAAAGGAATTTGAGCAGAAATATTGTGATTTTTTAAAAGTTTAATCAGTTTATAAACTTCGAGAGTCTGGAATTCTAAATGAATCGCGATCGCGTCGGGTTTGAGCGTTCGGGCAAGAAAAGAACCCAGCCAAATATCCCTGGTTTCTACTAAATTAATTTCTTGACCGAGTGCCAGGTGGTTGAGATAAGAGGCTACTAAGTCATCATTTTCAATTAAAAGTAAAGTTAACATGGTCTTCGAGTTCGAGAAAAAACGAGTGGGTTAGCCGTCAGCAGCATCTTGAGTATTGTTTTGTAAAAAGTCTAGAGTTGCTTCAATCAGAAGGCGATCGCCCGGACATAAGGATTGATGTAACATCCAACTGAGGACATTTTGCCACAGTAGATTTTGCTGTTGTAAACTTGCTTTTGGAGTTAACAAATCGTTGTTTTCTAATACGGCAATTTGGGCTTCAGCAATATGATTTTTTTGTAGAGAAGCGAGAACAAATTGTTGAGTTAAATCTATAAAATCTAACTCTGGCATTAAATAATTAGGATCGCTGAGTAGCCAACGACAAGCCAGAGGGTGAGTTTCTGCAAGTAGATAAATTCCTTGGAGTAAAACTTTCTCAATAGAAACTGGATTAGCCAATACCGTTAAAAAGTCTTTCAGCGATCGCAAGGAACTTAAAGTTTGAGCTTGGCAAACAGCGACAGTAAGCTCAATGTAAGACTCATCAATTGGTAATACCTCTGAGTCGAAAGAGGCAAAATTAATTAAAGGATGCTCCCAAGTCAGCATGGTATTTGTGGTAAAAAAAGATGGCTCGTTAGAATCTAAAAGTCGCAAAGACGATAAAGTATTCTGCGTACAGTCGGCAGTTGCCCTCAAACAGTTATTGTGAATTTGAGTTCTGACTAGCATAGTCGTGCCGTTTCTTAGGGGGGAATACGCAGACTGTAGCCTATAAATGTGAGGATTTTGCGATCGCATTGTCATCACATTTCCCCCCAATCTCAATCATTGTCGTAAAATCACGCGGAATTATTTGGATGCTGGATGCAATTCTTTTTGACCTGGATGGCACGTTAACCAATACCGATCCCTTACACTTTCAAACGTGGCAAGAAGCTTTAGCAACGGTGGATATGACGATCGATCGCGCCTTTTATGACCGTCATATTTCCGGTCGAGTCAACCCGGAAATCGTCAAAGATATTTTACCGCAACTCCCCTTTGAGGCGGGTTTGGCGATCGCGGCGGATAAAGAAAGACGTTTTCGGGAAATGGGAGCAAAACTCCAGCGTTTAGCCGGATTAGCTGAAATTCTCGCTTGGACTGCTCAAAACGAGCTAAAACAAGCCGTAGTGACCAATGCACCCCGCCAAAATGCTGAATTTATGCTCGAAGCCCTCGAACTTCAGACTACTTTCGCAATTGTTATTTTGGCCGAAGATGTTGTTCGCGGTAAACCCAATCCTGCTCCTTATCTGGAAGCCTTAACCCGGTTAGAGATTGCTCCCCAAAACGCGATCGCCTTTGAAGATTCGCCTTCAGGGGTTAAATCTGCCAGTAATGCGGGGATTTACACTATTGGCATAACCTCAACTCACGATAACGCCAAATTAATCGAATCTGGGGCAGCTTGGACAATTGCCGATTTCCGAGAATCGCGGCTTTGGGATTATTTAGAATCCTTGCCCTGTTCGTGAACGGTTACGGTGAAGAAGCAGCCAAGGTTAATTCTTCTAACTGTTGCTCAATTACCGGGTGAATATAGGTGAAGCGGACATAAAACTGATTGGGGGGTGCGATGCGATTGACCACTTTGGCGTAAATATCTTCCTGGGAAGACAAATCGGGCAAATTGAGCTTGAGATTCGTAAACGATACTGGAATCGTCTCTTGGCGATCGCCATCAACGACAATTTTAGCGCCGTGGGAAGCCAACTCAATCAATCGACCTTGATAAACCTCGCGACTCAATTGTTTGCCTTGTACGACGGTAAAAGTAACATCTACTGCTGGATTCAGAGGTAAGTAATGCTCTTCTTGTTGGGGAAGTAAAAGATTGTACTCCCCACTAATGCCGTGAATGCTACAAATACAGATTGGATGTTGTACGCCTTTAGGTTGGACTTGTTGGCAAGCTTGCACTTTGACCGCAGAAGTTGTAATTTCAGTCAGGCTGGATTCTGCGACTAAAATTTGAGTCCCGGTGGTGTAGGTTTCGATGCGAAAAGCGAGGTTCACTTGATCGCCGATCGCGGTATATTCAGTATGCCATTGAGAACCCACATTACCGATGACGCACTCCCCGGTATTAATACCAATTCCCATTTCCAGGGTTGGTAGGTTTTGCGATTTGAGTCGTTGATTCACGGGTTTCATGGCCAACTGCATTGCCAAAGCGCAAGCCACAGCCCTTGTTGCATGGTCGGGGTAGGGTGTCGGTACGCCAAATAAGATTAACATCCCATCCCCTAAAAACTTATCAATTGTACCGCCGTATTGCGCGATCGCCTCTAACATTTCTTGATAGTACAAGTTGAGGACAGTCACCACATCTTCTGGGGCTAAATGCTCGGAAAGAGCGGTAAAACCCCGCAAATCTGAAGTCAAAATCGTAATCTTCTGGCGTTTGCCCCCCAGCTTGAGGTTTTCGGGGGTTTCCATTAAACTGGCGACAACTTCGTGATTGAGATAGCGGCCAAAAGTTTGACGCAGTTTTACCGCAATGTAAGCAGTGTATCCGGTAATCGACGCGATCGCCCCGACAAAGGCCAAAAAAGACGGCACAACGGGCAACCACCAACCATTTAAAATGGCGCTATAGGTGCTACCCAGCAACGTTAAAATAGCGATGAGGACAAAAAGACTTTGCTGCCACAAGGCAACGCTTTGGGAGTCAATTAAGCGCAAATAACGCACATACCAAGCAAAAACTGCTCCCGCGAATGCCCAGCCAAAAATCCACGCGATTTCTAAGGCTTCCGAGCCACTCCGCAGCAACGGACGACCCGAAACCGCCGCATCGATGATGGTTTGGGCGATTTGAGCGTGAATTTCAACCCCTGGTGTTAACTTGGGAGTTTCCAACCAAGCACTACTATAAGGCGTGGCAAAGCGATCGTTAAAACTTTCGCTGACTGCTCCAATTAAGACTAAGCGATCGCGTCCCCAATTGGGCGGTAAACGGTCTTCTAAAATATCCTGCACGGAAACGATAGGAAAATCCTCTCCGTAGTAATTGACTAAAATTTGATAACCTTGGGTATCAGCCCAGACATACCCCCCGCTAAAGGGTTCTAAGGGGGTAAAAAGGGTTTCTCCCAATTGCCAAATATCTTGGGTATCTGCTGCGACGATCTCCGGGGTAATATTGACTGTTTCTAGGTAAAACAAAGCCAAATATAAACTGAAACTGTAAACCGTTTCCCCTTGGGGCGTTTGTAGGTATAGTAAACCCCGCCGTATGATATTATCAGCATCTAGAATCAAATCGTTTGACCCCACTCGTCCTGCGGTTTTGAGGATGGGTGGAGGAGCGACTTTTTCCCCGCGACGATCGCCAATGGCCTTTTCGACACCAATTAAATTGTCAGTCTCGCGAAATGTTTGGGCTAGTTCGTCTTCTCCGGGGGGAATAGGTAAGTCTCGATAAATATCAAAGCCAATGGCAATGGGGTTTTGGGCAGCAATTTTGTTGAGAAGTTGACCATAGGTGCGATCGCTCACTGCGCCCTGTCCTAAGTAGTGTAAATCTTCTTCTTGTAAGCCGACAATCACAATTTCTGGCGAAACGGCTTCCGCAGGACGCGATCGCAAATACGCATCATAAGCTTTCCATTCCCAAAACTGAAGCAACCCTAAAAAACGCAACGCTACTACTAACAAGGTTACACCCGGAGCGGCGATCGCCACTCCCCGCCACATCCACAGCCATTGAGAAAAGCTTTTACTCATGCAAACCTAGAGACATTGCCCATTCATTGCACCCTTCTAGAATTCTACGACTGGACTGGACGCAATTTCAGGAGATAAGTTAACAGAATTGACAAACTCCAACCACGCAGTTGGATTTTCGTCTCGTTGAGATAGCAAGATTTCTAAGGTTTCGTACCACAATTCTTGGGTTGCGTAAATTTGAGCTTTGTCGAGGGGGGTATCGATATTATCGACTTGGGCTTGTATATCGGTGTCTAGGGGGACTCGCTCAATCCAACCTTCGACAAAGCGATCTTGCTCGAAATCGTCAGGATTACAAATAACAGAAAAGCTCCATTCATACTGGGTTTCTGGCATTAAGGCGACGGTTGTTGGTAAACTAATTTTGAGCAAACCCGATTCCCCAGTTAAGGTTAAAGTCTCCTCGTAAATGACAACTTTGCGATCGCGATCGAACAATTGAAATCGCGCTTCTTTTTCGGGAAAAGAAGGCACATAAATATAAATACTGGGGTTAGGTGCAAGGGTTTTGATCGCATTATTACTGGGAGCTAAAGCGATTAATGTCTCCGAAACTGACTCCTCGGCCACCATACCACAAGTGCCGCCTCGTCTCGTCCCGCCTCCTGTTGAACGTTCTGGCGCACCTCGGTCTGTGGTTGGGGGAAAGGTGACGCTTACTAGGGAAGGCGATGCTGTGGGTATGACTCGTACAAGCGGCGACCATCCGACCAAACCCGGTAAGCATAATAATAAGCCTAAACGAGTTAATACAGTTAATTTGCAAGGTATCATAACCGTAAAAATTTTGCTATTTTTAGTTCTACTGTAGCTTTAGCTGTTGAGGTTTGCCTATACAAACTCTGCTTGCTTTACACAATAATCATCTTTTCGTATTTTCTAAGGAATAGGTGCTGATAACTGAAAAAAGCTGCTACCCTGAAAGCCTAACAATCTTGAGTTATCTTTACAGACCGTAATGTTAAAAATTACTGCTGCGACTTGCGCTCTTTTTCTTGCTATGGGGGTTTCAAATATTGGGGTTTTGTCTTTGAAGGCTGAAACCCTCTCCCCAGATGCAACGATTGCCCAAGAACTTATGAGCCATGATATCGCAGAACAATTGCAAGGTCGTTGGCAATTCGAGCAAGATGGCGATACGGTTTTTGTAATCTTCACCCCGAATAATGAGACGATCTTTTTACTTCCCACTCGCGAGGAAGAAGAAGCAGAAGGTTTTTATGCGATCGCGATGAGGTATATTATCGATCCCAGTCAATCGCCAATGCACCTCGACTTCATGCTGGGTGCAAGTGTAGCCACGACGATCTTTGGGATTAGCGACGACGGCCAACAACTCCGCATTAACCTGGACTCTAGCACAGAAACCACCAGACCTACAGAATTTCAAGAGACTGATGTCATTATGGCGCGGGTTTCTGATGAAACCGAGATTCCTGAAGATATTTCTGTGATTGATTCCAATCCCCTCGTCAGCGAAGTGTTGCCTGTGCCGATTCAGTTTATTACGATTTTGTTACAAGGACAACAAGCGTATTACCAAGCCAATAATACCTTTGCTGACGACGTATCGGAGCTGGGATTTGCCACAGTTTTAGAGACAGAAAATTATTTTTACGAAATGACACGCGATCGCGGAGGCACTTCAGTTACAATTGCAGCCATACCCAAAACGTCAGAATTAATGAGTTATGTTGGGGCAGTATTCGCCGTTGAAGCCAATGGCCAACAACAAACCATCGCCGGAATTTGCCAAAGCGAACAACCCGTCGAACAGCCCCCCATTCCCCAAATTTCCGCAGAAAATAGCGGGGAAATTCAATGTCCATCAGGGGCAAGTCTGATACAGTAATGGCAACAGTTGGAGTGTTGGCTCGACTGAACGCCTGTTTAGCAGCTTAACTTCAAGTGCGTTCTCTCCTTAACTTATTACCGATATAAAAATTAAGGTGGAGTTTCCCTGTGTATTCTCCCAGATAACGTATCGTTGACTTAACTCAACCTTCATCCATTCTTATCCACTGTTCCCAGGTTAGACATGAGTGCTATTCTCCAAGTTGGAAATCAACAAATTGCTGCCGATCAATTTGTCTCGTTGCTGAGTTCTTCACAGCTTCTACCGCAGTTATTACGGGAGTTTTTCATCGAACAGGCGATCGCGTCCGTCGAATATACTCCCGAAGAATTAGAGCGATATTGCCAAGAATTAGCCCAGAAACCGGAAAATTACGGGCTTCCTCCCCAAAAAATCCAAGAAATCGCCCCCAGAAAGCTCAAACTGCAAAAATTTAAAACCCAAACTTGGGGAAATCAAGTCGAAAATACCTTTCTCCACTGCAAAGAACAACTCGATCGGGTGTTATTTTCCCTCATTCAGAGCGAAGATGTGGAGATTATTCAAGAACTCTATTTTCGCTTACAAGAAGGGGAAGAATCCTTCGCACAACTGTCTACCCAGTATTCCCAAGGGCCTGAAGCCCACAGCAACGGCTTAGTCGGCCCTATTGAACTTAATAACCTGCATCCCAAATTGGCGCAAGTTCTCCGAGTCAGTCAACCCGGACAACTATCCCCCCCGATTCGGATTGATAAATGGTTGGCGATTGTGCGCTTAGAACGCTACATTCCGGCGCAATTTGACGAAAAATGCCAAGCTCGTTTGCTCGATGAGTTATTTGAAGCCTGGCTGCAAGAACAAATCGCCCAACACGCGGGGGCTGTGAACTTTACCGAAAGCCGGGATGAAGTCGTCCCCAGCGTCTCGGAAGCGCCCCTAGAAGGCGAATTAGAAGCCCCAGAACCCGTAAGTTCTCTGCCACCGCAACCGGAAACACCACCTCTGGCGTTACCCGCGAGATCGCAGTCTTCCCCCTTCAAAAAAGTTGCTGGTTGGATTGCGATCGCCTTAATCCCCTTTGGTTTGGGGATGTTCACCCTCGAAGGGATGAATCGCTACCAAGCTCGCCAAAATCCTGTCAATCTAGATAGTATTACGGCGGCAACTTCTGATGCGACTGTGACGAATAGCGCCCCGACTTCAACCTTCCAAGCCGCCGTGAATAGTGCCATGAGCGCCGCTAACTTGACTCAGGATGCCAAATCGAATCAAGATTGGCAAGAAGTGGTAGAACATTGGCAAAGCGCGATCGCCTCCCTCGAAGATGTCTCCCCCGAAAGCGACAACTACAGCACCGCTCAAGACAAAATCCCCGAATACGAAGGCTATCTCGAATATGCCGAAATGATGGCCAATCGCGCCGTAGACCCTTTCCACGAAGCGGTAAACAACGCTATGCGAGCGGCTGAATTAACCCAAGATGCCGAATCCACCTCCGATTGGGAAACCGTCGCCGAATATTGGCAAAGTGCTGTCGAATCCATGCAAGCTGTCCCGGAAGACCATCCCAGAGCGAACGAAGCGCCAGACAAGGCGATCGAATACCAAAATAACCTCGACTACGCTCAAGCGATGACAGCGAGTATTTAGTTGTTGGTTGTTGGTTGTTGGTTGTTGGTTGTTGGTTGTTGGTTGTTGGTTGTTAGTTGTTAGTTGTTGGTTGTTAGTTGTTAGTTGTTGGTTGTTGGTTGTTAGTTGTTAGTTGTTAGTTGTTAGTTGTTGGTTGTTCGTCACAACCTGATGACTCTCCAGAAACTTAAATCCACTTTTTTGGGCTGTAACGCTTATCCGATCTAGCTTTGAGCCATTTTGAAAATCAACCCTAAAAGCCAAAGTTTCTGACCTCCTTTCTGGGGTAAAATTCAACTCCCCCCCCAATCCCTACTGCCCACTGCCCAATGCCCCTTAGATGCTGATAACTGAAAATCCCCCCCGATTGCCGATTGCCGATTGCCGACTGCCTAAAACTACTGCCCACTGCCCAAGACCTACTGCCTAATTTCCCCCGATTGCCCACTGCCCTTAGAGACTGATGACTGAAATAGCCGCGATCGCAACCACCCCGACTGCTGCTCGTACCCTAGGACGAGTGTGCGAGAATCTAGACGCAACGTTGTGGCTACCGGAGAAATTGCAGGATATCCCCAAGGCTCGGCTTTATACAGGTTCGCTCAAAACGCACCTAGAGAGCCTCTGGGGGACACAGCAGGCGTTGATTTTGGGGTTGGCGGTGGGGGCGGTGGTGCGGCTGATTGCGCCGTTGCTGAGGGATAAAGGAGTCGATCCGGCGGTGTTGGTTATCGACCCGGAAGGCAAGTTTGTGATTAGTTTGTGTGGGGGACACCAAGGTGGGGGCGATCGCCTTACCCGTGAAATTGCGACTCTACTGGGGGCTACTCCCATTATCACCGGAGCGAGTCAGGCTCTAGATTTGCCGGGAATTGACGTTCTGGGCGTTCCTTTTGGCTGGCGTAGGGGCAAAGGGGATTGGACGGCGATCGCGGCGGCTGTGGCGCATTCTCAGCCCGTACAGGTGATTCAGGAAGCGGGATCGGCTTTGTGGCAAAAGCATCTACCGTCGGCTCATCCTTTTGTGTTTGATGGGGAGGAAGGGGATTTACCGCGAGTGTATATTACCCCGAAACAGTATCCCCCGGATTCTGTGCCGCAGGTGTCTTGGCATCCGAGGGTGTTATGGGTGGGGATGGGTTGCGAACGGGGAACGAGTTTAGAGACGATAAAGGGGGGATTGCAGGCGGTTTTTGAGCAGTTTGGGTTGTCTTGGGAGGCGATCGCGGGAATTGCCACAATTGATTTGAAAAGCGATGAGGTGGGCTTTTTGCAGCTTTGTCAGGAGTACGATTTGCCTCTCAAAACTTTTCCCCCGGAGGTGTTGCGATCGCGTTCTGTGCCTCATCCTTCTGATATTGTAGAGCGGGAGGTGGGAACGCCGAGTGTGGCGGAAGCGGCGGCGTTACAAGCTTCTCAAACGGAGGAATTACTCGTTCCGAAGCAGATTTTTAAAGGAGTTGGTGCAGTTACCATCGCGATCGCCCAAAGCTCGGCAGAATACAGCGATCGCCTCGGCTCATTATACTTAATCGGGACAGGGCCGGGCAGTCTCGACCAAATGACCCTCGCGGCGCAAAAAGCGGTGACTCAGGCAGATGTGGTCATCGGCTACAAGCTCTACATTGAATTATTACAGTCTTTGTTGCGTCCGGGACAAATTGTGGAAGCCCTCCCGATTACCCAGGAGCGTCAACGGGCTTTACGGGGGATTGAACTAGCTCAACGAGGTTTAACTGTCGCGGTGGTGTCGTCGGGAGACTGCGGTATTTACGGAATGGCGGGGTTGGTACTCGAAGAATTACGCAAAATCGGTTGGGATGGCAAACAACCCCATGTCCGTGTTTTTCCGGGGGTGAGTGCGGTACAAGCGGCGGCTTCGCGGGTGGGTGCGCCGTTGATGCACGATTTTTGTACCATTAGTCTCAGCGATTTATTGACTCCTTGGGAGGTGATTGAGAAGCGTCTTAAAGCGGCGGCAGTGGCGGATTTTGTGGTAGCGTTGTACAATCCGCGATCGCAGAAACGTACCGAGCAGATCGCGATCGCCCAAGGGATTTTCTTAGAAATGCGATCGCCTAGCACCCCTGTAGCCATCGTGCGTTCGGCTTATCGTGACGACGAGCAAATTCAACTCACGACTTTGGGGGAAATGCTACGCTATCCCATTGATATGCTGTCTGTGGTTTTGATTGGCAATCAAAGTACCTGTCAATATGAAGATTTGTTAATTACACCGCGCGGTTATAATTCGTTTAATCTTCAAGGGGACTGCATGAAGGAGTAACACCGATTGTAGTTTCGCGGAAAAGTAAAGAGTAATTGTGAAGTCATCTTTATCTTTTGAGCGGATACAGCCGACTTCTACTTTATGAACGTTCAAGTGACAATGACCAGTGCATTTAACCCGGATTCTAGCGATCTATTTTCGAGCCAAGTTTCACAGCAGTTTGATTTAGAGCAGTCTCAACGCTATATTTATGAATATTTCTTAAACTTAGTTAAAACCCAAGATGCAGAACAAGTTTTACAAGAGTTTTGTAATTTATTTGTTCATTTTATTGTCAATACCGATAATGCTGAAGTAATGCAGCATTTAGCAGATATTATTAGTAGAAATAACCTGCAAGATTTTATCTTCTCAATCAAGCGCTGCTGTTATATTTTAATTAACAACTGGGATACCAAACGCGATCGCACTTATATTCACAAATTAGTTAATATTTTTGCTGAGTACCAATTTGGCGATCGCGTTCATGGGAATAAAATTGTCAGACGGTTACAATATTGGCTGAAAATCTTTAAAGAAAGTCCAGATTACCAAGATTTATGCTTATTTACCCGTAAATATAAACAATCCGATCCTGCTGTCTCAACAGAGAATCCCGAAACACAACATTGGAGCGATCGCTATACATCTTATTTATTAGTCGCGCAATATGCCGATCCCAATAATTCTGACGAACAGCGTAGCGCCGCTCGGAGTTTATCTTTGCAACTCAAAAACAAATTTAAGTTCGAGCTAGCGATGTATGCAACCCATTCTCAACTCAGCCGTGCTTCTCAATTTAAGTTAAAAAATCCCACTTCTTTAGGGGATAACGTTTTATTTTTAATTAAAAAGATTCTTGTTAAAAAAGGCTATTTCAATTATAGAAATCTAGCTAATATTTTTACCAGACAAATCACTGGACTGGATTACCAAGAGTTTAAATCAGCACTGATTCAATACTTGTTATTTTCTCTCGATACTCAAACCGAATATAGCTATTTTGCGGTTAATTTTCGCCAATATATAGAAGACTTATATTCAGAGCATAACGAGGAACAGTTAAATGATTCTTTGATTCTCAGAACGAGCAATCGCATTGTGGATTATTTAGCGAAGGGCAATGAAAACTTCCCTTCAGAGCAATTTGTGAGTTTAATTTGTCAAAATCATCAACTCACATTATCAATTATTTTATTAAAATTAGTTTTGGTGTGTCCTAATGGACGAATGCACTTAGAAAAACGTATTGCCGAACTCATTAAATATTATCAAAATGTTAATGAAGCTGAATGCGAATGGGCTATTCACTTTTTTGAAGTCTTTAACATCACCTTTGCGATTTATGCAGATAATGATGTGGAATACAGTTTAATTAAAACTCGTAAATCCCACCAGCAAAATACCGATGAAGATATCAACTTAGAAAGTTACCATATTTTTTCTCAGTATCGCGGTTGGCCGAATATCAATACCAATTATTATCCCTAAAATTCAAAGATTGCTGCTTAATTGAGTTTCTAAAACTGAAGCAGGAACGGGCTTACTAAATAAATAACCTTGGAAGCGATCGCAGTTTAAAGATTGTAGTAAATCGCGCTGCATTGAGGTTTCAATACCCTCCGCAACTGTCTTTAAATTCAAGCCGCGAGCCATCTCAATAACCGCCTTCAGAATTGCCAAATCAACCTGAGAAGAATCGCTGACAATATCATCAATAAAAGACTTATCAATTTTGATTGTATTCAACGGAAAACGCTTCAACGTCCACAACGAAGAATACCCCGTTCCAAAATCATCCAAAGACACTTTGATACCGAGTTTTTGCAACTTTTTGAGTACCGCAATCGTAAATTCCACATCCTGCATCGCCGTCCCCTCCGTAATTTCCACATCCAACCATTGAGGTGCTAAACCCGTTCTGTCGAGGATTCTTACGATCGTATCTACTAAATGGGGTTCGAGGAATTGATGGGCTGTAAAGTTGACACTCACCTGAATTGGTGGTAAACCCCGATCTTGCCACGCGATCGCTTGAGCGCAGGCAGTTTTAAGCACCCATTCCCCAATCGGGAGAATTAAGCCCGTTTCTTCAGCAATCGGGATAAAATGGAACGGCGACATCAGTTGACCATTGGGATATTGCCAGCGAATTAAAGCCTCTGCACCAACAATTTTGCCCGTGAGACAGTCAATTTGGGGCTGATAATGCAAAACAAACTCTTGTTGCTCCAGGGCGCGATAAAGGCTATTCTCGATGAGCAAGCGGTTGTGGCTTTCGCTGCCGATCGCGGGGGTGTAGAGTTGATAATGATTGCGACCGAGTTGTTTGGCTGAGTGCATGGCTGCATCGGCATTTTTGAGCAGCGTTTCCGTATTATCGCCATCAAATGGGGCGATCGCGATCCCTAAACTCGCTTTGATATAAAAGTTTTGATTTTTGAGAATGAGGGGCTTCTTTAAGCCTTCTAAGAGCTTTTGAGCGATTGTTTGCGCCTGGGAGGTATCGGCAATTTCCGTCAGGATGGTAAACTCATCGCTGCCCCAACGCGCAACGGTATCGCGGTCTTGCAGTAACTTACGGAGACGACGAGCAACTTTTTGGAGGAGGCGATCGCCCGTAGCATGACCTAAAGTATCATTAATATGCTTAAACCCGTCCAAATCCAGAAAAATTACCGCCAACAACTTGCCCTGCTGTAAACCCTTAACAAGCGCAATTTCGAGTTGTTGACTGAACAACAAACGATTAGGTAACCCCGTCAAAGCATCGTGAGACGCTTGATGGCGAATTGTATTTTCGACCCGACGCTGTACAATCGAGAGATACAAATGAATCCCCAAACCTTGAGCGAGTTTTTGTTCTTCTGTCGTCCAGGGTTGAGCGCAATCTTGTTGAATTTCTTTCCACAAGTCAAAAGAACTACGGGGACGATGCTGACGGCGATCGCGATCGTCTTGACCCGCCCATAACTTCTCAGTATTAATACTATGACGAAATAAAGTCACAATGCCCACGCATTGATGTTGATAGCGCAACGGAATTAACAATAAAGAGCGAATCGGAGTCTCGCTGAATGCCCAAGTAATATCCCTCAGCTTTTGATCTTCATAAAGATCGTTAAGGGTATAGAGATAAGGAATAATATGTTTGGGATTATTCACCGTTGGGGCAGAATGAGCCAAAACAGAGTCCTCTGGGGAAGTCGTCGTCAACAGACTTTGCCAAAGGGGGATTTGTTCGAGATCGAGACTGTGGGGTTGACTGCCCGTAATATAGAGTTGGGCTGGCGTACCCGTGGGTTCTGGGATAACATACAGACGACCGCCATCGCAGTTGAGAGCATTCACCAGCTTTTCGAGGACAGCTTGACGCATTTCCGCTAGGGGTAAAGGCGAATGCAGTAACGTGCTAATTTGGTTGATGGCAGCTTCGTTGCGAGTTTGCTGATGGGCTGCACTAAGCAAATGAGACTGAGCGATCGCGATCGAGAGTTGATCGACCACAAGCTGCGCCATTTGTAACTCTTGTTCCTGGAAATGACGGGGTTGGCTGTGGTGACAAGCCAATAATCCCCAAAGTTGCCCGTTATGTAAGATTGGTAACACTAAAGAAGCGTCTACTCCCATATTCTGGAGATATTCGGCGTGACAAGGGTCTAAAGGCGCATAGCGAATGTCACTTTGGTGTAAAGCTTGTCCCGTGCGGTCATCGTCAATGTAATTCGTGGTGCGAATTTGAGCGCTGACGTTAACCACCACTCGCTGTCTGGATTTAATAAAGCGATCGCGGTCTTGAAGCGGAATATCCCTACTGGGAAAATGCAATCCTAACAAAGAAGGCAAAGGCGATTTCGGCTGCGATCGCGATTCCGCAATCACTTCCCCGTGCCAATCCGTATCAAAGTGGTAAATTTTGACGCGATCGAGATCGAGAAATGAACGAACTTCCTCTACTGCGGCCTCTAAAATTGCGGTCAAATCTAATGAACAGCGAATCCGCGTCACAATTTGATGAAACCAACTTTCATGTTCGGGAAAGGGCATATAACCTGTTATCTCTGTTTATTAAGTATAAATTGCACTAACTACTCAAAGCGTTTGTCGTTTAAAAACTCATCCAAGTAGAAATTTGAGTGATGATTAACCACGAGGAAAATAACTTTACTCGTAAACTCTGTCCTAACTTGCGGATACTGTCTTTTTGTATTTTAAGTCATACTATTTTAAGTTAAGTTTTCAGGCGTTGTTTTAATTAAGGAGTTAGGGGTGCGTTACCACATTACCCACCAGACAATTTATTCCTATAGCCAAGCGGTCTTCTTACATCCCCATATTTTGCGCTTGCAGCCGCGCTGCGATCATCAACAAAAGTTAAAACATTTTTCTCTGGAAATTTTCCCTCCTACATCGCAATTATGTAATTTCACTGATTTCGACGGTAATAGCCTAGGGAAACTAACTTTTGAACAACCCACTCATCAACTACAAATTACAACCCGTAGCTGTATCGAAACCCAACCAACAAATCCTTTTAATTTCTTGCTAGAACCTTGGGCAGTTACCTTTCCTTTAGACTATCCTCACTCTATTTTTTTACAACTTCAGCCTTACTTGCAACCCTATTTTGATAGATTTGACCCCGAAATCCGCCAATTAGGGCGCAATTTATCCTATGACACCAAAGGGAATGTCGTGGCTTTCTTAATGGCGTTGAATCAATATATCTACAAAAATTACGAATATTGTATCCGGGAAACCGGCGATCCTTGGCCGGGAGGCGTAACTTTAAACCAGAAACAAGGGTCTTGCCGCGATTTTGCCGTATTGTTCATGGAAACTTGCCGGAGTGTGGGTTTGGGGACGCGATTTGTCAGTGGTTACGAAGAAGGGGACAGCAATCAAGCACAACGGGAGTTACACGCTTGGGTAGAAGTTTACTTACCCGGTGCGGGGTGGCGGGGTTTTGACCCCACTCAAGGATTAGCGGTGAGCGATCGCCATATTGCCGTTGTCACCAGCGCTTTTCCTCGCCAAACTGCTCCTGTCAGTGGCCATTTTACTACTACAAATCATGCTATTTCGACCGCCGTTAACATGACTTTAGAAACCCATATCTGTATAACGAAAGAAGAAGCAAAAGTCGAAAATTAAGCGGCAGTTTTATCTGGATCGATTCCTATCATCACACAAACACAAATAATGACCGATCGTTCGCAAACCCGCGATATTAGGTTATTTGTACTTAAATAATAAACTTTGAGTTAATCAAGATTATTTTTTTGATGAAATGTAGAACAATGAAATCTTTTTTTATAGCTGTGCGATAAAATAAGCAAAAGCAAGTGAATAAAGCTGAACAAATGTTACAAACAATAAACTATTCTAACGTTATATTTAGCTTGTGAATTGGGTCAAGTCGCAGCAGATTAGCAAAATGGCTGTCGAATTGACTGCAATTCTTAATAAACATTAAACTGCCGTTCATTATCTATAAAATTTATAGAAAAAAGTCTATGATGACCAGATTTCCTAAAGCCCATCAAGCATTTTGCACTAATTTGCAACTATTTCAGCAGCAACAGTTTACAGGTTGCGTTGATGTGGCGATCGCGACAGGTCAGCAATGGAGCTTATACTTGAGTTTTGGGCATTTAGTTTGGGCCACTGGAAGCGTACACCCCACTCGTCGTCTGCGTCGTCAACTCAGTCGGCAAATGCCCCAAGTCAGCTTAAAAACCATCTCCCCCCGCGACTCCGACCGTTTTGAATGTTGGGACTACCATATCTTAACCATCCTGACCCAGCGCAAAGTCACCTCAACCGAAGCCATTTTAGCCGTCATGCGCGGGATTATCAGCGAAGTTCTCTTTGACATATTTCAACACATTGAAATCGCCTCAGTCACTCAACATCTAGGCAATCAAGACACCCCAGAAGCCATTATTTCCTCAAAACCCATCCCCGGAAGTTTTCAACTCAATCCTAAAATTGGCACTCGTCCTTCTAACAGCGACACGGCGTAGATCGAAGGTTCGTGTCACCCGGTGCAACCATCAGCTATAACCCTTATC
>JAWQFT010000052.1:0-32950 GCA_035968055.1 Jaaginema sp. PMC 1080.18 | reverse complement strand
GCTGCGCTAACGACACCCTACTTATAGCCTCGTTTTAGCTGTGTCGCGCCAGTAGAATGATGGGTTAAGGCAAAGAGGCAGAGTCTCGTGTTTGTGTTCTACCAAGAAACGAGTTTAAGCCCTGAAGGTCTTACTACGAACAAAAATCGAGTTTTCAGGATAGCCAATCGCAAAATTCTCCGGCAAACTTTTCGAGGGTAATTAACTGAATGGTATCATCTTCTAATGCCGTTTGACGGGCAGATTCGGTGTTGTAACCCCAATTTGCTAAAAATAAGCGAACCGAGGCTAAATCAGGCTGCTTACGGACTTTGTAGAGGGTTTTCAGCATATCTTCAACGAACCAAATCTCGGCTTGGGGATGCTGAGTCAGGAGTTGTTGTAGGGTGGCAGTTTTGGGACGTTTGACTTCTTTGCCGAAAATACGATCGCGCTCGATTTTAACATTCTCTTGCTGCAATAATTGCTGTACAAAGCGCCCTTCTTTAGTCGTAATGATATAAACTTCCAAATTGGGGTTTTCTAGGGCTTGGTGCAGCTTTGGAAGGACACCGGGATAGAATTCGTGCAGTCCTAACCAGCCATCCAAATCGGTTTGAATCCACTCATCGCGTACTGTGTCGAGGGTGTGGGCTAGATTTTTGGGATCGAGGTTGTCGGTAGTGACGAGGGTTTGAGAAATTTGCGACCAATTTTTGAGAACTTCTGCGTCAGTTTTACCGAGAATTAAAGCCCGTAATAATACAGGCATTTCCCAACCCGTTTCGATCACCGGACGCAGGGGATAAAAGCGATCGCGTAGCACCCTATCCAACTCTAGCTTATCAGTCGGCCAAACTTGCCGATAGGCTCGCCAAGCCGATTGTGCGTACTCTTTGAGGCCGTTACACAGTACGCCATCAAAATCTAAAGCCAGGATATCCGGGGAAACAGCACTCATGCAACAATGTCCAAATTCAAAATACAGCTAACCTCAGAGTAAAGGCTAACTGCATTTTGGCGGAATTTAAACTGGGGTGCCAGGATTCGAACCTGGGGATGGCGGGACCAAAACCCGCTGCCTTACCGCTTGGCTACACCCCATCGTGTCAGCATTGATGAGTATAGCAAAATTAAACCCAATCCTGTCAACCCCCCGACTCAACTTTTTAGACAACGTTATTTAAATATCGTTAAAAATACGGGGTACTTAAGTAAAGAATGTAGCTCTGTTTAATGCCACACTGAGGTCGGAATCTAGAATTGACCGATTTCCTCCTGGGTCACAAAATGTGATAAAGATCAACGTCAGGAAACAAACAGCGTAGGAAAATAAACCAATTGCGATCTACTGTCTGTGTTACCGACACAGCATTCAGGGTTTTTTAGTGGAGTTCTATGAAACTGCATCTACTTAATTTTTTCAAGGCTTGTAACCCAAGCCGAACCATCGACTTATCCAATCCCGAAGAACGTCCTTACTATATCGATTTTGCGGCGGTACGGGGGGGTAAAATTGTTGAAGCTTTAGAGCGTACCATTGCCTGGTTATCTCCTGATGAACCGACTTGTCAGTTATTCACCGGACACATTGGTTGTGGTAAATCTACAGAGTTATTGCGTCTCAAAGCTGCCCTCGAACAGCAAAATTTTCATGTGATTTATTTTGAGTCGAGTCGCGATCTCGATATGGCAGATGTGAGCATTAGCGATATTTTACTGGCGATCGCGCGCTCGGTGAGTATTAGTCTCGAAGCTGAGGGGATTCGTCTCAAAGCCGGGTATTTCACGAATTTATTTGAGGAAGTCAAACAATTTCTGCAAACACCGATAGAATTGGACGCAGAAGCCGAACTTTCCGTAGGAATTGCCCGAATTACCGCGAGAACGAAAGATAATCCCAAATTGCGGGAACAACTGCGCCAATCTCTCGAACCGAGAACCGAAAGCATCTTAAGGGCTATTAACGAGGAAATCTTAGGAAAAGGGAATCAGGAGTTGCAGTATCGCGGTAAACGGGGAATTGTCGCTATTGTGGATAATCTTGACCGAGTTTCGCCCCAAATGATTACCCAAACGCGATCGCTTCCTGAATACTTGTTTGTAGACCGAGGCCCGCAACTGCGAAGATTAAACTGTCATGTGGTGTACACTCTCCCCATGGCCTTGATTTTTTCCAACGAATATCAAGCCCTGAAGAACCGTTTAGGGGGAGGAGTAGCCCCAAAAGTTCTACCGATGGTTCCGGTACGCGATCGCCAAGGTCGCGAAAACCCCCACGGTATGGCATTATTACGACAGTTGGTTTTAGCTCGCGCTTTCCCCTTGGTCGATGCACCACAACGTCTTGACCTCATCGGCCAATTATTCGATTCCCCTGAAACATTAGACCGTTTGTGTCAGATTAGCGGCGGTCATATTCGTAACTTATTGGGTTTGCTGTTCAACTGTTTGCAAAACCAAGACCCACCTTTTTCGCGTCAGTGCGTCGAAAACGCCATCAAAGCTTATCGAGACGATATTGTGTTAGCCATCGAAGACCACGAATGGCAATTAATTCAGCAAGTGGTCAAACAGCAAGCCGTCAAAGGGGAACAAGAATATCAAACCCTACTACGCAGTATGTTTGTCTTTGAGTATCGCGACGAAAAAGGGCGTTGGTTTGGGATCAATCCCGCATTAGCCGAAACCGAACACTTTGAGACGTTGCAACAATTATCGTCAAACTAACATTTTGAATTCAGTTCATGTTAATGCCGCTTCAGTTGAAATGGGGTTTATGGCCAACTTGTCTCCTTGCTTGGTAATTCGGACAAGATAGGTCAATATCCTGCTTTTTTGACTGCTGTAGCCTGTATTTGCTGTTGAATGAATTATGAAGGAAAGCGATGAAGCAATCCGGCTGAATCTTCGAGCTTGCATCAGTCTTGCCCGAGCCATTAAGTTATCTCAAGGACAATTTTCGTTGATTGTAGTGCGATGTAACTACATTTCCTTGCGAGAACAAATGGTACAAACTCTGCAAAACCAAATTGTAGCCCAGAGCAATCGAGAGGTCTATTTAAAAACTGTAGAATTGCCGCCTTCTACCTCAACGCTATTTAATCCCCTCCTTGCAGAAATCGAAGCCGAAACGCGAGGGATTGATGCTTTGATGGTTTTGGGTTTAGAAGCAGTCCGGGACTTGGATAACGCGATCGCGGCGACCAATCAAGTTCGCGAAGAATTCCGTAAATATTTCCATTTTCCGGTTATCCTCTGGATTGACGACCGAGTTTTACCCAGATTAATTCGTTATGCTCCCGATTTCAAAAGCTGGGCAGCCGCAACCATTAAATTTGAAATTGCCCGTCAAGATGCAATTACTTTATGGTGGCAAACCACAGACGAACTCTTCAAACGTCTATTAGCCTTGGGAGTCAACCATTTTATTGACAATGCTACTTTAGATATTGCTCCGGGCTGTCCCACACGCCGAGAACTCGAATATGCCCGCGCTGATATTTATGAATCTCGCGAAAGCCTCACGCCTTTTAATTGTGCCACTTGGGAGTTTATTTTAGGTCGCGATGCCTTTGCTGAGGGCGATCTCGAAAGCGCCCTGACTCATTATCAAAATAGTCTCAACTTTTGGCAACGCGAAACGCCCTTTTGGCCGCTTGACTTGGAAAATTTAGCGGTAGGCAGTCAAAATTGGGCTAAAGCTACTAAAAATCCTTTCTTAGAACAAAAAGCACTGATTTTGTTTCATATTGCTTTGTGTTACGGCGAAAAGGCTCGTACCGCCTTTGGTCAAAGCCAGCAATATTGGCAAGCAGCGAAAGATTATTTGGGGGCAAGTTGGGAAATTTTCGCGGTCAAAAACTACGAAGACTTAGTGGCGCAATTGACGCTGCAACTGGGGGAAGTGCTGTATATTTTGCAAGAGTGGCACGAATTGGAATCCCTAGCGCTGTACTCCTTACAAAAGCCCCTAACAGCGAGTAGTTCGACTTATACAGCCAGGGCTTACGGCTTTTTGACCCAGGTCGCATTAGGACAAGGAAACGAGCGGGAAGCGGAATTTTGGGTGATGCGAGCTTTAGAAACCCAACGTCCCCTCAATCCTGGCGCAGAAAGTTACTGGAAACGGCGCTGGTTGTGCGATCGCGCTCTTTATCTATTTTTACACTCAGCTATTCAAACCCAACGCCAGCAAAGACAACTCGCGATTAACGATCTCGAACAAGCTCGACGGCAGATGCGGCAAGCCGCAGGGATGCTAAACTCGGCGGAAATGAGCCTTTATCGCCATCGACGGGGAAACTGCGAACCGTTATATCTCGATATTTTAGAAGCCTTGCGATCGCTATATTTTCAGCAACAACAATATGCCCAAGCTTTTGAGATCAAAAAAGAAAAACTGGCTCTCGAACAATCCCTAGGCTTGCGCTCTTTTCAGGGGGCTGCACCTCTACTCAATCCTGACTTTTATCCCGATCCCTTAAGTTCCGGTAATATTACCACACCGCCGCCAGAAATTGCCGCTTCAGGGCGCGATCGCGATATCCAAGCCTTATGCGAGCGCTTTTTTCGCAGCGAACACAAACTTACCATTGTTCACGGAGCATCGGGAACGGGCAAAAGTAGCTTATTGTATGCGGGTTTAGTCCCGACGTTGTGGGGGAAAATTATTGCCGCGCGGGAAGTCGTCCCCGTCATCCAAAACACTTACAACGATTGGGAAAGCGAGTTTCAAAAAGCCTTGCAGGGCGCGATCGCCTTTTTAACCCCAGAAAAGACCAGTATATCGTTAGGAATCGATAATCTCCCCAGTTTTGCCCAATTGCAATATCACGCTGCTGGGGATCGCCTATTTGTTCTCATTTTCGATCAATTTGAAGAATTTTTCTGGGTTTGTCCGCAACCCCAAAAACGGCACAAATTCTATCAATTCCTGCGCTCTTGTCTCGAACTGCCCTTTATCAAAATCCTACTCTGTTTGCGAGAAGATTACTTACATTATCTCCTTGCCATTGAAGAAAATATTAACCTCGACTGCATTGATAACAACTTACTCGATCGCCGTATTCGCTACCGTTTGACGGATTTACAAAGCGAAGCCGCCATAAATACCATCGAACTCCTAGCAGCGCGATCGCAATTTCACCTCGAACCCGCCTTAATTCGCCGGATTGTCCAAGATTTAAGCAATAAACAAGGTTTCGTGCGTCCGGTGGAATTGCAAGTTATTGGGGCTGCTTTGCAAGCCGAAAAAATTACCAACCTCACCACCTACAAACAACTCGGGCCTAACCCCAAAGCCGTTTTAGTCAAGCGTTCTCTTCTGGCTTGGGTTGCCGATTGCGGCGTAGAAAACGCAGCCCTTGTCTGGCAAATCCTCTATACCCTGACCAACAATCAGGGAATGCGGCCTATCCGTACCTTAGCCGAACTTCAGGGAGACAATCGCGATCGCCAAACGACGGATTTGATTCTGAAAATTTTAATCGGGTCGGGCTTAGTGTATCGCGTTTTGGACGACTCCGAAGACCGCTTTCAACTGGTTCACGATTACCTCGTTGCCCCCATTCGCGTAGAATACGAAAGCCGCCGTCAACAAGAGATTTTGACCTCCCTGCGCCAAAGTCAGATACAAGTCAATCGCGCGCAACGCCAGCGCTGGCAAGCCTTAGCCTTGGCCGCAGTTGTCTTTCTCCTCGCGATCGCGGCATTGGGATTGGGCTGGCTGGCTCAGGTACAACGCCATCTCGCGTTTAAAGCGTCCCAAAACGCCGAACTGCTGGCCTTGAGTTCTTCGGCTGAAGCCCTCCTCGCCTCCCACAAGCCCTTTGAATCCTTGTTGGAGAGTTTGCAAGCTGTTGGGCAAGTCAAGCGCCATTGTCCGCAAATTTGGCAAGGGCAATCGCCCCTAGAAGTCCATTGTATTATCGAAGCCAGCGTTCAACTCAAAATCGCTACCGTTCTCGAACAAGCCCTACACAACATTCTGGAATACAATCAACTCCAAGGACACAGCGATGTGGTATGGCACGTTCGTTTCGCGCCACAGCATCACTTTTTGGCTTCTGCGGCTCGCGATCGCACCGTCAAGCTCTGGCAACCCAACGGCAAACTTATAGCCACCTTACAGGGTCATCTGGGGAGCGTTACCAGCGTGGATATTAACCAGGATGGCTTGATTGCGTCGAGTGGTTGGGACGGAGCAATCTACTTATGGCAACCCCAGGGCGTTCTACTCCGCAAAATTCCCGTCCACAAAGAACCCGTTTACAGCGTCCGCTTCAGTCCCGATGGGCAATATTTCCTCACCACCAGCGCCGATAATACCGCTCGCATTTGGACAGTTTCCGGTCAAGCGGTGCAAACCCTAAACGCGAATCAAGGACGGGTTTACTGGGCAAGCTACAGCCCCGATAATCGCTTTATTGCCACGGCTGGGGAGGATGGCACGATTGCCCTCTGGACAGCCCAAGGGGAATTGTTACGCCGCATTAATGCCCACCGCAATGCCGTGAATTATGTCAGCTTTAGCCCCGACAACCGCACCCTCGCATCTGCCAGTCACGACACCACGGCGAAACTGTGGACGCTTTCGGGAGATTTGCTCCAAGAGTTCCAAGGCCATACGTCTTTTGTCTACTCGGTGGAATTTAGCCCCGATGGTCAAACCCTAGCCACAGCCAGCGAGGATCGCACGATTCGCTTGTGGAATCTCCAAGGTCAACTGCTCAAAACTTTACGCAACCATAGCGATGGGGTGACGACAGCGAGTTTTAGCCCCGATGGGAAAACCTTGGCTTCGTCGAGTCAGGATAAAACTGTGAAACTGTGGGCAACTCAGTCTCTTCCACGAGTGGTTTTGCAAGGTCACGAAGATTTTGTGCTGGATGTGGCTTTTAGCCAAGATGAGCGTACCCTGGCTACGGCTTCGCGCGATCGCACAGTTAAACTTTGGCATCGCCAAGGTCAGCTTATTGCTACCCTGAAAGGTCATGGGGGTGCGGTTAATCGCGTTCGTCAAGCTCACGATGGTCAATTGTGGGCCAGTGCCAGCGATGATGGTACGGTGAAGTTATGGCGCGATCGCGGTACTTTGGTCAAAACCCTGCACGGTCATACTGCCCCGGTTCTGAGTGTGGCTTGGAGTCAGGGCGATCGCTATTTAGCGACCAGTAGCGAGGATAACACGATTAAAATTTGGACGCGCCAAGGTCAACTGCTCCAAACCCTCGATAAGCGCCACCAACCCGCGAGTGTGGTGGCGTTTAGTGAAGATAGTCGCTTTCTGGTGGTAGCGAATGGGGCTGCGGCTGAGGGAGTGGGACGCGATCGCTCCATCGAATTGTGGTATTTTCGTCCCCAACAAGGTCTCAAACTCGCCCGGACTTTTTCCGGTCACGAAAACTGGGTAACTGACCTAGCTTTTTTACCGCAATCTAATCGCCCGAAAGCTCCTTTTTTGGTTTCGGCAGGATACGACAACAGTATCAAGTTCTGGAATCGCAATGGCCAAGTTTTGCATTCTCTCAACAGCCCCACTGATAGTATTTCTCGCCTCAGTTTGCATCCAAGCGGTCAAGTTCTCGCAACGACGGCTTGGGACGACCAAGTGAGGCTTTGGCGACTCGATGACACCTTATTGCATAATCTTTCACCCCACAGTCAACGCATTGTCAGCGCCATCTGGAATCGCGATGGTACGGCTTTAGCAACTGCGAGTCACGACCAAACTGCGATTGTTTCTAACTTTGATTTGCGATCGCTCAATACTTTGGGTTGTGAGTGGTTGGCTGATTATCTGCACTACAATACTTATTACCAAAAACGTCACGATGGTTTGGTGTGTGAGTTTTAATTCTGTCCCCAATGCCTCCCAGCTAAGAAAGCTCACTGCTTTGAGATGCTTCCTGCTGCGATCGCAAACTCATGACTTGCTCAATGGCATCTCCCACCGCTACAGTTAAGTTATCGCGGGTACGGGCGTGGTTTTCTTGTTCTTCTTGAAGGGCAGCTTGGGCGCGATCGCGTTCTTGTAAGACTTCGAGGAGTTTGCGGCGCAGTTGAGAGCTAGTTTTGACCCCGGCTAACTCTTGTTCGAGGGCGGCGTTGGGGGTACGATCGAGGCGAGTGCGAGCGCGAGCGTGGCTTTTGAGTTGATGGAGTTCTCCTTGCAACTCGGCAATGGTTTCTTGAGACAAACGCGCTTCGATGCGGCGCTGTTTAGCTTCTGTTGAATAAAGTTCTCGCCAATGATTGGCACTTTGGTACGCTAAATCCAGTTCGCTGCGACACTGAGCTAACTCTTGTTTGAGCGCCCGAATTTCCGCTAACCATTGCACTACATCTTCACTCATGGTCTTGTTCCCGTCGCTGGATTTAACCCTTATCTTAATCATTTTGACTCAGTATCGAGGAACGAGGGCGACTTCAATTGAGGGTTTTTCGGGAAAAGGCGCGATCGCGATAACGTAAAAAAATAATGTTCCGTTTGTCCTCTATGCGACTTCCTCGTTCTCTACGCTTTTTCTACTATCTCAATTGGTACACCGTCAAGCAAACGGTACGCTATGCCATGCAAAGTCGTTTATCGGGGTTGTCGGCGGAAATGGCTTATAATTCCATGTTGGCATTATTTCCGGCGATTATTGCTTTGGTGACGGCGCTGAGTTTGTTTGAGGAGGCGATCGCGGCGTGGTTGTACAATATGGCAGGTTTATTTGGCCCGTTGGAAGGGGAATCTCTGCAAACAACCTTGCGGAATATTGCGATTCAACTGGAAATCATCGCCCCAGATATGGCTTGGGAGTTGTTGAGTAATTTCGTAAACCAAGTTTCTCAAGTCAAAAATCGCGGTTTATTTTCTATTAGCTTTGTGGCAGCAATTTGGATTTCTTCGGCGGCTGTAGGGGCAGCGATGAATGCGTTAGACCAAATCGATCGCGTACCGAGGCGTTTTCGTCGTCCGTTTTGGCAAGCTAAGATTATTTCAATTTTACTAACTTTGGGGAGTATTGCTTTACTCGCGATCGCCTCTTTTTTGGTGTTAATTGGCGATCTTTTGGTGAATTTTTCTGTAGATGCAATTGTCGAAATACCCAGTTTAGTTGAGCGCTGGCCGGGAATGCGATCGCTTTCGGTCGAAGAAGCGGAAAATTGGGCAAATCAAGCCCGTTATCTCCTCGATCTCTGGCAATTGTTAAGCTGGCCCGTGGCACTTTGTATTGTAATCACTGCTTTTGCTTTTGTTTACCGTTTCGGGCCGAGTCGTTGGGATGCGGGGACTCCTATTTTACCAGGGGCAACTTTGGCGGCTTTGTCTTGGGCGGGTATTTCGAGTTTATTTCGCATCTATGTGGCGAATTTCGGTCAATATAATAAGGTTTATGGCACGGTGGGGGCGATGATTGTGTTGATGTTGTGGTTGTATTTGAGTTCTTTGATTATGCTACTCGGCGCACAATTGAATGCGATTGTCGGTCAAGCGATGCGAAAAAGCGAGAAAAATCACAATTTTAAACAGCCACCACCAGTTTTACCCCCCGATCAATTAGGATAATTTTTTACAGTTATCAGCGACTAAGGGGCAGCTTCTTCAGTAATCAGTCAACAGTAATCAGTCATCAGTTTTGGAGGGGGAGGATTTTGGGCAGTCGGCAATCGGGAGAGGGGGAGGAGTGGGAAGAAATTGGAATTGTGACAAACAACCAACAACCAACAACCAATAACTAATAACAAATGACAAAATTTGACCAGGCGATCGCGCAGAATCAAAGCCTATTAGTAGTCGGTCTCGATCCTAATCCGGAAATGATGCCAAATGCGCGATTAGATCGCCCTTTACTAGATAATTTAGAGGCTTGGTTATTGAATATAATTGAGCAAACTCGCGATCGCGTTTGTGCTTACAAGCCAACTTTGGGGTTTTATCAGGCTTTGGGAACAGAGGGTATAATTCTCCTTGAAAAAGTCCTGGGGGCTATTCCCGAAAATATCCCCATTATTCTTGATGCCAAACATAGCGATCTGAACACCAGTAGCGCGATCGCTCATCTGGCTTTTCAAGTATGGCAAGTTGATGCTATTACTCTCAATCCTTTCCCAGGACAGGATTTAGTTGCTCCATTTTTAGTGAATCCCGATGCGGCAGTTTTTATTAATTGTTGTACCTCCAATCCGGCAGCAGTTAATCTACAAGCAGTGACGGTGGGAAACTCGCCTTATTACAATCATTTAGTGCGAGAAGTACAAACTTGGGGAACGCCCGAACAGGTTTTCTTAGAAGTAGGCACAACCCAACCAGAAGTGCTACAAAATATCCGCGCAACCGCCCCAGAACGCTTGATTTTAGCCCGCAGTATTTGGAAAGAAGATGTAGACTTGCCAGCTTTGTTACAGGCGGGTTTAGATGCTTCTGGACAAGGATTATTACTGCCTGTCCCCCAGGATATTTTAAGTCAATCCAATCCCGGAGACGCGATCGCATCTCTCAACCAAACGATTAATAAGTTACAACGTCAAACCAGACAAACCGATTCTTGCGATGTTTGGATGCCTAATGTTTGTCTGTTGAATGCCAATCCCCACCAAGATTTAATTCTGCAATTATATGACATTGGCTGCATTCTTTTTGGGGATTATGTCCAAGCGTCGGGGGCAACTTTTTCTTATTATATTGACCTCCGCAAAATTATCTCGAAGCCTCAAGTTTTTCATAAAGTTTTGACGGCTTATGAGGAGATTCTAACTACTCTCGAATTTGACCGTATTGCCGGGATTCCTTATGGTTCTCTCCCCACCGCAACGGGTTTATCTTTACGCTTACATCAGCCGATGATTTTTCCTCGTAAAGAAGTCAAAGCCCACGGGACAAGACGCTTAATTGAAGGGAATTTTAATCCAGGGGAAAAAGTGGTAGTAGTGGACGATATTTTGATTAGTGGTAGTAGTGCTATGGAAGGGGCAGCGAAGTTACAATCTTGCGATTTAGTTGTGGAAGATATTGTCGTTTTTCTTGACCACGAAGGGGGAGTCAAACAGCGTCTCAAAGATAATGGCTATCAGGCTTATTCGGTTTTATCTATTTCTGAGATTACCCAAACACTATACGAAGCCGGACGCATTACTTCAGAACAATATCAGGTTTTTTGTAGTCATCAAGCATCAGCGTCTAAGGGGTAGTAGGTAGTGGGCGGTAGGCATTAATGGGTGAATTATACCCCGAAAAGAGGTTAAAAATTTATTCCTTATAGGGTGGGTAAATTTCGATCGTTAATTGCTTTTAACTTCGTTGCCAAGTTGAACCTGGTAACAAAAAAAACAAGGCTCTGCTTTGATTAGAACAGTCTTATAAAGAAAAACCTCGATATAAGTTTATCTCTAAAATAAAATCACTGTGTTTTTTTTATAATTAACTATTTTTTACGATAGACTATTGTGAATCAAAAACTCGAACTCCGACAACAATTACTACGAAAAAGACAAGCTCTCAACCCCGAAGAATGGCAACAAAAAAGTCAAGAACTGTGTCACAAACTAACGACAATTTCCTTATTTCAACAAGCCAAAACTGTATTAGGCTACTGTAGCTTTCGTCAAGAACCGGACTTGAGTTTCTTGTACGAAACCTCCCAGAAAAAGTGGGGCTTACCGCGTTGTGAGGCTAAATCTTTACTCTGGCATCGCTGGCAGCCCTCAGAAGCCCTGAAAAAAGGGAAATATGGCATTTTTGCCCCATCACCGCATTCCGAGCGCTTGCAGCCCCAGGATGTGGATTTGATTTTAGTGCCAGCCGTAGCTTGCGATCGCGCTGGGTATCGTTTAGGGTATGGAGGCGGATTTTATGACCGTTTACTCAGTAACCCGGAATGGTCGAATATTCCTACAATTGGGATTGTGTTTGAGTTTGCTTTTGTCCCCCGGCTTCCCGTGGATAGTTGGGATTGTCCGTTGGGGGGAGTTTGTACGGAAATGGGTTGGCAATTGATTAATTGATAAAGTTATGGAAAAATTACGGGCGATCGCGAAACAGCCGCAATTCAAAACGGTTATTATTTATTTGGTATTAAGCGCGATCGCGTTATTAATGCTTTTTCCGTTACTGTGGTTATTGGGAACATCTCTCAAGTCTCCCACAGAAGATATTTTTGGCTTTCCTCCCCGCATTATTCCCCAATCCCCCACATTAGGGAACTTTGTTATTGCCTGGCAAACTGCCCCTTTCGGACGTTATTTATTCAACAGTTTACTGGTTGCAGTTCTGACAGTAGTTTTAAATTTGATTTTCTGTTCTTTGGCGGCTTATCCCCTTGCGCGGCTCAATTTTTTCGGCAAGGATTTAATTTTCGCCACAATTATTTCCACAATCATGATTCCTTTTCAAATCGTCATGATTCCTCTTTATGTCCTTACGGTAGAACTCGGTTTAAGAAACACTTATTTAGGTCTAATTTTCCCCAGTCTCGCCACCGCTTTCGGTATATTTCTCTTGCGTCAAGCTTTCCTCGGAGTCCCTAAAGAACTCGAAGAAGCCGCGAGGATAGACGGTTGTACGGAACTAGGAATTTGGTGGAATGTGATGCTTCCGGCGGTTCGTCCGGCGTTAATTACCTTAGCAATTTTTACCTTTATTGGTTCGTGGAGTGACTTTTTGTGGCCGTTGATTGTGCTAGATAATCCCGATTACTATACTCTACCTTTGGGTGTAGCAAAGTTAGCAGGGACTTTCTCTCTTGATTGGCGTTTGATTGCCGCAGGTTCAATTATTTCCATTGCCCCCGTTTTAATTTTATTCCTTTTTGTCCAGCGTTATATTATTCCTTCAGAAGCGGGAAGTGGCGTAAAAGGGTAACTTCAATGATTAGATGTTCTTATCTATGACTATCTTAAAATGGAAAAACCCTTCTGGACATAGCTCTAGGATTGGGTTTTAATAGGGTAGGGTCGCTTCCTCTCTACGAAGTGGAATCAACAGAAACTTTTCCCCTTTTCGCTACCTTACTCTTAGAATTCAGCACAAGCACGACGATTTTGAACATCAAAAACATCAAAAACATCATCATCCTTGCTCTGAGCGTCCTCTGCATCATACTTTTGCACTTCGCTTTACAGAGACCCGAACCCGTTCAAGTTCAACCCACCCCGCAACGGATCGGCACGGTGCTGGGCATAGGTGCTGGTAGCACCGAGGATGAAGCCCTATTGAACGCATGGCGAAGTGCTCGGCAGAAGCTCGATCTCAGTGGCTGCGAGACCTGCATTCTACAGAATTCGGGCAGCGGATCGTCCAGCTCGGGAGGAGGAAACTACTCAGTACAATATCAATTCAACATCTTACGATTTGAAGAAACGCAACGAGATGAGGAGTAAAAGGACAATTATGACCTTCCAAGTCGTGTCGCTGGCACTGGTCATGTAGAGTGCGATCGCGTCGCGGCTCTTGTAGGGTGCGTCAGGCAGCTACAATTCAAAAATAAATAGGACAAATTGCAATCCGCCGTAACGCATTAAACCAATACTAGAGAATTGTACCACTCAGGAATTAGAAAAACCGTGTATGGCTTTTCTTGCGAGTTAAGAAGAAAAAAGCCTTTATTAAAACCTCAGAAATCTACTCCCATTCTATTAACAAATCACTCAACTCCCCCGGATAAAAATAATCCGCCAAAATCTCCGACCAACTGTAAGGACATTCTGCGGGAAAAGTACGAAGGGGAAGTTGCGTTTCTGAAACTGCCAAAAGAACCCCTTTGGTATAGCCTTTTCGTAATGCTTCGGCTTGATAAGATTGCAGACTCGGACTCTCTGTTAACAATTCAGCAATATCCAAACGCTGGATACGAATTGTTGCTAACCAACTGCGACTGCGATTTTGGGGTTGGTATTCCCACTTTAGTAAATGACCCAGGAGGATTGCCAACCGATTGCGTAATTCTTGACGTTGCTGCTTCCCCAATGATTCTATTTCCTCAATCAGATGGGGTACATCAAGTTGATGCCATTGGCGTTGCTGGAGGAGTAATGCTTGCTTTTGTATCCAAGCCTGAAAGTCGGTTTCATAGAGTCTAGAAGAAGGGATTGCAGTTGGGGGTTGAGCTTCTGCCATAAAAATACCACCATTAAGTTCTGATTTATATTTTAGGTGGAAGCCACCAATAGAAATTATGCCAGAGATTTTAACGGCAGACTACTCAGTGCGATCGCGTCCGGTCGAGACCATTGTCCGCTATTATAAAGGGTCGAAGTCCAGCAATGTTTTGAGTAGGAGTTAGCTGCTGTTATGGTTCGTGAGTATCGTATTACATTACTGCCAGGAGATGGCATCGGTCCCGAAATTATGGCGGTGACGGTGGAAATCCTGAAGGCGATCGCGCCGACTCACGAGCTACAATTTCACTTTAGCGAAGCCCCGATTGGCGGTTCGGCGATTGATGCGACGGGAAACCCCCTTCCCCCGGAAACCCTGGACGATTGCCGTCAAAGCGATGCCGTACTCCTCGCAGCTATTGGGGGGTATAAATGGGATAACCTACCGCGATCGCAACGCCCGGAAACCGGCTTATTGGGATTGCGATCGGGTTTAGAACTGTTTGCCAATCTGCGTCCGGCGACCATTCTACCCCAACTGATTGACGCATCGAGCCTCAAGCGGGAAGTCGTCGAGGGAGTCGATATTATGGTAGTGCGCGAACTCACCGGGGGCGTATATTTTGGTCAACCCAAGGGGATTTTCGAGACGGAAACCGGGGAAAAACGCGGCGTGAATACGATGGCGTACCAGGATAGCGAAATCGACCGCATTGCTAAGGTAGGCTTCGAGATTGCCCAGAAACGGGGTAAAAAGCTCTGTTCGGTGGATAAGGCTAATGTTTTGGATGTTTCGCAACTATGGCGCGATCGCGTTACCCAAATCAGCCACCAATACAGCGATGTGGAACTGTCTCACCTCTATGTAGACAATGCCGCCATGCAACTCGTCCGCGCCCCCAAACAATTTGATACTATCCTTACAGGCAACCTCTTTGGCGATATTCTCTCCGATGCTGCCGCTATGCTCACAGGAAGTATCGGAATGCTGCCCTCAGCCAGCTTAGGATCGGGTAAACCCGGCGTATTTGAACCCGTCCACGGTTCTGCCCCCGATATTGCCGGACAAGACAAAGCCAACCCCCTCGCCCAAGTCCTCAGCGCCGCGATGATGCTACGCTACGGTTTAGATGAACCCCAAGCCGCAACCACCCTGGAAAACGCCGTGATGCAAGTCCTTGACCAAGGTTATCGTACCGGGGATATTATGTCTCCAGGCATGAAAGCGGTGGGTTGTCAAGGTATGGGTGAGGCTTTGTTACAGACGATTGGTTAGGGCGATTGTAAAATCAGGTTGTCCAGGTAAACGAAATACTACAGGAAAAAGCGCTTTTTCCTCGACAAATTTTCCGTAAATCATTCCCAAATTTGCTCGCTTGCACCACCAAAGCTGACAGCAACATCATAACCAATCCGTATTGTAAATAATCGAGCTTTGGGATTTTTTTGCTTGAGGTATAAGGCACTTTCTACCCCAGTAGCATCAATACCACATTCACCAGTTTCTGCATCAATTACAATCATTTTTCCGATGTTTTCACTTTTTTCTACTTCTTCGCGAATATCATTTTCATAAATTTGTTTGGCTCTGTGGGCGACTTCTTCTACTGTCCAAAAAATAGACTTCATAATCATTGAGCTTTGGCTACAAGATATTCTTTTATGTTAGCAGAAATAAGGATGGGCAGTTTTCTTTGGCGTAATTTTACTGGATACTGGACTTCTTGAACACCCCCAACAAGCGATGATTGGTAAAAAGACATTACGTTGGGTTACAGAAGATTGTCTTAAAGATATGGAGAAAAAGGGTTAGCAGCTTGACAGTTTGCTAACCCAATTTAATTAGTATTGGAACTCCCCAAATCAGGGATTCTCAAATCTCTAATAAGACAAACTGGGAGTCTTATACAAATAGGATTTATCCGTCAATTGTTTGAGGATAAAATCAGCCACATCTGCTCGCGAAATTTTCAATTTTGAGGTTTTGTCTGTACCGGGGAAACCGTGACGATATTCACCCGTGCGATCGCCCTCAATAAACGCCCCAGGACGTACAATTGTCCAATCGAGATTACTATTTTGGACATCTTGTTCTTGGCGTTCGTGGTCGGCAAAAACATTCCGCAAAATTAGCCCGAACATGATATATTTCCAGTAGAAATTCAGACTACCCCAGCTATCTCCTACCCCTAGGGTGGTTTGACAGATTAAGCGGCGAATCCCCACCCGTTTCATTGCCTCAATAATCTGCCGAGTGCCTTCAGAACGGACTGTTCCCGTCAGCTTTTGCCCAGAACCGAGGGTACAAACCACTGCATCTTGATTTTGGATGGCTTGTTCTACTGCTGCGCGCTCGAGGACATCTCCCTGAAAAACCCGGAGATGGGGATGCTGAAGCTGAAGTTTGCCCGGATGACGAGTAAAAGCAGTCACCGTATGACCTTGGGCTAGGGCTTGTTTTACGACTTGACAACCTACCGTACCTGTAGAACCAAAAATGATGATTTTCATTGAATTTAAAGCCTGAAGCAACAACACTTTTAGCTTAGGAAGTTCAAAGATTCTCAACTATCTGGTTCTTGCTTTCCTTGTACGATCTTGCGGGGAATTGTTAGACCTATAATGGCAACAGCAGGATTATTTTGGGTTCAAATCGTGCAAAACCCCGATATTTCACCAAGCCAACGCGATCGCGCTTTTCCTTCCGTTCAGACAACACCACCAGAGAAAATGCGTGTCACCCCACTGCAAAATCCCCCCGGAGAAGGGCATTATCACGCAACCGATTGTCATACTTTGTTTATCTCCCTAGCACCGCGTCCGGTTCGTTATCGGCAATCCCAGGATGGCAAAACGTACAAGGGGCTGTGTCGTTCTGGGGATATGTTAATCACTCCCGCGAATGTGCCTTTGTCGGTGGGTTGGCAAGATGAAGAAGATTGCTTGCAGATTCAACTCACTGAGGCTTTTCTGTGCCAGATTGCCCAAGAAACTCTGAATCGAGATAGCGATCGCCTTCTCATTTTGCCACAATTTCAAGTGCGCGATCCTGAAATTAATAATCTCGCTACTTTACTGTTAACTGAATCCTCTCACAACGCTGGCGGCAGTCAACTTTATCTCGACTCCCTGGCGAATCTTTTAGCCCTCAATTTATTGCGGCATCATAGCACCACAAAACCGAGTTTAACGCTTTACGAAGGCGGATTACCCACTTATCAACTACAAACAGTTTTCGATTATATTGAAGCCCATTTAGAGCAAAATCTCAAGCTAGAAACCTTAGCGCAATTGCTCGATATGAGCCAGTTTCATTTCAGTCGCTTATTCAAACAATCGGTAGGATTAGCGCCTTATCAATACCTGACTCAGCAACGAGTAGAACGAGCTAAACAGTTATTAAAACAAACAGACCAATCTATTATTGATATTGCTTTAGAATGCGGCTTTAATAGTCACAGTCACCTCAGCAAACGCTTTCGACAATTAACCGGAATGACCCCCAAAGTTTATCGTATCAGTGTGAGATAAAAGAATTTGGGGGAGAGTGAAAAGGCAGCGCGATCGCACGACTAGATTGAACGGGTAAGGATGGCATTTGAAGCATTAGCAGTGTAGTATTGTGACAAACTTTAAACTTCAAAGGATAGTTCTTTGAAAATGCAGCTTTTGTGCCTGAGTTTAAGTTTTAATCCAACAACCAGCCGAAAACAGCTTGGGGTGTTAGGTTTATCTCGCTGGCAAAATCTGGTGTGGGTAACACCCTATCCGACTGTTCAAAAACGGCTGTTTCTTGCTTAGATTGATAGACAAAAATAGTTTGTTCGGCTGGGTCAATTAGCCAACCCATTTGCGTTTCATGTTGCAAACAATGCAGAATATTTTTAATTACTTTTGTCTGACTTTGGTCGGGAGACAAAATTTCTATTGTCCAAGCGGGTGCGATCGCCACAGTATTGGCAACTTCACCATTATCATCGCGAGGAATCTGCGACCAAGTTAATACCACAACATCGGGAACAAGGGAACGCCCCCCAAAAGTACATCGTAATTCAGGAAAAGCACGAGCAATTTTTTGAGGTTTCAATATTTGATTGACTGCCGAGACAAATTCGCCCTGAATTGCACTGTGCTTTCCTTGAGGCATGGGTTTTTGAATAATTTTTCCGTCAATATATTCCCTGGCTGGTTTTGTTTCAGGATATTGTAAAAATTCTGTTAGTGTTATTGTTTTTGAGGGGGTTTGCAGCATATTTTTCTGTTGTAGTAATACCAAAACTCAAGATGTACTACGACTGTAACAAGGGTCAGTGAGGCGATCGCGCATTACAAATAGCCATTTTCGGCCAGAAAAGCCAAACTCAAATCCTCCCTTGGGGCTTGGGGGGAGTGGAAATGCAATAAGCGATCGACATATTTGCCTAGGATATCGCTTTCGAGGTTCACCCAACTGCCGGGAGTGAGGTCGCAGAGGTTGGTTTCGGCGTAGGTGTGGGGGATGACCGCGACGGAGAAAGTGCGACTGTCGGCGGTATAATCTACCACGGTTAAACTCACCCCATTGACGGCGATACTACCCTTGGAAACCAAGTAACGAGCTATTTGTCGATCCCACTGTTCGACCAGGCTAGGAACGGCAGTAAAGGTCATTTCCCAGGCTTTCTGGCTGGGGCGGGATTCGAGGAGTTGACCCACGCCGTCTACATGACCGGAAACGAAATGGCCGCCGAGTTTGCTACCGACGCGCAAGGCAGTTTCGAGGTTAACAGAATCGCGTCCGGGAATCAGTTGACCCAAACGAGTGCGTTGCAAAGTTTCCGGGGAAGCGGTGGCAATAAAGCCTTGACTTAAAATTTTTTCGACGGTGAGACAGACTCCATCCACTGCGACACTTTCGCCAATTTCGAGGGTAGCCGCAAAAGTCGGGGATTGAGACACAGTAATGGCAAAGCGATCGCCTTCTAGGGGCTGGATACTCCCTAAAGCTTGAATTAGTCCGGTAAACATAGAGGTAAAGAGCGTAGGAAAAGAATAAGATTGATGGACGGCAAGACGATCCAAAAGATGTCAAATTGGCGGTTTTGTGGACAGAATGGATGAAGCAAGACTCGTGGTGGCGATCGCCCTAACGAAAGGAGGATTCTATCTTTAACAGTAATATGCGATCTGTTTTTTTCCTAAACTTATCGTCGCGATCGCCCCATACTAAGGCATACTGGGAAAAGACTGTTCCTGTCGTTTTGCTACCCACGCCGTCCTTACTCGATCTTCGATAATACCCTTGAGTGTTCTAGAGATTAAGCCGATGATTGAAATGAGAGTTGCCGGAATTGCCTTAGATGCTGTAACCCGCAGTCCGATTGTGTTATTAAAAGATCATTCCGATCGCCGCGCTTTACCGATTTATATTGGTCAGGATCAGGCAAAAGCAATTATTGGTGCGTTGGAAAAACAAAAACCGCCTCGTCCTTTGACCCACGATTTGATTTACAGTTTGCTCGAAACCTGGCAAATGAAGCTAGAGCGCATTATTATTCATTCTCTCCAAGACAATACGTTCTATGCCGTTCTCTGCTTGCATCAAGGAGAAGTCAAAAAAGAACTTGATTGTCGTCCTAGTGACGCGATCGCGATCGCTTTGCGTGCGAATAGCCCAATTTGGGTGATGGAAGAAGTAGTTGCTGATGCGTCTATTCCCGTCGATCGCGATGCAGATGAAGAAGAAAGACTAGCCTTCCGCGATTTTGTTTCCAATCTCCGTCCTGAAGATTTTATAGAACGCGGACGCAGTAGTAACGAGTCTTGATGAGTTGAGGCAGAGTTAGCCGTCCCTAGAGAGGGGAATGGCAAGGCATAACCTGCTACCAAAAATAAATTTTCTGGCTCAATCCTTCAAAACTAATACTAAGATTTAGATCGAAAGATACAAAGAACTGTTGAGGAGTGATGTTACATAAACCTTTTTATTCTGCTCTTGGGCTTGCTGGTGGTCTTGGCAGCATCGTTGCTTTAGCCGCTTCTCCGGTTGTAGCCCAAACGCAACCTCAGTACGATCCAGCGACTACGGCGATCGCGGTTTCAGGGATTGCCGATAGCATTCAAGTGGAAATGCCCCGCAATACCTCCGACGCGATCGCGATTGATATCGATAACAAGTTATTAAATGCGGCTTCTCGTCTCACCAACGCTAGTCCTAGTGTTCTACCGACTCCCCAACCCGAACCCATAGCAGCAGTCGCAGATAGCCCCGCCGACTCTAACACCTCTGCGGAAGTTTTGGTGGCTTATCAAGGCGATACTGTCATACCCGGTTCTCTCGTTACCTCAGTAGAAGGCTTCCTAACACCCGCCGATTTTGGTTTAGAACCTACTCAACCGGAAATCGCCCAAGTTCCCCTGGTTCAGCGACGACGCACTTCTCTCAATCGTCTCACCACGGAATCCTATAGCTACATCGGTTTGGGGGGCAATATTGGCTTGTCTGATAACAATAACGAAACCTCTCTCGGTCGCGGTAGCTTTGTGGTGAATGGCAAAATTGGCCTGTCCGAACGCCTTTCGGTGCGTCCTGCGGTTTTGATCAACGACGATGCGACTTTCTTGATTCCAGCAACCTACGATTTTCGCGTTCCCACCGAAGACCCCTTAGTATTATCTCCTTTTATTCCTTTTGCTGGGGCTGGGGTCGCCATCAGCACCAAGAATAACAATAATCTGGGTTTCTTGTTGACGGGGGGCGCAGATTACCGTATTTCTCCTAATTGGACGGCTAATGGCAGTCTCAATGTGGGCTTTTTTGATGAGGTAGATTTTGGCATTATTTTGGGAGTTGGTTATACCTTCCGGGGTTTCAATTTCTAAGTTGAGTGCTGAAAACATAACAGTTGTTATGATGACGATAACAACTGTTATGTTTGGGGCGATCGCCTCCTCTCTCCTCGATTGGGCAATTTCACGGGGAAACTGCCTTCAAGTTCGCTAATAACTCCTCGCTCATTTCCCAGCGATCGCTCTGGGGTTTGATATTATGGTTGCGTTGCTCAAGTAAAGTGTCTTTGAGGCGTTGTTGTTGGGTGGGGTTGAGTACCGGGATCAGACGCTGCATGGCAGATAAGGCATTCATTTGTTCAAAAGGGGACATCGGCTGGGAAATCCTGTCGAGAATCCCATTAAATGAGGTAATATGAGCTAAATCATCGATGGCAGATAATCCCACTAACCGTAAACCGGGATGGCGAGACTGCAAATAATCCCTAATTTCAGTATCATCAAGATCGGCTTTGAGACAAAGCGATCGCATTGCCCCCGCAACCGCTTCTTGGAGAAAATGCTGCCGCGTCCCCGAAGGCAAACTGCTCAGTTGATTGTAGCGTTCGGCAAGGCGCATTAACTCGGTTTTCGCATCGCTTTTATTCAGGGGGGCGCGATATTGTTGGTTAATTTCTTGATGGGCTTGCAAAGCTTCCCTACGATCTTCTGGCGTGGTTGCGGCATTCTCTAAAACCACATTCATAGCCCCCACAATCTCATCTTTGGTTTTCGGGGAAATCTGTCGCAGCAAATCGTCTAATCCCGGACTGGTAAACTCAGCCCCAGGAGTACGAATTGCCCCTCCCACCAAGGCAAAAACCTGGAGAAATACAGGCAACCAGGTAATCAGTAATAACAAAAGTGTCGTCTGACTCACCACTATCTGAATCTGCCAACCGGTTTCTCGATTCCAGGCAATCTGAAACAAGCTCAACATCACCAAAATTGCCATTAAACGCCACCAATTAGGCGGTAGCCGGAGTAAAGTCTTTAAGAGGCGATTGAGAGTTTCTAGGGGCAATCTGGGCAAGGTGGGCAAAGAAATGGAGTTCCTTTGTAGGGTAACGCATTGGCGGCAGCGCGATCGCCTACTCCCAATTACTATTAAGCAAAAAATAAAAGAATGTAGTAGCTATATAAGTTAAAAGCCTCAAAAAAGGCTATAAATCACTACATCCTGCAATCTTAAATTGAATCTGCTATTTTTTGCCACATTCTTCTAAACTAGAAAATCGTCCCCTAAATTTAATTGCAATGGCTAAATCCTCTCGCAAAATTGCCCCACCCCCCATGACTGCCAATATGAGCGTTGTCGATTTGATCGACCGCTACTTTAACGCATATAATGCGGCTCGACTGCGGGAATGCTGCCAACTCCTCGAACGAGATATCCTGCAAGACAATGTTACCGTGGGGATGAGTTTAGCTGGGGCGATGACTCCCGCAGGGCTGGGAAAAGGCTGTTTTGTGCCGTTGATGCAAGCGGGAATAATTGACTGGGTAGTCAGTACCGGGGCGAATCTTTATCACGATTTACACCACGGTTTGGGCTTTAGTTTATATGCAAACAGTCCCTTTCTCGATGATGCCCAATTGCGACGCGAAAATACCATTCGCATTTATGACATTACTTTCGATTATGAAGTGTTGCTCGAAACCGACGCATTTATCCGCCGTACCCTCAAATCCCCCGAATTTCAGAAGACGATGGGAACGGCAGAGTTTCACTACTTACTCGGTAAATATATCTGGAAAGTGGAAACCGAACTGGGCATCGAAAACCACTGTTTCCTCGCAACCGCTTATGAATGCGGCGTACCCGTCTATACTTCTTCTCCGGGGGATAGTTCCATTGGCATGAATGTGGCAGCTTTAGCCCTGGAAGGTTCGCAATTAGTCCTCGACCCGGCCATTGATGTCAACGAAACGGCTGCTTTAGTGTACCTCGCCCGCGAAAACAACGGCAAAAGTGCGGCAATGATGATTGGGGGAGGCAGTCCCAAAAACTTTTTACTGCAAACTCAACCGCAACTGCACGAAGTTCTCGGACTCGAAGAAAGAGGACACGACTTTTTTATCCAGTTTACCGATGCTAGACCGGATACGGGAGGACTTTCCGGTGCAACCCCCGCCGAAGCCGTGAGTTGGGGCAAAGTTGACCCCAATCAACTGCCGAATACTATTGTTTGTTATACCGACAGTACCATTGCCGTCCCCTTGATAACAGCTTATGCCCTCAATCGCTGTCAGCCCCGCCCCCTCAAACGTCTGTTTGACCGCCGTACAGAGGCTCTAGAACAGATGAAAGGGGATTATTTGGCAGAAAAAGGGTAATTAGCGCTTGTCTTTCCCCGACTGACTATTACCCAATTCCCCCATCACCATTTTTCGTACTGCTATAACTTTCAACAGTATTGTGTAATAACATGGCGACAGTCATCGGCCCTACACCCCCCGGAACGGGAGTAATGTGACTCGCAACCGTAGAAACTTCAGCAAAATCTACATCTCCGACTAAGCGGGAATTGCCGGAGTCGTCGGTAATGCGGTTGATACCGACATCAATGACGACTGCACCGGGTTTAACCCAATCGGCGGTAATGATGTGAGGTTTGCCAATGGCAGCAATGAGGATATCGGCGTTGCGGGCGATCGCGTCCCCGGCTTGAGAGCGAGAGTGGACAATGGTTACTGTAGCATGAGCTTCGAGAAGCATCAACGCTAGCGGTTTGCCCACCAGGATACTCCGACCGATGACTACGGCATTTTTTCCGGTAAGGTCAATATGGGCGTGTTGTAGCAAACGCATCACTCCTGCGGGAGTACAACTGCGTAAACCGGGTTCGCCTCGCACTAAACGCCCTAAATTGACCGGATGTAAGCCATCAGCGTCTTTTTTGGGGTCAATTTGCTTGAGGAGGGCAACAGCATCGAGATGGTTGGGGAGAGGGAGTTGGACGAGAATGCCGTCAATATTGGGGTTTTGATTGCATTCTTGAATTATCTGGGCAACTTCGCCTTGAGAAGTGTTTTGGGGCAGGTGTTTGCCAAAACTGGCGATACCGACTTTGGCACAGGCTCGCTCTTTATTGCGGACGTAGGCGGCGCTGGCGGGATTATCGCCGACCATAATGACCGCTAAACCGGGAGGACGACCGTATTGGCTTTGTAAGGTGTTAATTTGCTGTTTGAGGTCTTCTTGCAGAGTTTGAGCGAGGGCTTTACCGTTGAGAATTTGAGCAGACATTGTGGGTTCAAGAATGGGGGATAGTGAGTAGGGTGCTGTCGATCGGAATCAAGACTGATGTATTGTAGGGGAAATGGCTGTAAGTCGCTAGTTTTCCGGTTGAATTAAGATGGATGAAGTTGAGCGCCAACGGGGGTTAAAGCAATGATCATTGTCGCGCTTTTATCCTGGGGAATTTGGGTATTTTTATTGTTGTTTTGGGGGGGATTTTGGCGTTGCGATATTGTTTTACCCGATGGCGAATTGGGACAGTTTCCCCCAGTATGCGTTATTGTTCCGGCTCGTAACGAAGCGGATGTGTTGCCCATCACTTTGCGATCGCTTTTGCAACAAGATTATCCGGGAAAGTACCAGGTGGTTTTAGTTGATGACCACAGCAACGATAATACGGCCTCAATTGCTACTGAAATCGCCGAATCTCTGGGTAAAAGTGAAATTCTAAAAATTTTGACCTCCCAGCCGTTACCGTCGGGTTGGACGGGCAAATTGTGGGCGATGGAGCAAGGTTTACAATGGGGACGCACTCTCGACCCGATTCCGGCTTATTTCTTTTTGACTGATGCCGATATTGACCGGGATAAAGATAATTTACAGCGTTTGGTGGCTCACGCTCAACAAGGGCGATCGCAGTTAACTTCTTTGATGGTATTGTTACGCTGCCAAAGTTTTTGGGAAAAGTTATTAATTCCGGCTTTTGTCTTTTTCTTCCAAAAATTGTATCCCTTTGCTTGGGTAAATAATCCTCAACAATCTTGGGCTGCGGCGGCAGGAGGCTGTACTCTATTATCTCGTGCTGCGGTGGAACGTTTGGGGAGTTTAGCGACGATTAAAGATGCGATTATTGATGACTGTACTTTAGCCCAAGCCGTGAAAACGCCCCCGACAGTCGGTGGAACTCATCAGAAAATTTGGTTGGGTTTAACAAAATCGGCTTGGAGTTTGCGTCCTTATGATTCTTTGGCAACAATCTGGGATATGGTGGCGAGATCGGCTTATGCTCAGTTACAGTATTCGCCTTTTTTACTAATAGGAACGCTCCTGGGCATGATGTTAGTTTATTTAGTACCCATTGCGGCAATTATTGTCGGGATAGGGGGAGGAAATGGCTTACTTTTGGGAGTGGGAATTAGCACTTGGTTGTTGATGAGTTTTGCTTATTGGCCGACTCTCCGCTTTTATAATCGTGGGTTGGGATGGGCTTTAACTTTACCCGCGATCGCGCTATTCTATACAGCCATGACTCTAGATTCGGCTTTACGCCATTATCAAGGTCGCGGAGGAATGTGGAAAGGTCGCAGTTATTCCGGTTAAAGTGGAATTCTCGATCGTTGTTTTGTTTTGTCCTTTGAACGGCGGCAATTTCTACATAAAGGGGGAGTTTAAGAGCAGTCAAATCCGATTGAATTAAGTTAACATTAGCTAATATCCCTCCCAAGTTAGCCAAATCTAAATTCGGTACGTTATCTAACCTTGGCAGTGAATTTTAGCCATCTTCATTTTGATTAATCATCCAAACTTATCGCAAATCATGAAAAAATCATTGTTGCCAAAAACTTTTTTAGGTCTGGGCATTTTTACCGCGACATTCTTAGGTTATAGTGCGGTATCGACAGCCTTTCCTGCTCAATCTCTACAAATTGCTCAAAATAATCAGTATTCCCAGAAATTAGTGAACGACTATCTTAATAGTTGTAAAGCGGGTGCAAGAAACGCAGGCTTATCTGCCGCCGATGCTGCAAAATTATGTAGTTGTATGATTGAGGAATTTCAATCGCGTTACAGCGAAAGTCGCTTTCGAGAGCTTAATCGTCAAGCCCAACAAGGAAATAACCCCGAAGTCTTTACAGAAGTTGGGATGAGTTGCTACGCCCGAATTTAATCTCAATTGGATTAATAGAACGATAAAATTGGTATAAATTTGTCGTAAATTTGACCAATCTTCAAACTTCATCTCAGACTTATATAGCCCTAAAACCCCGTCAGACACTTGTCGAGAAACTTAGGGCTATTTTATGACGCTTGAGTGGCATTTTTAGCAAAAATACAGTTATATTCGATCGCAGACAAACAACTAACAACAAATAACGAAAAACCAGTTATTAGGTAATATTATGGTTCGGTTTCCGGGTAAATCTTCTTTGCGTCAACGGCTCAATTTATCGCGTTGGGCGATCGCCCATCCTTGGTTAACGGTAGGATTTTGGATAGCGGTAACTGTAGCGGGTTTAATGGCACTCAGCAGCCTCAAATACGCTTTGTTCCCCGATGTGACCTTTCCTGTGGTGGTGGTACAAGCTCAAACCGAAGCTAAAACAGCCTTAGACACGGAAGCGGAGTTAACCCTGCCGTTAGAAACTGCCCTGCAAAACAGCGAAAATCTCGAACAATACCGTTCTAGCACTTATGCGGGTCGCGCGATCGCCAACTTGGAGTTTGCTGTGGGAACAGATTTACCCACCGCGACAACCGCAGTACGTTCCCAATTAGACCAAGTTGATTTTCCCCCCGAAACCACCTTTGAGGTTATTCCCTTTAACCTTAATGAATCCGCTTCGGTGAGTTATGCCTTAGAAAGCCAGACTCTAGAACTAGAAGAACTGATCGATTTAGCAAAAACCGCCATTTTGCCCCCGATTACCGCAATTGAAGGGGTATTGCGGGTCAATTTGCAAGGCAACAGTACCCCTCCCCAAGACCGAGAAGCCGAGAATATCGAAATTGACAGCCAACAAACCCTCGTCCGCTTTAATGGCAATAATGCCTTGGCGTTTCAGGTCGTTAAACGCAACGATGCCAACACCCTAGAAATTGTAGCGGATGTAGAAGCAATGGTTGAGGAGTTGCGATCGCAATTTCCCCAAGTCACCTTTACCCTAGCCGAAACCCAAGCCGATTTTATCCGCGAAGCCACCCAAGCCACCATTGATGCCTTAATTTTGGCAATTATCTTGGCTGTTTTGGTAATTTATCCCTTTTTAGGCAATATTCGCGCCACCCTCATTACCGCCTTAGCCATTCCCACTTCTTTACTAGGAACTTGTATTGTAATGGCGATCGCGGGGTTTAATTTAGAAACCATTACTTTACTCGCCCTCGCCTTAGTAATTGGTATTATCGTCGATGACGCGATCGTTGATGTTGAAAATATTGCCCGTCACATCGAAGCGGGTGAATCCCCCCGCGAAGCCGCCATTAACGGTACAGACGAAATTGGTTTAACCGTCACCGCTTCCACCCTAACCATTGTGGCAGTTTTTCTGCCTGTAGCCCTGATGGGAGGCACAATTGGTCAGTTTTTTAAACCCTTTGGTTTAACAGTATCAGCCGCCGTGCTAATTTCTCTATTAGTCGCTCGCACCTTATCCCCTGTATTAGCCATTTGGTGGTTGCGACCCCGGAGAAATCCCTCCGAAAACGCCCCTGCAACTATTCCCGTTGACAACGACAACGAACTCCTCCCCAACTCATCTTATCGGGGATGGTTGCGTTGGGCATTAAACCATCGCGGTTGGGTGATTGCGATCGCGATCGTCAGTTTCGTAATAGGATTAGCCTTAATTCCCCTCATTCCCCAAGGCTTCATTCCCCAACTTGACAGGGGTGAATTTAATATCGTCTACACGAACGACCTACCCGAACTCCCCCAACAACAGCCAGAAAACGTTACCCCACCCCCTTCTCCTCCCTCCGCAGATTCCGAATTTGGCGAAGGCTCGTTTGATTGGCTCAAAGACCTCACCCAATCCCCCATACGCTTATTATTAGCGCGATCGCGTAACATTGCCGCAGAAATCGAAATCAACGTCCTCGACCATCCCGATGTTGAATCCGTCTTCTCCCTAATTGGCCTGCGGGGCGAACCCAACAAAGGTAAACTTTATGTACGCCTCAAACCCACTCGCGCCTTAACCACCGCTCAAATTCAAGCCCAAATTCGTAAAGAACTCCCCGACCTCGAAAACGTCACCATTGGTGTAGAAGACATCCAATTCGTCGATACCATCGACCAGAAACCCCTACAAATCGTCTTATTAGGAGATGACATCGCCACCCTGACCGCGGCCGCTCAAAGCCTCCAAAAGCGGATTGCCGTCCTACCGGGTTTTGTCGAAGTTACCGTAACCGGGGAAGAAGACCCGATTAATCCCAATCGTATCGAACGGCTGAACGGTCAGCGTGCCGTCTACTTCGCCTCCAACTTAGCTTCAGGAAAAGCCCTAGGAGACGCAACAACCCAGGTATTAGACATTGCTGAAGAGATTATTCCCGATGACATTTCCCTCGACCTTAAAGGCGATGCTGCGTCCAGTAGCGATGTCTTTGCCAGCTTTGGCACAACTTTAACTTTGGCAGTCATTTGTATGCTGGTGGTATTATTTTTGCCCTTTGGCCGTCTCCTCGAACCCTTAGTCGTGGGATTATCCCTGCCATTAGCGATTGTGGGGGCAATGTTGGCGTTACTCATTACCCAAAGTGACTTCGGTATGATTTCCCTAATTGGTTTAATTTTCCTGTTAGGGCTGCTGGACAAAAACGCCTTATTGTTGATGGATTATATCAATCAACTGCGGCGATCCGGTATGGCGCGATCGCAAGCCATTATTCAAACCGGACAGGTGCGATTGCGTCCGATTTTAATGACCACCTTTTCCACCATTCTCGGAATGTTACCCATCGCTCTCGGTTGGGGAGCAGGTGCAGAATTACGCCAACCGATGGCTGTGGCAATTATCGGCGGTTTACTCACTTCCACCCTACTCAGTTTGATTATTGTTCCAGTTTTATACGCTTTGCTCGAAGATGCTTGGTCTAGCGTAACTCGTCGCTTCCAAGGAAAGTCTTAGTAATAAAACCCACGCTAGGTAGCAAAATTCGAGTAATCGAAGGCGCGAATCGCTTTGGTTCATCTTGGCTCGTACAAGAGAAGAAAAGCAAGCCCAGTGCTAGAGAAATCTAGATATACGGCGGCCGTAAAAGTAAGAAAAAGCTTTTGGAACTTGTGCGTTGTTTTCGCTTAAACTGCTTGTATTGCGGTGCGCTACGCTTAACGCGCCAGTCAACTAAAAAAGTACTCACTTCGGCGCGAGGTCAAGTCATCGTGGTACAAACTCCCTCTCAACCCTCTTTATCTCTACAACTTCCCCCTCAACTGGTGCTACAAGTCACACCAGACCAATTTGCAGCGTTAGCGGCAGCAAATCGCGAGTTACAACTCGAACGTACTGCATCAGGAGAACTGATTGTGAATCCTCCTACTGGTGGTGAGACAGGCAAACGTAATTGGAAAATTGCCGGAGAACTCTATCTGTGGTGGCGAAATGCCCAGGAGTTGGGCGAAGCTTTTGATTCTTCTACGGGCTTTGAACTACCCAACGGTGCAAATCGTTCCCCCGATGCCGCTTGGATTGCCCAAGAGCGTTGGGATACCTTAACTCCAGAACAACAAGAAAGCTTTGTCCCCTTATGTCCCGATTTTGTGGTGGAATTACGGTCTAAAAACGATACCCTCACAGATTTACGCCTCAAAATGACCGAATATCTCGAAAATGGCGCTCAGTTGGGTTGGCTCATCGATCCTAAAAATCAGCGAGTCGAAATTTACCGTCAAGGGCAGGAAGTGGAGATTTTAGAGAATCCTACTACCCTATCCGGGGAAGCGGTTTTACCGGGATTTACCCTGAGTCTGGCGCGGATTTGGGCTTGAGATTGCCATAATAGAAAAGTTCGTCGTCGCGGTATATCGTGGTACAAACTCCCTCTCAACCCTCTTTATCTCTACAACTTCCCCCTCAACTGGTGCTACAAGTCACACCAGACCAATTTGCAGCGTTAGCGGCAGCAAATCGCGAGTTACAACTCGAACGTACTGCATCAGGAGAACTGATTGTGAATCCTCCTACTGGTGGTGAGACAGGCAAACGTAATTGGAAAATTGCCGGAGAACTCTATCTGTGGTGGCGAAATGCCCAGGAGTTGGGCGAAGCTTTTGATTCTTCTACGGGCTTTGAACTACCCAACGGTGCAAATCGTTCCCCCGATGCCGCTTGGATTGCCCAAGAGCGTTGGGATACCTTAACTCCAGAACAACAAGAAAGCTTTGTCCCCTTATGTCCCGATTTTGTGGTGGAATTACGGTCTAAAAACGATACCCTCACAGATTTACGCCTCAAAATGACCGAATATCTCGAAAATGGCGCTCAGTTGGGTTGGCTCATCGATCCTAAAAATCAGCGAGTCGAAATTTACCGTCAAGGGCAGGAAGTGGAGATTTTAGAGAATCCTACTACCCTATCTGGAGAAGCGGTTTTACCGGGGTTTATCCTCAGTCTCCAACGGGTTTGGGCTTGAGGTTTAACGAAGTGGAATAACCCTTTTTGTTGCCTAACGATTGAGGGGAAAGGACAAAAAGCCTCTCCCTTTGTTAACTTCAGTCTCAATGAGATTTAGAGAACTAAAGCACAGTACCACGAACATATTTGATTCAAGATTGTCAGTAATAACGGATGGATGCGAGAATATTGCCCGACGAGCTACGCACTCGCTCCTTTGAGACGACGAATTAAGTCAACCATAACTTCGGTTTTGGTTTTACCCTGATGGGCGCAATAGCCTTCTAAAAGGTGGAAATCTGCTTCAGTGAGACGGATGGTTAGGACTTTGTTAGAAGGGGGTTTGGTTCGGGGCATAAGGCAAGTTTCGTACTAACAATATACATCAATTATCTTGACATAAATTGCAGCGATCGCGTAAGGGCGATCGCGAAGTTTTTGCTTTTTCGATTGCATCTCTCGTCCTGAGTGAATCCTTGTCGCGATCGCCCCTGGATGAGTGATGTAAAGCTCTGACCTTCTATATCTCAGAGAATTTGAACGCTTTTTTATTTACGAATGCACTACTTGTGATATACTTTGTATGTACATTGTTAACAAAACGTAAAAAACCAATGACTACGAGTGAGAAAACGATGCCCACACAGCAGCCCAGCCCCTCGTTCCCAGGTAACTGGACGCAAGGGGTACAACAAGCAATCCACTGGGGCGATCGCGCTTTGGATTTAATCTTTATGGTTTTAGCGGAAGTTGAGGAAAATCTCGATTAATCAACATCACCCACGGATTTTATTTTTCAACGACAAAAATTATGTAGTGTGATTTTAATAAGTTTGCACTCCTTGGCTTTGAAGCTAAGGTGTTGGCACTAACTCTATTTTTGATAACTTCACAACCTCAGTTTTGATATTTTCGCTTTTTCTGTGTCATTTAGTTTCTTGTGTATGCTCGATCTCAACCGTGACAAAGCGAAAAAAACAGAGCTAAGTGTTCTCCAACTGCTCAATATGAGCATTGGTTTTTTTGGCATTCAATTTGGTTGGGCATTGCAGATGGCCAATACCAGTGCCATTTATGAATATTTAGGCGCAAGTCCCGAACAAATCCCCATATTGTGGTTAGCTGCCCCCCTCAGTGGCTTAATCGCCCAACCCATCATCGGCTATATGAGCGATCGCACCTGGACTTGGTTAGGCAGACGCAGACCTTACTTCCTAACCGGAGCAATCCTCAGTTCCATTGCCCTCATCCTGATGCCCAACTCCTCTAGCCTCTGGATGGCTGCCGGATTACTGTGGGTTCTCGATACCTCCATCAACATTAGTATGGAACCCTTCCGGGCCTTTGTCGCTGATATTGTCCCCGAAAAACAACGCACCTTGGGCTTTGCCATGCAGAGCCTCTTTATCGGCTTAGGGGCAGTTGTCGCCGCCCTTATGCCTTGGTTACTGGAGCGATTGTGGCACTTTCCCACAGCGCCACCACAAACTATCCCAATTGCCGTCAAACTCTCCTTCTACGTCGGTGCTGCGGTATTTCTAGGAACAGTATTGTGGACAGTCCTTTCTACCAAAGAATATCCCCCCAAAAACCTCAAAGCCTTTGAGCGTCGTATCGAAAAAACCGGCGGTATGGGTAACGGTATCAAAGCCATTTTCGGCTTATTTCAAAATATGCCCGAAACCATGAAACAACTTACTGGCGTGCAGTTTTTCTCTTGGTTGGGAATGTTTTGTATGTTTCTGTACTTTCCCCCAGCCGTCGCTCATAATATCTTTGGCGCGATGAGCGAGAGTTCAGTGTTGTATGCCGAGGGGATAGAATGGGCGGGTGTTTGCATTGCCGTATACAATGCCCTATGCTTTCTCGTTTCCTGGCCGATTGCTCGCATTGCCAATCGCATCGGCTGTCAACTCACCCACGCTCTGAGCTTATTTTGCGGCGGAACGAGTCTCATTGCCTTACTATTTATTGGCGATCGCTACTGGTTAATTTTACCCATGATTGGCTTTGGTATTGCTTGGGCGAGCATTTTATCAATGCCCTACGCCATATTAGCTAAAGCTCTCCCCGCCAGCAAAATGGGGTCGTATTTGGGAATATTTAACGCTTTTATCGTCATTCCCCAAATCTGCGTTGCCTTGGGTTTAGGTTGGATTATGCACCATTTCCTGCACAACGATAGCTTACTTGCCGTCGTATTCGGCGGTGGTGCTATGATTATTGCTGCATTTTGGGCTTTGGGGGTTAATCTCGATACCGCTCAACAAGACGACCAACAAACCTTCGGCCAACAATTGGCCCAAAAATAAAAGACATCTCCATTTAAAAGCAATAATAACCTGGGGTTTTGCGATTAGAATACTAACAGGTTTCCCCTTTTTTACGATTATCTCGCATGAGTTTGGTGCGTTACGGCGGATGGGAATTTGTCCTGTTATTTTTAAACCCCCATTCCGCACGACAAGATGTAGGATTTGATGCTACGATACCCAGGCAG
>JAWQFT010000051.1:0-33530 GCA_035968055.1 Jaaginema sp. PMC 1080.18 | reverse complement strand
TAGAAGCTTAGATTAGAAAAAAGCACTCTCCTTCGGGGGGGTGCTTTTTTTTGGGTAATTTTAGCTCGTGGAGATTTACCTTTTTCTGACCGGAAGACTCTACCTGTTATTGACGAGAGAAATTGTGAGTGTTAGAATGCCGCAGTGGTTTGAGTTCTCTGGGGTAAGAGTCCCTAAATATAAGAATCTCTATACCGTTGTGCGGTAGCAAATGTCGAGCTATGTTAGAGAGAGGAGTGAACTGCCCGGTTTTGATTTTTGAGACGGGCGTGTACTCCAAAAATCTAAACTAAAGATTATCCCAACTCAAAAACCCTTATTGAGATGGGAGATGAACAAATCCAGGGGAGTTTGTAATATTCGAGCGATGTCTCTTGAAAACTTAAAACCCGCATCCAAAGCTGATGCCATTGTTTATGCCCCTTATTTTCAAGGAACGAAGCGCAATCTATTGCCTCTCGCTATTGGTCTCTATCAAAGCGGGTCTTTAGAGGGCGAACGTCACATTGAGGGGGGTCATAGCGTTCCCTTTGTAGCATCTTGGTATATTTCTAAATTACCGGCAGAGTTAACTCGCTGTCGGTTGCAGTTTGATGGTAATGCCGAACTCAGTTATGAGGTGAATATGCAGAATTCTGAGTTTGTGGATTATTTAATCGAAGTCATTATGAATTATAAGCGATCGCGCATTACTGATTTTTCGCGGTCATTTTACCGGAAATTACTGCGCCTTGACAGCTAAACTAAAAAGTCCAAGTCAATATTAGCCAGCAGCAGTATCGTTAAGGAGTGAGGGTGTGGCCAAAGCCAAATATTTATTTATCGGATCGACTGCCCCGTATAGTGGCAAAACAGCAACCATTCTCGGTATTGCCCAACAACTACAGCAACAAGGCATTAGCCTGGGCTATAGCAAGCCTCTAGGGTTTTGTGGCGATAACAGTTCTACACCGCCGTCTGATGATGAAGATGTTACCTTTATTGCGGCGGCTTTGGGTTTAAAAGCGACTCAAATTAAGCCGCCTTTTGTAAAGCTTAACGAAGCAGCGATCGCGCAGCAACTTCAGCAAACTCAAGATGTCGAAGCCTCTCAAACCCTTGAAGATTATTATCAAGACTTAGACGCAGACTTGATATTACTAGAGGGCCCGAGTAGTTTGTCTGAAGGCAGCTTGTTTAACTTGTCGGCACAGCACATGGCCGACGAACTCGATGCGGCGGTATTGTTAGTTACGCGCTGTCAATCCCCCGCTTTGTTGGTGGTGGATGAACTGTTAGCGGCAAAACAACAACTGGGCGATCGCCTGGTGGGAGTTTTTATTAATGATATCCCCCTCGAACACCTCGACGGCATCAAAACCATCGTACAGCCCTTTCTCGAACACCAAGGTATTCCCGTTTTAGGGATGTTGCCTCATAACAGCTTACTCAACAGCGTCAGCGTGCGCGAACTCACCGATCGACTCGATGCGAAAGTGCTGTGTCGTAGCGATCGCCTTGACTTGATGGTAGAAAGCTTGGTCATTGGGGCAATGAACGTTAACGCTGCCCTCGAATACTTCCGTAAAGGTCGTAATATGGCCGTAGTAACGGGGGGCGATCGCCCAGAATTGCAATTATCCGCCCTCGAAACCTCGACTAATTGCTTAATTCTCACAGGTCATAGCACCCCCCAAAAATTTATTCTCAATCGGGCAGAAGACCTAGAAATCCCGATTTTGTCAGTCGATCTCGATACCCTAACTACTGTGGAAATTGCCGATCGCGCTTTCGGCAAAGTCCGCTTGCAAGAAAAGATCAAAGCCGATTGCATTCAAGAACTGATGCAAGAATATTTCGATCTCGAACGACTCATGACCCAATTGGGCATTAGTCCGGCAGTTTCGGCTTCCTAAATCAAAGTTAAATTGAAGGCAAACGCGATACTGTAAAAATGAGTCAGGGCGCGTTTGCTCTTTTTTCGCCAGAACAAGGCTTTTCTTAACCTTTGGCAGACAAAAGTTTGAGACAATAAAAAAGAATAGCGAAATTGGTATAATAGCATCCGCTTGAAAGCAAGAAATCATGCAAACTCTGGAAAGCACCCAACCCCCAGTTACAACCCCCTTAGTCGATACCACCATTCATCGCCGCAAAACTCGCCCCGTGCGTGTTAATAACGTCATTATTGGGGGCAGTCATCCTGTAGTCGTGCAGTCGATGATTAATGAAGATACCCTTGATGTCGCGGGATCGGTCGCGGCAATTCGTCGTTTGCATGAAATGGGGTGCGAAATCGTGCGGGTAACTGTTCCCAGTATGGCTCACGCGAAAGCCCTCGCTCAAATCAAGTCCCAACTGATTGAAACTTATCAAGATGTTCCCTTGGTCGCTGACGTTCACCACAACGGTCTCAAAATTGCTTTAGAAGTGGCCAAGCACGTTGATAAAGTGCGGATTAATCCGGGTTTGTATGTGTTTGAGAAACCCAAAAGCGATCGCACTGAATATACCGAAGCCGAGTTTCAAGAAATTGGTCAGAAAATTCGCGAAACCCTAGAACCGTTGGTGATTTCCTTGCGGGATCAAGACAAAGCCATGCGAATTGGGGTGAATCACGGGTCTTTAGCCGAACGAATGCTGTTTACCTACGGCGATACCCCTGAAGGTATGGTGGAGTCGGCGTTGGAGTTTATCCGCATTTGTGAATCTCTCGATTTTCGTAATTTGGTGATTTCCCTCAAAGCCTCTCGCGTCCCAGTGATGTTAGCGGCTTATCGGTTGATGGTGAAGCGGATGGATGAGTTAGCCATGGATTATCCCCTGCATTTGGGGGTAACGGAAGCTGGAGACGGAGAATACGGACGGATTAAATCCACCGCCGGGATTGGGACGCTTTTAGCGGAAGGGATTGGCGATACGATTCGCGTCTCCCTCACCGAAGCCCCAGAAAAAGAAATTCCGGTGTGTTACAGCATTTTGCAAGCCTTGGGACTGCGGAAAACTATGGTGGAGTATGTGGCTTGTCCTTCTTGCGGTCGGACTTTGTTTAACCTCGAAGAAGTGCTGCACAAAGTTCGGGAAGCGACCAAGCATTTGACTGGGTTAGATATTGCTGTGATGGGCTGTATTGTGAATGGCCCTGGGGAAATGGCTGATGCGGATTATGGTTATGTGGGCAAACAGCCGGGTTATATTTCGTTGTATCGCGGTCGCGAAGAAATTAAAAAAGTTCCAGAAGATCGGGGAGTTGCTGAGTTGATTGACTTAATCAAAGCCGACGATCGCTGGATCGATCCTTAGTGAGTTATTGAGCATACAGTTAAGAAACCTCGCAGATTGTTATCCAAGTTTTGGGTTAATCAAGACTGCGGGGTTTTGTTTTCGATCTTCATGTTACGATGAGTGCAAATAAAAAATGCCTTAATTTTTTTATTTCGCAGTCAAAAAATAGTTTAAAAGTCTACTGCTAAATAAAAGTTAAAGTTACTCGTTAAAATACGGCACAATTGTTAATTTTGATGGGAGCGATATAGTAGCGAATTGGGAAGACATTGCCAGGGTGGGGCTGACGAGCGCAGGGTGTAGGATGAAAGCATAAACTGAATTTTTAGCGCCTTTTTTTAAGATTTGGGTAACTTGAAAACGACTATGATTCCTAGCATTGACGCTTATTTTCAAGGCCACAATTTATATTTGCTTTATGAGCGCGTTGGGGCAGAAACCATTTCAAATGACTGTCTTTTGTTGCTAGGTTTTCGCTCGCATCTCGCTGCTTTATTAAATTACCCGACTGCTTTATCGGCAACTGAATATTACCAATTGTGTCAAACTCGCCAACAACCTGGCGCTTGGGGATGGTATCAGTTACTCGCAGCGCAGCGTTTGTATTGGCGATCGCGTCCTCAAGCAGCTTATGATTGTCTCCAAGAGATTAAAGCCGCGATTATTGAGCTTGACGAACCGGAAATCACTACCGATTATCATTTCTATTGTTTATTATGCTTGGCGGTTCAACCCGACGATGCCCCTCTCCTTCGGCTTCATCACCAAGCGTTGCAAAAGATGGTCGGCGATCGCCCCCAATGGCAGTATAAGTTGGATTTAGCCAACGGTGCGATCGCTTCTGATGACAGTGCTTTGGCTGACTACGACAAGGCGATCGCCCTTTTGCAGCCTCAAAATCTCAATCCCTATTTAGCCCTCAGCTATCAACTTTTGGCGCAATTTTGGCAAAAGCGCAATTTACCGCAGCAAAGCGCCATTTTTCAACAGCAAGCTCTACAAGCTTACCAAGATTGGGGAGCGGTGGCTATTGTGAAGCATTTTCAACTCCCTCCTCGCGGCGATCGCGATTCTGAGTTAGCCGCTTTTGCTCAACTCAGTAGTTGTCAAGATTGGGCTGAAGCTTGTACCCTAGCCCTAGCTCTCTGTTTGGATTTTTTACCCGCTCAAAAAGGGGCGATTTTTTTGTACCAAAACGACCAATGGCAAGTACAAACTGCGTTTCCAGAGAATGGCGATTGGCCGCTGGTTTGGTGGCAAACCTTAGCTCAAACCCCCGAAATTAAGCTTTTAAGCCCTGTTTTTGCCGATTGGCCCGACGATCCTTATTTTCAGCAATATCAGCCCCAACAAGCCTGGGGATGGCCTCTGAGGGTAGACACAGAAGTGTTTGGGATGTTGTATCTCGAAAGGGAGGTGATGGGCTTATCCTCGCAACCCGCTTTACTCAAGCAGGTGGTTACCCTCCTAGAACAACAATACCAACGCGATCGCCTGCAACACCAACTCGTCCTCGTGCAAGAAAGGGCGATCGCCCAGGAGCGTTTTGCTTCTTTGGGGGCTTTAACTGCCGGAATTGCTCACGAAATCAAAAATCCTCTCAATTTTGTGAACAATTTTGCCGAACTTTCCTTAGAATTAACTCAAGAAATCATCGAAGAACTCGAAACACAGCAAGCTCAAATTAACCCAGAAACTTGGGATTATTTACAAGAAATTTTTGGCGATTTAAACCAAAATCTGAGAAGTATCGATCGTCATGGTAAACGCGCTGATAGTATTATTCGCAGTATGTTACTGCATTCTCGCTCTTCTAAGAGCGATCCCTGTGTTGCGGTGGATCTCAACGCTTTACTGGCTGAATATGTCAACTTAGCTTACCACGGCATGAGGGCCAAAGATTCGGAATTTAATATTACGATCGAAAGCCACTATGACTCTAATTTAAAACCGATTCAAGCCGTCCCGCAAAACCTCAGTCGGGCATTTTTAAACTTAATTAATAATGCTTGTCATGCGACTCGCGATCGCGTTCGTCAAGAAGCCCAAAACGGTAACAGTAACTACCGTCCCCTGCTTACCGTTACTACTCAAGACTTAGGTAAAACAGTAGAAATTCGCATTCGCGACAACGGTACGGGAATTCCCCCCCACATTCAGCAACGCATCTTCGAGCCTTTTTTCACCACCAAGCCTACGGGGATTGGTACGGGGTTGGGATTATCCATTAGTCGAGATATCATCATAAAAGAACATCAAGGTCATTTAGAAATTGATACCGTGGTGAATCAATATACTGAATTTATCCTGACTTTACCTAAACATTGAAAACTGAAGCTCTATCCCCAGAAACAAGCATGAAGATTATGGTTGTGGACGACGAAGAAGATGTCCAATTACTTTTTCGTCAAAAATTTCGCAAAGAAATTCGCAAAGGCATTATTGATTTTCATTTTGCCTTTTCCGCCCAGGATGCCTTAGAATATCTCAAAACCGCCGAACCCAATAATCTAGTTTTGATCCTTTCTGACATTAATATGCCGGGTATGAATGGATTAGAACTTCTCAAAGCCATCAAAGATCGATTTCCTCATCTCAAAGTTTTTATGATGACCGCTTATGGCGATCGCGAAAACCATCGTAAAGCGGCAGAATATGGAGCAGATGATTACCTCAACAAACCCGTTGAATTTGAACATTTAAAACAGAAAATCTTTGAGCTTTCTGACCGCTAATCCCATCTAGCCTTGGCAATTACAGTAAATCATGCCTGCCAAAATCCTTGTTGTGGATGATGAGCCAGATTTAGAATTGCTCATTCGTCAAAAGTTTCGCAAAAAAATTCGCCGTCAAGAATTGCAGTTCCTTTTTGCTAATAATGGCATAGAAGCACTGGCAAAGCTTGAAACCGAACCGGATATTGATGTGATTTTAACTGACATTAATATGCCGCAAATGGATGGTTTAACGTTGCTAACGCGATTGGCAGAATTGAATTATCCAACGTTGAAAACGATTGTAATTTCGGCTTATGGCGATTTAGACCGGATTCGCACCGCGATGAATCGGGGGGCCTTTGATTTTTTGACTAAGCCTATCGATTTACAGGACTTGGAAATTACAACTTATCGTACCCTCGACCACGTTCAACAACTCAAAGAAGCTCAAGCCCAAAAACGCCTTGCTGAAGAAGCTCAAGCCGAACGCCTCAAAAATCAAACCCTCCGAGAAAGCGAACAACGCCTTACGCAGTTTTTGGATGCAGTTCCCATTGGGGTGTTTGTCGTGGATGCCACTGGTGCGCCTTATTATGCCAACCCTACAGCCCAAGAGATTCTCGGTCAATCGTTGCGTCAGTTGCAGAATATTGAGGCGCTGACCGATGTTTACCAGATGTATGTGTTAGGGAGCGATCGCCTTTATTCCCAAGCCAAGCAGCCGATTTTACGGGCGCTACAGGGCGAAAGTATGACCATTGAGGATGCCGAGATTCACCGAGGCGATACGGTAATTCCCATTGAAGTTTCTGCAACTCCCATTTTCGCTGAAACTGGGGAAATTATTTACGCGATCGCCGCTTTTAAGGATATCAGTCAACGCCAACGCCAACAAGCCGAACGCCGAGAATTTACCAAAGCCCTCGAAATCAAAACCGAACAATTAGCTGAGTCCAATCGTACCCTCGAACACAAAGTCATGGAACGCACGGCACAACTAGCTGCCAGTATGCGTCAAGCCGAACAAGCCCAAGCCGAAGCTGAAGCTGCTAACCAAGCCAAAAGCGCTTTTTTGGCCAATATGAGTCACGAATTACGCACCCCCCTCAATGCCATTTTGGGCTTTACCCAGTTGATGCGTTACGACTCGGTACTCAATCCCAAACACCAAGAATATCTCGAAATTATCAGTCACAGTGGCGAACATCTCCTGGCTTTAATCAACGATGTGCTGGAGATGTCCAAAATCGAAGCCGGACGAGTTACTTTTAACGAAAGTAGCTTTGATTTGTTTCATTTGCTTGATTCCCTCGCAGAAATGCTGGAACTCAAAGCCATAGCTAAAAGTTTAAAGCTTATTTGCCAGCGTCACCCCGATGTTCCTCAATATGTGCGGACGGATGAGGGCAAACTGCGCCAAGTGTTGATTAATTTAATTGGTAATGCAATCAAGTTTACCGATAACGGTTATGTGCGCTTAGAAGTCGGCTGCATTCGCGACACCAATATACCACTCAGTCCCAACCAAGTTGTTATCTTAACCTTTCAAGTTGAAGATACAGGTCAGGGCATTGCAACTGAAGAAATGGACGGTTTATTTGTCGCTTTTGTCCAAACCGAAAGCGGGCGCAAAGCCCAGTCTGGGACGGGGTTAGGACTGCCTATTAGCCGTCAGTTTGTGCGTTTGATGGGAGGCGAAATTCGCGTGGAAAGCGAACTTACCAGAGGAACAACCGTCGCTTTTGAAGTGCAAGCGGTTTTAGCCGATTCGCGGGAAATTATCCAACCGAAAATCTCCAAACGTCCCACCGATCTCGCCCCCGATCAACCCGATTATCGTATCCTAGTGGTAGAAGATAAACGGGACAATCGCGGCTTATTAGTTGAGTTATTCCAAAAAATCGGTTTTTCCGTCCGAGAAGCCGCCAATGGCCGTGAAGCCGTCGAAATTTGGACGGATTGGCAACCCCATCTTATTTGGATGGATATGAGAATGCCCGTGATGGATGGCTATCAAGCTACCCAAGAAATTCGCCGTCGCGAACGAGTGCAGTGGGGAGAACGTTCGAGTTGGCGACAAGAAGAACAGGTGAGTTTTAAAAATCGTACTGTAATTATCGCCTTAACCGCGATCGCCTTTGAAGAAGAAAGAGCCGTGGTTCTCTCAGCCGGTTGCGATGAAATCGTCCTCAAACCCTTCCAAGAAGCCGTTTTATTCGACAAAATGAGCGAACACTTGGGAGTCCGCTTTATCTACAACATCGACACTCCCGTCGTTGAAACCAGCGATTCTCCTACAGCAGCCACAGCAAATCCCATTCAACCCGACGCTTTAGCCTCAATGCCCACTTCTTGGTTAGCCGACTTACACAAAGCCGCCATTTGTGCCGATGCCGAGTTAGTGTTGAGCTTACTCAAAACTTTACCCGATCGTCAACAAGCCCTCCGCCTCGCTTTAATTGACTTAGTAGACAATTTTAGTTTTGAAGAGATTGCCCGTTTAACCGTTTTTGCAGTCGAAGAATGAAAACAAATCTCTTGATTTTTTCATCAAACCATGCTACAATTGCTCTTCAGAACCTTTTAAAAACCAACAGCGACTCATTCGCTCCCCAAAACCTTGCAATTTGGATGATGGATCGTCATCTTAGTGTATAGCTTAACCACGCATCACTAGCCTGCTCTTGAGGTTACGGAAATACACCTACTGTGAGTCGCGAATTTTTGTCTTTGACATCAACGTCACAGTAGGTGTATTTCCGCTTGAGTTGAGCAGTCTAGTCCCAAGGGATTTACGAAGGGAAGGGGGCGAAGGAGTCGTTGTTTTTTGTAGTTGTAATATAGATAAAGTCTGTAAACAGATATAGTTTCTAGAAATGCAGCCCTATGAAGAAAGCACTTAAAGCCATTTTAAGACCTTACTGGTTTTCGCTCAAAAATGCGGCGCGTAAAGTCAATCAATTGATATTAAAACCGATTCGGGCTTTACCTTTTTCTTCAGAGGTTTTTGGCCCGCCTCAAGGATATTACACCACAGTATTAGACTGGCTGAACTTATCGAGTAAAGGGGGAAGACACTATCAAGAAATTTATCCCCAAACAATCTTAAAACGAGAACCTCCCCAGACCATCGAACCCCGAATTCACTGGAAATTTACTCAAGAATATGCCAGAGAAATTCCCTCAGCTTTTTTAGCCGTTGTTCCCTACGGAAGATTGTGGGTTAATCGCGGCAAAACTATTAGAAATAGTGTCGTCATCACACCGGACGACCGCATTTTAGGAGACTTGTCTTTAGAATTTGGCAAAGCAATTCAAGACAATTTAATTTTTGAAAAATGGAAGTTGCCCCCAATTCATTTCCTTAAAGGGAATGTAGCCAGTTTGACCAGTACCAAAGGGGAAATTTATTTTCACTGGATATTCGATCTCTTACCCAAACTAGAATTATTAAAATTGGGAGGCGTTGACTTAGAAACAATTGATTATTTTGTGGTCAATAGCGTTCAAAGCGAGTTTCAAAAGCAAAGTCTGAGCAGTTTAGGGATTCCAGCGAAAAAGATTATTGAAAGCACTCGTTATCCCCATATTAAAGCCGAGAAATTATTTGCGCCTTCTTTACCCAGTTTGCCAGGAAATCCGCCGCAATGGGTTTGTCAGTTTCTGCGTCAAAGCTTTATCAAACAAGTAAATCCTGATTTGCCATCATGCGATCGCCTCTATATTAGCCGTAAAACAGCCCGCTATCGCAGAGTCCTCAACGAAGAAAAAGTTTGGGAGTTTTTACAAAGCTTAGGGTTTAAAACAATTAAGCTAGAAGGGTCAAGTATCGAAGAACAAGCAGCGATTTTTAATCAAGCTAAGGTGATTATTGCTCCTCACGGTGCGGGTTTAACCAACTTAGTTTTTTGTGCATCAGGGACAAAAGTTGTTGAAATTTATTCTCCCAATTATGTCAATGTTTGTTACTACTCTCTTTGTCAAGAATTAGGGCTAGATTACTATTACTTCCTTGGAGAAGGAAAACAACCCCCTGAAGGTATCGATCCTCATATTGTGGGGGATGATATTCAAGTCGATTTAGATAAACTTAAAAATATTATTGAGATGATTGGTTTGTAACCTCACTTTGGTTGTTTTTTCAGCTTTGCTATTACTTGAGGTGAATTTCTGGGTCTTGGGCTACCCATCCTAAAGCCGTATTAAAACGGACTTCAAAATGAACGTGAGATTCGGGAATATCTGGTTGTCCCGTATTGCCCACTGTACCGATTTGCGTCCCCATATTTACAGCTTGACCCACTTGTACCGCAATTTGACCCAGGTGAGCGTAACGGGTTTGCTGGTTGTTGGCATGATTGATAATAACCAGATTACCGTAGTTGCCCTGTTGCCCCACAAAAGCTACCGTTCCTGCGTCCGCAGCCGTGACAGGGGTTCCGGGAGGGGCAAGGAGGTCTAAGCCACTGTGAAAGCGTCTGGGGGCGTTATTGGCGCTTTCTCGCCAACCGTAGGGAAGCCCAATCGTTAGGGGTTGAGGGAGAGGATAACCTTGCAATCCCGTATAAGTTTCGCTGGCAGTTCCCCCCGATGTCCAGTTTAACCCAGGAATAAAAACGGCGGCGGGAGGATTGCGATCGCACCCATTTAATTCAAATAAGATATCAGCGCGGACACCGTAGGCTTCTTGTAAGTCTTGCCAAGAAGCCCCCCTAGGAACATTGACGCGAATACCATTGAGGGGAGGAATGAGAACTTCGCGATGGGTTGGTATTGTTCCATTACCAATGCCGGGATTCCAACGAGCAATTGTGGCCGGAACGAGGTTATACTGACGAGCAAGGTCATCGAGGGTTTGACCTGCACTCACGCGATGCCGTTGGACTTGGGATAGTGCTGGAGGAGGACAAACGTTATCCTGGGCTAGAGTTACTGTAGGCAGTAGGGTTGTGGTAACTCCCATCCCCAAAATGATATAAAACCACACTCGCAAATTGGGCATCATTTAACGTAAATAAAAGCGACTATAAGCCACGATATACAAAAGATTAATTCCTACCAATATGCCTCTACTCCAAGGCGTTTTGAGGATTTTCCAGACAAAAAAGGATGCGATCGCCACTAAAACCAACTCCACCAGTGCCACAATGTTACCGTAATGCTGGGAGTCCCAGTAAGAAAGAGGACTGATAAAGCGATAATGGCTAAATGGGTAAAAATGGCGGTGTGCATCGTCGTGATGAACGGGTAAATCGAGTAAAGAATGAAAAACTAAGCTGACACAGAAAATTGTGCCAAGTTTTGCCCTGAAATACCAACAAATTAACGCCCCCATAATGGCAAGGGGAATCGAATGAAACAAGGCAATAATATTTTGCCAAAAGGGTTGGTAATAAGCCTCCGACCAAATTTGCTTTTCTGGTAAACCGTAAAGCCATTTTGCCACCCCATAAAAAACGAAAATCGGTGCATCGGGTAAAATTGCCCCCAAGGTTATGGCTACTGTCGCTTCGGGTGCAACCGTTGTTCCGAGTAACCACAAATTGAGGACGTAATGACTGGGGGTGTTCAAACAGAAACCATCACTGCATCTTTGCGATAAATTTGTCGGGATTGTTTTTCGATCTCAATCCAGTTTAAGTCCTGTAAGCGATGGACGAGGTTAGAAATCGTAACGCCAAATTTTGCCGCTAGGTCATACAGTACCGACCATTGCGTCAAATCTCGCTGTTTGCAAGCATTTTGCAAGCGATCGAGAGGCATAAGCAAACAGCCTGCGAAATACTGGGCTTGCCACTCGATACCGTCGGATTGCTCGGTACTGCGGCACAATAAAGGCTCAACTGCGATGTCAATGCCGCGCGATCGCTGGCGTAGAATACGATCTACTTTAGCGCGATCGATATGCAATACCCAATGCCCAATTTCGTGAGCAATGGTAGACTCCCCAAAACCGCCTTGTAAACTAGGAAGGCGATCGTTAATTTCGATCAGCTTCTCTAAGGGTAAAATACGCGCCGCAATTTGTCCGTCTGCGTCATCTGCAATGCTGTCCCACACCACATCTAACCCCAGAAATTCTGCCACGCGACTTGCATCTAGAGGAAACTGAGGGACATAATTGGAGGTGACTTTCATCGCTTCAATAATATTGATGGCAACGCATTCAAGGTCATGCTTGGGGACAAAACGGAAGGGGTGAAAGATATTCATGTTTGACTCAATTTACTTCCCAATTCTCAACAATTCTTGGGGGGTGGTTTACTCTTGACTCGCTTCTTCAATCACTCGCCGGGCAAAATCGGGGTTTTCCCGCATTCTCCGGAATAATAGTGGCATATCTTTGTAATTTTGCCGCAAGACTTCTTCTTCCTGCTGGGGAATACGTCCTGCGAGGAAAATCAGTTCTTCTTGATCTAAATTGAGATTGCGGGCGATCGCGCGAATTACGTCTTCTTTGGGGGGATAATCGGCGCGATCGTTTTCTAGTTTAGACAAATATGTGAAGTCCAGGCCAATTTGTTTGGCTAACTCCCGTTGAGAGTAACCTTTGTCTTTCCTCGCTTGACGGATGAGGTTTCCAAATTCCTTATTCATAGCGTGTATTTATTGCTTGTTCATCATCTTAGCATTTTCTTGACGAAAAGTTCAACCGTAGGTTAGGATAGTTTCAAGTGAGTTGAACAAAGCATCAAATAACCTAATACGGCTTTACGACTATAGCCTAATTATCGAGAGCGATCGCGAGGGTTTTTGGTGTCAAAAATTAATCTCTCAAATTCAAGGAAAGCATCATGACTCAAACTTTAGTCAAAGACAGCAAAACTCAAATTTTAACCGCTTTTCACGAACTCTTAGCTCAACAACAAAAAATTGCGTCTAAAGTTGCTACCAAAGAAGAAGAAGCCGCTAAAGCCAAGAATACAGAATTACTCGAACGGGCTGCAACCTATACCGTTGACAGTATTGTCAATAGTATGGCTGCTTTACAACTCGATTTCGGCAGTATTATTCAAGAACTATCTCAACGCTTGGAAAGCGAATCAGCAAAACTTGATACTTTAAAACGAGCCATTTTTGTCGCAACCGCAAACCTCGAACAACTGCGAAAAGTCCGTTTAGTAGCTGATGCTTTATACATTTTACGGCAAGAACATCAAGAAAAAATCCAAGCCCTACAAGATAACATTAACCAGCAGCGAGAAGCGCTAGAGAACCAGATAAGTCAAACGCGCAAAGCCTGGGAAAAAGAACAAGAAGAGTGGGAAACTCGTATCGTCGAAGAAGCCGCAAAAATTACCAAACAGCGAGCAGAAGAAGCTGCCGATTATCAATATCAAACCACGCGATCGCGCCAAATTGCTATGGACGAATACGAAAAATACCAGCGCGATCGAGAGCGTACTTTACAAACCACAAACCAAGAAAAAGAACAAGGTTGGCAAGAACGAGAACAATATTTAACAGCAAATGCCGCCGAATTTAACGCCAATCAAGAGAAAATTGCTGGCTTTGAAGAAGCCCTCAAAAAAGCTTATACCGACGCAAAAGGCGAAGCCATCAAACAAGCAGAACGGGAAGCAAAAGTCAAATCCGATCTCTTAGAAAAAGAATGGGAATCGACTCAACAAGGCTTCGATCTCAAAATTCAATCCCTAGAAGTCGTAATTGAGCGTCAAACTGCCCAAATTGCTGAAATTACCGCTCAACTACAAAGCGCAACCCATCAAGCCCAACAATTGGCAATGCGAGCTTTTCAAAGTACCAATTCCGACAGTAATTAGACTTTAATTTATCCACATCCTCAAAACAAATCATGGTCAAGAAAAAAATCACGAACCGTAATACCAAAGCTGAAATATTACAAGCCTTTGAAGAACTCAAAAGCGAAAAATCCACCTTAGAATCTCAAGTCAAACAACTCCAGCAAGACATTAAAACTGTCCTACCCCAACCCCCTAAAGTGACCGAAATTCCGCCTCAAGAAACCACTAAAGCCCGTAAAACCATGAACCAAACCCAACTCATCCAAGCCGATATCGCCCAAACCCTCAAAAGCCTCGAACAACTGCACATTGGTTTTGGGAGTGCTGCTAGTCAACTCTCCGAACAACTCAGCAAAGAAGCCTCAACTCTTGAAGAATTAAACACTGCTGTTAATGGCGAACTAGAGCAACTGGCAACGCTTCATAACCTTACGGAAATTGACGATACAACCCTCGATAACTCCATCGAATCTTATCAAGAAATCAGTAAAACCTTTGCCATAGAATATAACGAACAACGAGAAACTTTAACTCAAGAACTTCAAGACCAAAAAGCAGCCTGGCAAAAAGAACAAGAAACTCGCGATCGCGTCCTCAAAGAACGTAACGAAAACCATCGTAAAACTCGCCAACGAGATGAAGCCGAATATTACTATAATCTCGAACTCGAACGCCACCTCGACACCGAAAACTACGAACAAGAAAAGCAACAACTTTACGCCGAACTTGCCGCAATTCAACTCACTCAAGAAAAAGCCTGGGAAGAACGCGAAAAAAGCATTTCCGAACGAGAAAAACAATACCTCGAAGCTCAAGAAAAAGTCGAAGAATTTGCAACCAAGAAACAAGAAAACATCAAAAATGGTAAAGAAACAGGTCGTAACATTGGCCATTATCAAGCCAAAATCAAAGCCGACTTATACAGCAAAGAAATTGAAGGTGAAACCCGCAATTACCAACTCCGTATCGAATCCTTAGAACAAACCATTCAAAACCAAGATAACCGCATTCTCAATCTAGCCAAACAACTCGATGCAGCCCTCAAACAAGTTCAAGATTTAGCCGTCAAAGCCATCGAAGGTACATCCAATCGTAACTCCTTTGATGCTCTCAAAGAAGTTGCTTTAGAACAAGCCAAAAATCAAAACAAAAATAAATAAATATTAGTTCAAAACCCCGGTTTATCAAAGTAACCGGGGTTTTAGCCTAAACTATCTTTTTGACCTTCTGCGGTAATGAGAACGAACGCGAGTACCATTACGCCGTTTGTAACTTCGCACCCTAATTTTGCCAAAATTGGAATTGACCAAAAAGCCCGTAATAATAGCAGAAATGAGTACAATTAAAAGCAAACCCATCTTAGTATTACCGTTCTCCCTAACGCCCCAGATTGCGCTTCATCTGCTCTAACTCTGCATCCGCCTCCCAATCTTGAAATTGCTTTTCTAGGGGGTCTGTAGCGCGATTATAAGCACTGTAGGAACTGGCGTTGTGCCATCCTGTATCCCAACTGGGAGAAGATGGGGTTTGAGCTTGAGTTTGGGACGCTTGGACGCGAGCAAATTCCGCTTCTACCTCATCGCGACGGCGTTGAATTTGACGAACTAAATCCTTGGCTTGGTTGATGCGATTTTTGAGACCTTGCCTTTGACCCCAACGTTGATTGCCTTGACGCAAAAGAGCCGCTTCCCGTTCTTGAGCCGCTTGAGCGAGGTCTTGACGACCCGAAGCATTAGCTTTTTCGATACGTTCGTGCCAGCGTTTGATATCTTGGGCGATCGCGAGAATTTCTTGCTCTAACTGCTTTTCTTCCCGTTGTAAACTTAAAATCAAGCGCAGAGTATCATCTTCCTGCTGGCGCAACTGCTCCTCCAAAGCTTGCAGTTCCAAATGGGGATGACTGCGGAGAAACTCCTCCAAGCGCATTTCTAAAAACTGGCTAAAATCGTCAAATAAACCCATATTCCTGTCTAAAACTCTTGCCCCACATACAGCGAACGCACCTCACCATTGCGACGAATAACCGCATTTTGATTCGCCGCAGAAACCAAAGTCCAACCGCTATCGCCAATCCCTTCCCCTTCGCCAATACGCTGGGTCACATCATCAATTTTAAACAAAGCCGCCGTAGTACCATCCCCCAACTCAATCACGCCAATGAGAGTGTGTAGCTTCGAGGGGAGTGGGGCCACTGGGGTTTCCGGCTTAGGAGTCGGGGGGGGACTAGCCGGACTCGCGGCAGCCCCAGAAGGCGTTTCAGTGGGTTGCGGTTGAGCTTGGGCTTGAGGTTGGGAAGCCGGACTGGGATTAGTCGCTGGGGGGGGTGGCAGTAAACTATTAGCCGCCGACCCCCCCGGATTGTAAGGAATATAAACCGGATAAGGCACCCATTGAACTTGAGGGTTTGTCGCAGTCCCAGTAACCGGATCGAGAGTACCGGGAGCAGGGGGTAAAGCTTGACCCGTTTGGGGTTGATTTTCGATTAATTCGAGCGATCGCAACATATAATTCAAAAACTCAGCATCCGCCTCAGACCCCGACAACGCCGGATTTTGCGTCAAGGTACGCGACGTTGACGACTGGGGCAAAAAGCGCTGAATTTCGATTTTGCCATCCGCCACTAACCATCCCAAAACCGCCAGAAACGAAGCAAATGCCACGCCGAACAAAATTTTATCCAGATAGCGTCCCTTGACCTTTTGCGGGGGGGTAGGCGCAGGTTTTGCGGGTACGACGGCAGGAGTCGGCGGGGAGAGAGTTTCCTCCGGGTCAAGAACCGGAGAAGGAGTCAAATTCAGCGACGGAATCGCAACGGGTTTGAGGGATACATAATCCGGTTTCGCGGGTTCTGTGGGCAGCTTATTCGCACCTTCGAGTAAACCATCGAGATCGGAAAAAAGATCGTCCATCAAGCGGTCGGCTTCTCGTTCGACTGACCAAGGTTGAACCGGGCTTGAGGATAAAGACCCAGAGGTTGTCCGTTGTGGCTTGGCGACTGACTCAGACATGGATAGTTTCCTTCATAAAACTGGCGATTGAGACAAGGAAAGAGACGCGATCGCGCTCCTGGGAGAATACTTGATATTAACAAATCCAAAGCAGGAGAATTTGACACCATCATACCAAGGGAACTTCCTCGTTTTAGCATCCCTGTTCTATAGACTTAAAAAGTTCCTTGATGACGACGCTCAAAGCTGCAATTCTACAATTGGATTACAAGACTTATTGCTCCCAAACCTCTCACTGGTTAAAGTAAGAAAGAAAAGCGATCGCTTGCTTCATCCTAATTTTCGATGAGCTTCCATTTCTAAAACTCCATGACCGACCCAAACCTAGCTTCAGTTGCCGACGACCCCCTCTCTCAACTACAATCTGCCCCCCACTCGAAAAAACAACTTCAACTCATCGACAACCTCGCCACCCAAGGCGAGACAGGTTTAGCCGTGTTGCGGGAATTTCTACAAACCCAAGTTCCCCAAGGCCTATCCATTACTTTAGGCAAAGCCTATCAAAAGGTCTATCAAGCCACCGACGAAACCAACCAAAACTTCTTGCAAACCCATTTTCCCAACGGCATCGTTCCCCTCAACTCCGAGCGCCACATCGACTACAAGCCCCTACAACAACAGTTAGCCGCCCAAGACTTCCAAGAAGCCGACCGCCTCACCCTCCTCAAAATGTGCGAACTCGCGGGCGGCTCGGCCTTAGAACGTCAATGGTTATACTTCTCTGAAGTCGATAACTTTCCGGCGCTCGATCTGCACACCATTAACAATCTATGGCTGATGCACTCTGAAGGCAAATTTGGCTTTTCAGTACAGCGAGAAATTTGGCTGGCCCAGGGGCAAAACTTTAACAAAGTTTGGGAGAAAATCGCCTGGAAAACCGCCAATCGCTGGACGCGCTATCCCAACGAATTTATTTGGGACTTGAGCGCACCGAAAGGTCACTTACCCTTATCCAATCAACTGCGAGGCTCAAGGGCGATCGCCTCCCTACTCTCTCATCCCGCGTGGACAGCAACAGATTCCAGTTCGACATAATCCCTCAATACTGTTGCTTCTGACTCAAAACCAGGGAACTTTAGGGTTAACACCAAAACGATTGCAGTTGAAGATTGACGAAAATGGTAATAGCAACAGCCAACCTGGGAATTGGGGTCAAGGTTACTATGGTTAACTTAGAAAATAAAATGTTTTGCCGTCTAGATGGATTAACGCCAATCGCTCGCGAACAAGAGCGATTAGCGCACTTAGAACGCCTGGGTTTGTTACGCCAAGAAACCGTCCCAGTTTTTGACGAAGCCGTACAAACCGCAGCCCGCTTACTCAACGCCCCCATCGGCATTTTAGGCTTAGGTATCGAAGAACAACTGTGGCTCAAAGCAGCAGTGGGATTATCCCAACTCGGCTTGATGAACAACTTAGCCACCTCTCGTCACCTCTCCCGCGACGAAGCTTTTTCCACCTATGTCCTCGACAGCCATCAGCCCTTAGCCATTAACAATATTGCCGTCGATGCTGTCTTCTGCCAAAGCTTATTATTTCAACAATATGGTATCCGAGCCTATTTGGGCGTTCCTTTAATCGTTAAAACCGGGCAATGTATCGGTGTCCTCGCAATTTGGGACACCCAAGCGCGATCCTTTAGCACTCAAGATGTCGAAATCCTCAATATCACCGCTCGTTGGTGTATTAGCGAATTTGAACAGTCTCGCGGGCAACAGGCCAATCACCAATCCCCCCAAGAAACCACCGTCTTCCTTGACTCTTTAGCGCCTCGTCCTCAACTTACCCCTCCTAATTCTCAACTAGACAGCCTCGATACTTACTCCCTCGAAACGATCGACATTTTGAAGGTCAAGTTATTGAGCCATCTAACCGACGAGTTACGCACGCCGTTAACTTCAGTCATGGGAATGGCCAGGATTTTGGAACGGGAAGTCTACGGGCCGCTGACCCCCAAACAAAAAGAATATATTGGCATTATTCACAATAGCGGGCAGCATTTACTCTCTTTGGTCGAAGAAATTGTCAGTTTAGGGGTATTTGACGAAAACGTTACCAATCTGCAACTTGCCCCAGTTGATATAGAAATGCTGTGTCAGCAAGCCATTAACAATCTGTATCACATTGCCAAACAAGAACGCCAGCAACTCCGCCTCTCCGTCGAACCCGGCCATCGGATATGGCTATTAGACAAAGAAAAAGTCCGGCAAATGCTGTACTACTTGGTTTATACCATTGTGCAAGCCTCAGAAGCGGGCAGCGAAGTGCGGATTCATGTCTCTCGTAAAGACAATTATCTGAACATTGCGGTGTGGGTGTCTCATCCCTGGTTGGGAGAAGGTTTACCCCAAGTGGAAAATTACTCTACTTCCCTTGGCGTTGATTTCAACGACCCCGGAACGAGTGAAAAAGGCGATCGCGAAGCTTGGGACTTAGCCAGCAGCTACCAAGTTTTGACCAACAGTTCTTTATCCGCGTTAGAAAAGTTGGAACACCTACAAAACATTGCCATTGATGACAACTATCGGCAACTCTTGGGTTTAGTGTTAAGTTGTCATCTAGCAGAAATGCACGGCGGTAAAATTGCCATCCAAGGCACATCTCAATCGGGCTATCGGTATGTGTTTAAGTTGCCCAAAATGGATGCCCAATAATCGTCACTCCAGAAGATAGAGAAAGTAGATTAATTTTTCCCATGTAGCAAGAAGTCAGAAACTTTTGTCTATAGGAAAGCTCTCAAAATGACTCAAAGCTAGACAATATCTCGCTCTCAAAGGGCGAGTTTTTTTGTGTTAGGGTAAACGGTACAAGATACGGGTTTGGAGTTGACAACTCTTCTTATAAAATGAGAATCCCCATCCCAATCGAGGACGGGGCTTTGTTAAGACTATTCTGGATGCGAGGGAGTCATACTTCTATCATGTCATTTTCTGCTTCCCCCAATCACCCCCAAGACCGATACGAGCAGTCTGGGGGAAATTCCGAGCCAGAATATCCAGAAATTACGCCAGAAATCGCGCGAGACCTAGAATTATTGCGGCGATTGTTACTGGGGGAAGAATATCCCTCTGATGCTCCCGCTCAAACCACCCCAAGCTCTTCTAGCAGCAATATTCAAGCCCAATTGTTTGAAGAACTCAATCTTCGCAACCCACCGCCCACAACCATCGAAGTCAACTATACTCAAGTCGAGTCCGAACCTTCCTTATTCTCGCCAGAAAAAACCCCAGAGGCAAGTCATAAATCCCCTCTAATCCAACCTGACGCTCTCTCGGTAGAAAACAACCCCGAAAACCCTACCGTTGCTGAAAACCCGGTTGAAACTCCCATTCAAGATATCCCCAACTCTTCTATTGCAGAAGATGATGCCGAACTGCCCTCATCGCCGTTTGAAGCATCCCCAACGGCAGACTCAGACCTTAGTCCTGAAGACTTGGCAATGCAGCAACTCCAAAATCTCTTTTTTGGGGGGAATGTCAAGGATTTACAGGGAAAAGTAGACAAAATTGAGCATCAGCTTTTCGATCCTGATGCCTTGATGACCTTACTGATTCCCATCATCATCGAGTTGCTCGATCGCAAAGTGCGCGACTCTAAAGAAGAAATGGCACAAGCGTTGTTTCCGATTGTAGACCGCTTGATTTGGCAGCGCTCTAAAGAAGACAAGATTGCCATGAGTAATGCCTTAGCCACCGTCATTCCCGATGCTATTTCCCAACAAATCCGCGAAGACCCCGAAACCATTATCCAAGCGATTTCGCCGATGATGGGGGCAGCCATTTCCGATCAACTGCTTCACGATCGCGATACGGTAATTGCCGCTTTAGCCCCGGCTATGGGACGAGCGATTAAGCAGCAGATTACTTTAGAGCGAGATGTGATGGTGGATGCCATGTATCCTATTGTGGGAGCGACGGTGACGCGGTATTTGGGGGAAGCTTTGCAAGAAATCAACGAGAAAGTGAGTCATGCGTTGAGTTTTCAGGGCATTAAGCGTCGCGTCGTGGCAGCATCCCAAGGTATTTCCACTGCCGAACTGATTTTACAAGAATCTTTGCCTTGTCAGGTACAGGCAGCGTTTTTGATTCACAAAGCATCGGGGTTGACGATCGCGGATGCTCAACGCTCGGATACCCTGAAACTCGAACCGGATATGATTTCGGGAATGTTGACGGCGATTCGCAGCTTTGTCAATGACTGCATTGCTCAAGGGGAAACGACGACGGAATTAAATGAAATTGAATACGGGGACTCGAAGATTTTATTGGAAGTGGCGGGTTACTGCTATTTGGCGGTTATTGTCAGGGGCAATCCTCCCCGGCCTTTTCTGGTCAAAGTTCGTAAAACCCTCAGCAGTGTCATTCAAGAATACGGCGATGCGATCGAAAATTATGACGGCGATCCCGATACGATTCCGTCTTTGATGCGATCGCAAATCACCAATTTACTTGAATATCTTTCCCCTAAAGCCTCAGAAGCTCAAAAATCTCCTTGGCTGTTAATCGGCATTGGCGTGGCGGCGATCGCGCTGATTGCTTTACCTTGGGGATGGTGGCGTTATCGCCAACACCTCAATCGCCAAACAGAAGTTGCTTTAGAACAGTCTTGGTACAATGCCACCGACCTTTCGGTGTATAACTTAGATGCTGCGGTAACCGGGAAAAAAATCGTACTGACGGGTCGCGTTCCCCACTCAGGCTTGCGCGATCGCGCCGTTGCTATCGCTCGCGCTTATCAAGGCGATCGCCGCCTTGACAATCAAATTATCGCGGTGAATCTGCCCCCCGATCCCGATCAAACCGCCGCAGAAGTCCAACGAGTCGCTCAAATTTTCAACCAAAAAGCTGGAGTCAAGATTGCCACTGAGTATCAACCCCAGTTTGACGACCGACAAAACCCTTTACCGGGAACTGTGGCAGTTGCGGGGACAATTCAGGACTTAGAGGACGCGATCGCTATAACTCAAGCCTTTAACGAGATTCCCGGCGTAGGTAAAATTGTCAATACCGTCGCCGTGGCGATCGCGGGGTTGGATATGCGTTTTTATTTCCGTTACAATTCCGCTCAAATTGAACCCCAAGACTTACAAAATAAAATTCCCTTGATTCAAAAACAGTTAAACCAGTACCCTGAGATTAAGTTGCAACTGGTGGGCTACAGTCCCCCAAACGAACCCAAAAGTTCTGCGGCTTTGGCACAACAACGGGCAGAAGCAGTCAAGCAGGCTCTCGTGAAGCGGGGTATCGATCCCCAACGCCTCCGAACCGCCGGCCAAGTCGGTCAACCTTCCGATGTGACGGTAACGGCTGCTGATTGGCTCGGACGTTGCGTGCGTTTGGAAGTTGTACTGCCTACTTTGCAACCTTAATCCCCCTGCAAGTAAATTATTATGGCCGTTATCTCCCAAAAAATATGTTTAGTTGGCGATTTTGGGGTGGGTAAAACCAGTCTAATTCGCCGTTTTGTTGACGATCAATTTAGCGATGAATATCTCTCGACGGTGGGGGTAAAAATCTCGCGTAAAGCGGTAGAAGTCACCCCGGAAAACCAAGAGACTCAGAAAGTTCAATTACTCATTTGGGACTTGGAAGGTCATACTAAATTTAAGTCAATCGCGCCGAGTTATTTACAAGGGGCAAAAGGCGCATTAATTGTTGCCGATGTCACCCGCACAGAAACTGTCGAAAATTTAAGCAATCATATTGATTTGTTTACCTCAGTTAATCCCAAAGGCTCAATTTTGTTAGCCTTAAATAAAGTCGATTTAGCCGAAAATAAGCTTCTGGAAGACTTGGAAAATATAGCCCAAGCCCAAGCCAGCGATCGCGTCTTCGGAATTTACCAAACTTCTGCGAAAACAGGTAAAGATGTTAATCCTATTTTCAATCATTTAGTGCTAAAAATGCTCGAAAATCGCTAACAACTCGATCAGTTATGATAGCTCATCCTTTTTTCCCTTTTCCCGATCGTCAATATGTGCAAATTGATAGGGAATTTGTCCTTTACGAAATTAGTCCCGAAGCCAGCCGATTTGCTGATTGCCCCGAATATCTACAAATCGGTTGGGATGCGCGGTTGGCGTTTCCTGAATTAGTGGGTTTAGAGGAATCTTTAGCAACTTTAAAACAGGATAAGCGATCGCATCTCACCCTCGAAGGATTATCTCGTTTTACCGTGGAGGAATCACCCTTTTTTTTCGATCTTTGGATCGCGCGCCATGCTGAAAAAAGCCATTTATACTGGATCGGTTTAGAAGATAGCACTCAACGCACTCTCAATAAACAAGTAATTCTGCATCATGCCAATACTGCCGAAATTTTAATTAAACAGCTTTCGGCGGCACGACAATACACGGATACGATTATTAATGCGATGGCTGATGCGTTAATTGTGACGGATCGCGAAGGTAAAATTAAAACAATTAATCCGGCAGTATTGCAGTTATTTGAATTACCAACGCAAGAATTAATTGCTCAACCGATTACTCTAATTTTAACTGAAAATCAGCTTGATTCTGGCATCGATCCCAATGTTTCCCAAGAAATACTTTATACCACGCCATCGGGCAAGCAACGTTATTTAGCATTTAATCGTTCTCAGTTTCAAATTGAGGGCAGTTCTGGTCGAGATTTTATTTATTTAATTCGCGATATTACAGTTGGCAAACAAGCCGAACTGAAGTTGCAACAATATAACAAAAATTTGAATCGCCTTATTGAATTTGGAAAAGTCTTAAATCAATGTAAAACGCGCTGGCAAATTGAAAAGGCGATCGCGCTTTTTTTACCCGATTTTTTTCAAAATTGGCACGGCTATCTCGAACTCAAACAGCAATCTGATTCTTCAGAAAGCAAAATGATTGTCGCGTGGGGAGACTTAGAAAACCTAGAATTCCCCTTCTCAGACCAACCTTGTCAAACAGGACGAGAATGCGATCGCTGTGTCTCCCTCCCCGGAACAATGATGCACTGTCTGGCCCTCCCCGATGGCGATACTCGTCTGGGGAAACTGCATTTGCGGGTCGATCCCGGCTTTTTGCCCCCAGATAGCGAACAAAAACTCGCGATCGCCCTAGCCGAACAAATTGCCCTAGCTGTGGCCAATGTTAACCTACAAGAAACCCTAGAAAATCAATCTTCCCACGATGCCCTCACTCACCTTTACAATCGCCGTCATCTAGCTCAAACCTTACCTCAAGCCCTCAACAAGGCTCGATCTGCTAATCAATCCCTGTGCGTGGTGATGGTAGATGTGGATCATTTTAAAAAATTCAACGATACTTGGGGTCATGGAGCAGGCGATCGCGTTTTAGAAGTAGTAGCTCAGTTTTTAGCTGACAATATCCGGCAACATGATATCGCTTATCGTTATGGGGGTGAGGAATTTTTACTGGTTTTGCAACAAATTGAACCCAATATTGCTTTGAGTCGCATTCAAAACCTCTGTACTGCGTTGCGACAACTCACCATTCCCTATGAGAATCATAACCTGTCGATTACAGTTTCTTGCGGCATTGCCAGTTTTCCTGATTGCGGTCAAAGCGATCGCGAATTGTTACAAAAAGCCGATGCGGCCTTATATCAAGCTAAAGCCCAAGGACGCGATCGCGTTGTTCTAGCCCCTTGTGTCGAAACTCCCTAAATCCTGGTTAGCTGTCTGTAGCGATGAAAAAGGCGCATAGACCTCTCAAAAAAACCCTACACTTGAAGAAAGACCCCCTTTTGCTTGACCGCACAATGCCATTTTTCTTCGCTGATAAACAAATATCATGCACCAAGCAATCCACGATTTATTAGCAACGAGAGGGACAGAATACCTCATCTTAGACGCTCAACTCCGCATTATTGAAAGCTCCGAGCAAGTCTCCAAATACACGGAAAACGGAGAAATACCGCAGCGCGATCGCGATGTACGGGGTTACTTTCCCGAATTGTACGGTGTTGAGGAAATTTTACAAGAAATTATTACCGGGGGGCGATCGCACGTCGAACTTCACAGTATTACCCGCGTTCTTACCCAGACAACAACCTTTCCTCGAAACTTTTACATCGATCTACAAATTATTCCCGTCCCCGATATTCCTCAACAACTACTCCTGCTCATCGAAGATGTTACCGCTCGCATGGCATTAGAACAAACCCTCGTCCAAAATACCAACGAAACCAGTTTACTCCTCGAAAGTCTAGAAGTCTCCCGGCGTTCTATTGATACAATCCTTGAATCTATGGGAGATGCCCTCTTACTTCTAGACCCCTACGGCCAGATTAAAACCAGCAATCGAGCAGCACACAACTTATTTGGCTACAGCGCTGACGAACTTCATAACCAAAGCGTTACTCGTATTATTGACGATCCTCGTTTTTCAGTAAAAGAAATCCACACCTATCTTTTAAATAAATCAAATTATGTCAAAGATGTAGAAGTTACTTGTCGAACCCAAAGCGGCGAAACTCTCTTAGTTGCTTTTTCTTGTTCCGCGATCGCCACTGAAAACTCCGGCAACACAGAATTCCTTTATATTGGTCGCGATGTTACCGCTCGCCAACAATCCGAGCAACGCTTCCTCACCCAGTATATGACTGCCCGTGTCTTATCCTTGGCCTCTTCTATTGAAAAAGCCATGCCGCACATTTTCAAGAGTATTGGGGAAAACTTGAATTGGGCAATTGGAGAATTGTGGATGCTTGATACCTCCGAAAACTCCCTCATGCCCTTCTCGAATCACCCAGAGTCATCCCCTTACATTCATCAAGTCGTTCATTGGTTGCGCTCTAGTACCTCAGTACGCTCCTCCCCCGCCATTCAGGAACTCATCTCCTCTTCCCAGCAACTCAAACTTCAACCTGGTGAAAGCTGGATTGGCTCAGTGTGGCAAAAACGTCAACCCCAATGGATTGTCGATCTGACCGATTTACCCGATTGCGATCGCCGCGAACTCGCTCATCAAGCTGGCTTAAAATCAGCTTTAGCCATTCCCCTCGAAAGCGAAAAAGGACTCTGCGGAGTAGTGGTATTTTGGAGTACCGAACCCAAACCCCTAGAACAAGAAACCCTGCGAACCCTGACCGTGATTGGAACGCAATTGGGTCAGTTTATCCAACGCAAACAAGCCGAAGCCGCTCTCCAAGAAAGCGAAGAACGCTATCGCGACCTCTTTGACAATGCCAGCGATTTAATTCTCTCAGTGGATACCCAAGGTCGCTTTTTGTACGTCAACAATGCTTGGCAAGAAATCATGGGTTACACCCCCCTCGAACTCCAAGATAAAACCGTTTTTGATTTGGTCGTTCCCAGCGAAAAAATTGAATTTGCCAAAGATTTTCGCCAAATTATCCTCGGCAATACCATCGATCGCCTTAATACCGCATTTACGACCAAAGACCAGCGCACAATCGTTTTAGAAGGCAGTATGAATTGCCGCTTTGTCAACGATACCCCTGTGGCAGCAAGAGCCATTTTACGGGATATTACCCAGCGTTTAGCAACTGAAGCTGCTTTGCGCGCTCAGAAGGAGCAAACTGAGCGTTTATTGCTGAATATCTTGCCTGCTCGTATTGTTTCCCGTTTGAAATCCGATCCCCAAAGTATTGCCGAAAAATTTGACAAAGTGACCGTTCTGTTTGCCGATCTGGCCGACTTTACGGAGTTAGCCAGTCAACTCGCTCCTATTGATTTAGTTAATTTACTTAATTCTGTGTTCTCGGAGTTTGACCGCCTTACGGAAACTTACGAACTCGAAAAGATCAAAACTATTGGCGATGCTTATATGGTGGTGGGGGGCTTATCGACTCGATGTGACGATCACGCGATCGCGATCGCGGAATTTGCCCTAGACGTACAAACCGCTCTCGAAAAATTTAACCAAAAATCTCAACGGCATCTCAAAATGCGGATTGGTATTCACAGCGGCCCTGTGGTTGCTGGAGTGATCGGCTTGAAGAAATTTATTTACGATCTTTGGGGCGATACTGTCAATGTTGCCTCTCGCATGGAATCTCACGGTATGGTCAATCGCATCCAAGTGACTGACACGACTTATGCCCTAATCCGCGATCGCTACAACTTTGAACCCCGCGGCCCGATTCCGATTAAGGGTAAGGGTTTAATGAAGACTTACTGGTTGCTCGGACGGAAGTAGGAATTGTGACTAATAACCAATAACAAAGAATGCAATTTGCCCCTTTATATCCTTGGCTGTATAAAGTCCTCAAACCGACGTTTTCAGACTGTTTGTGGTCGGGAAGGTTGGATGTGCCTCAAGTGGCGTTAACTTTTGATGACGGGCCGCATCCGCAATATACACAAGCATTGCTGAAGGTGCTGGATGACTATCAAGTGCCTGGGAGTTTCTTTTGGTTGGGGGAATGTGTAGCGCGATCGCCTAAAATGGCTCAAGCGGTGGCGGCGCGATCGCATCATATTGGGTTACACGGTTACACCCATCGCTCTTTTCCCCGGTTAACGGATCGGGAATTGCGAGAAAGTTTGAGGCAAACTCAGGATATTATCGCGCAAACTTGTGGCATCGAACGCGATCGCCTGGTTGATGTTCGTCCTCCAAATGGGCTTTTTACCCCCCGTACTCTCAAGTTGTTGCGTCAGTGGCACTATCGTCCGGTGATGTGGAGTGTTGTGCCGGAAGATTGGGTTTGTCCGGGGGTGAACACTGTTATCGAACGGGTTTTACAACAAGTAACCCCTGGTTCGTTGATTGTGCTGCACGATGGTAATTGTGGCGGTCGGGATGTGGCTGCGATCGCGGATTATTTGATTCGGGCATTGCAACAACGGGGATATCATTTTGTCACCATTGAGCAGTTGTGGCGCGATCGCGACGAGCAGATCAAAAATTGATACTTTCTCGATTAAATAGAATTACCATCTTTTTTTATTTTTGGACAATTCTTCATCAATTCTTAATATTAGTAGCATTTTTGTAAGAACAGTTGTACTTGTTTAATAAAAATCTACCAAATGACAGATTTTTTATCAGAGTTTAGCTGTCATTTTCTGTCGAATTCATTACAATAACGGACGAGTCTTTTGTAATGCTAAATTTCAACTGTCAGATTGTAATGACAAAAGTGTAGCTAAAAGTCAATCAACCGTGGCTAGTCTGTCGCAAGTGACCTTTTTATCGAGATTTTTTGATGTATTTGCTGACTTTTCTCATGAATTCAGCCTCTAAGTCAAATTCAACACCCCAAGCTACTTTCGTAAATCACAATGAGAGAGCAACATTAGTGTTGAGCGTTGAGCAATCTCCAACTCCCGCAGTAATTTAGGAGACGACAAAAGGATGGGTGTATCCACTGGGCTAAGTTTTGTTTGCCCCTTAAACTTGTTATCTAGACAAGAGCATATATTTCACCAATCCAATTTCTGTAATAGAGGCTACAATCAGAAAGGTCTTGAATCCGGTTGAGCCAAATAACTCTCCTATGACTTCTGGATTTCAGAGATAGGACAACAATTGTTATTTTGGTCTCAATCATTACATCTTTAACAGTAAAGTCAATCCGCATACTGTACAAAACAAACAGTCAAGCGCAATCTGACAAACATTAGTATTAGTTAGACTATCTGTTCTAGTCTTGAACTGAAGGAGCAAGAGGAAAAACGGCATGACCCAGGCCAATAACGTACTCGCAACCATCGATCCGCCTCATAGTGAATTAGAACTACTTATTGAGGATGATGTTAAAGATGGGGCTAACGAGGAAGAAAGCACAGAAAAAGCTAAAAAAGCGGCAGCAAAACGAGGCCGCGATCAAACTAAAAAAAAGCCCTACACGGAAGATTCTATTCGGGTTTATCTCCAAGAAATCGGTCGAATTCGCTTACTTCGCGCCGAAGAAGAAATTGAACTCGCTCGTAAAATTGCCGAACTTTTAAAGTTTGAAAGAGTACGCGAGCGCTTGATTGATGAACTCGATCGGCTTCCTAGCGATCGCGAGTGGGCTGAAGATGACGAAATCGCGATGGAAGTCCATGAATTTCGTCGTTGCCTTTATTTAGGGCGACGGGCGAAGGATAAAATGGTACAGTCTAACCTGCGGTTAGTCGTCTCCATCGCCAAAAAATATATGAATCGTGGTTTATCTTTTCAAGACCTGATTCAAGAAGGTTCTCTTGGTTTGATTCGGGCAGCAGAGAAATTCGATCACGCTAAAGGTTATAAGTTTTCTACTTACGCAACTTGGTGGATTCGTCAAGCAATCACCCGCGCGATCGCCGATCAATCTCGTACTATTCGTCTTCCGGTTCATCTCTACGAAACGATTTCTCGGATTAAGAAAACCACCAAACTGCTTTCCCAAGAAATGGGTCGCAAACCCACCGAAGAAGAAATCGCCGAACGCATGGAAATGACGATCGAGAAGTTGCGTTTTATTGCAAAATCGGCACAATTGCCCATTTCATTAGAAACGCCCATTGGCAAAGAGGAAGATTCTCGTTTGGGAGATTTCATTGAAGCCGATGGCGAAACCCCAGAAGATCAAGTATCCAAAAACTTGTTACGAGAAGACCTCGAAAATGTTTTAGATACTTTGAGTCCGCGAGAACGAGATGTGCTACGTTTACGCTACGGTCTTGATGATGGCCGCATGAAAACTTTAGAAGAAATTGGTCAAATTTTTAATGTGACTCGCGAGCGGATTCGGCAAATTGAGGCGAAAGCATTACGCAAGTTACGCCATCCCAATCGCAATAGTATTCTCAAAGAATATATCCGTTAGACTCTTTTCTTGAGTTGTTAAAGTAGGCGACAGTTGGGGAATAGCTGCGCCTGCTTTTTGTTGTTGGGCTTCCCCAAAAAATAAGGGCTTCCGAAGTCGGAAAACCCAATGTTATCAAAATTTAGAGATTGACAGAGATTTAACTTTTGATGGCTAACAACCGGGATTACATCAAGCCCCAGAAGTGCAGTAAGCCTTGACCGCTAACGAGTTCGATGATTAGAGCCGCCGCAAAGCCGAGCATGGCTAGACGACCGTTCCAGTTTTCTGCACCGGCGGTGAAACCCAATTTGAAAGCGTTGCGATTTTTGTTTTCCATAATGATTGCTGCGCTTTATGTAAACTTCTGTAAATAAATGTAACTAAAATTTACAAAAGATGCAACATCCGATCGCGTCTCGATCGCGATCGCCCCTGCGTTACAATTTTTGAGGAAGTTTGTTCTCCCTTTCCCCATGCTCGAAACCCTACAAACGCAACTGTATCAACTGTCTCAGTGGTCAGACCATTTAGTAACTAACCAACTCAATCACTTGAGTTTGCTGAGTATTGGCATTATTTTTGCCGCCGGATTGCTGACGAGTTTAACGCCCTGTATGCTGTCGATGTTGCCGATTACCATTGGCTATATTGGCGGTTACGAAGCCGACAATCGTGCTGAAGCGGCTTTGCAGTCGTTATGGTTCGCTTTGGGGTTAGCAACGACTTTGGCGGCGTTGGGGGTGTTTGCGGCGGCGGTAGGTCGCGTTTACGGGCAAGTGGGTTGGGGCTTACCGATTATTGTCAGCGCGATCGCGATTTTAATGGGACTCAATCTGTTAGGGATTATTCCCCTACAATTTCCCAGTTGGGAAGCGACGGAATGGATATCAGCAGATTTGCCCAAAGGACTGCGTTCTTATTTGGTGGGTTTGAGCTTTGGGGTGGTAGCTTCTCCCTGTAGTACCCCGGTGTTAGCAACATTATTGGCTTGGATTGTTTCGACCCAGGACTTGGTGATGGGAGGGGCGTTGTTACTGGCTTACGCGGTGGGTTATGTCTTACCCTTGGTAGCTGCGGGGACTTTTGCGGCGGCGTTGAAGCAGTTTTTGGCATTGCGGCAATGGTCGGGCTGGATTAATCCGGCTAGTGGAGCGTTATTGTTAGTATTTGGGGTGTTTACTTTGTTGTCGCGGCTTTTGGTGTAGAGTCGCACTACGCCTTAAAAAAAGAGAGATTTTACCCAATAGATTTTATGACGGCACAAAATATTTCCGGGTCAAAGCTACTTTTTGTTCCTTTTCAAAAGAGTGTCAAACTTTTAGCAAAATTACCCTTCGCGATCGCCCTTCTCCTCATTATTGCTTTATTCAGCATTAGCGGTACAGTTATCGAGCAGGGGCAATCTTTAGCCTTTTATCAAGCCAATTATCCCGAAAATCCGGCATTATTTGGCTTTTTAACTTGGAAAGTATTACTAACTTTAGGATTAGACCGAGTTTATCAAACTTGGTGGTTTTTATCCCTCTTGGTTCTCTTTGGCAGCAGTTTAACCGCTTGTACTTTTACGCGCCAGTGGCCAGCTTTGAAAGCAGCCCGTCGCTGGAAATTTTACGACAAGCCGCGACAATTTGAAAAGCTGGCGTTGAGTGCAGAATTGGCAACAGGATCGGTACAGTCTTTAGAACCTTTATTAAAGCAAAAAGGCTATAAAGTCTTTCGCGAAGACGGGCAAATTTACGCTCGTAAAGGTATTATCGGTCGCATCGGGCCGATTATTGTCCACGCCAGTATGTTACTCATTTTAGCCGGGGCAATTTGGGGAGCGCTTGCGGGATTTTTAGCCCAGGAAATGATTGCTAGTGGTGGGGATTTTAAAGTTCAAAATATTATTGAAGCGGGGCCTTTCGCTCAAGCCCAAGTACCGCAGGATTGGGGAATTCAAGTCAATCGTTTTTGGATTGAATACACCCCCGATGGCAATATCGACCAGTTTTATTCGGATTTGTCAGTTATGGGGGATGATGGCGAAGAACGCGATCGCCAAACCATTTATGTGAACAAACCCCTACGCTATCGCGGTGTCACCTTTTATCAAACCAATTGGGGCATTGCCGGGGTGGAAGTCCAAGTAAATAATAGCCCCATTTTCCGCTTGCCGATGGCGCAATTGAAGACTACAGGGCAAGGGCGCTTATGGGGGACTTGGGTGCCAACCAAGCCGGATTTGAGTGCGGGGATTTCTTTATTGGCGCGGGATTTGCAAGGAACTTTATTAGTTTACGATGTCCAAGGCAATTTAGTCGGGGCAGTGCGCGAAGGTGGGGTAATTGAAGTTAACGGTATGCAACTGAAGGTATTGCGCTTAATTGGAGCAACAGGGCTACAAATCAAAGCCGATCCGGGTATTCCTCTGGTTTATGCGGGATTTGCCTTGTTAATGCTGAGTACTTTAATGAGTTATGTGTCCCACTCCCAGGTGTGGGCGTTGGAGGAGGGCGATCGCTTTTATGTAGGAGGCAAGACGAATCGCGCTCAGGTGACGTTTGAGCGCGAAATTGTAGCAATTCTGGATAACTTGCAAGCTCAAGGTAGTTCTGGCGAAAATAGGGCTGCTACAGCTAATTCTGAGGCAGTTTTGCTGGAGAATTAGGCCATCTGGAATAGCATTACCGATCGCCAAGACCAAGTTTGAGATAAAATCATCCTGCCATGACCCTCTCCCTCACCTTAGAACCCATCTACCTCAAACGCTGGACAGTTCGAGATTACCACCGCATGAGCGAGTCGCGTTTCTCCCATCGCCTTTCCCCAGCTATCCCTAACCCTGACTTCTATGCTTCCTCCGGTTACGGCTTAGGGCTTACAGGGTGATTTGAGTGCCGATTTTCTCTAAATCTAAAAGAAAGACCTCAATTGAGCCTTTATCCGCCGCGAGAACCGCTACATGACTGACAAGCTGAAGCAGGCGGTTGTGGGGTTGAGCGGTAGCGAGGGGACGAATATTGGGGGTGGGGATGGCGAGTAAGCTAGGGGGTTCATCGAGGGGAATGCCGATGAGTTGGCGATCGCTCAAACGCACGACCATCAGAAAATGACCGACAGTGGCTTTGGTAGATTGGGTTTCTAAGGAATGGAGATCGAGCAGGGCGATCGCCTTTGCCGGAGTATCCAAACTCTCTTGAGTATCGCCTAAATGGACAACACCGATTTGCTGAAGGGCAGTCCGAAAATGCGACGGAAAGTTGACAACTTTTAAAACTGCTGCCACAGGTAACGCTAACCAATAGCGATCGAGGTTAAACAAGATAACATTTTGAGTTTCGGTATCGGTGATGGGAACAGTCATAGTTTACCGTTGTGATGGGGAACAGCCGCAGTGGGGAGATATTCGCCGATCTTAATCAGTAAATCCCGTTCTAGGTAAGGCTTGGTAATGTAGCTAGATGCCCCTAAATTGAGGGCAATTTGGCGATGTTTATCGCTTTGGCGCGAGGTCAGGACTAAGATGGGAATTTTTTGGTATTGGGGATGTTGTTGACAGTAGTTGAGGAGTTCAAAACCGTTCATCTGGGGCATTTCCAGGTCGGATACGATTAAGTTAATTTGCGGGGCATATTGTTCGAGTTGGGCGATCGCGTTCAAACCGTCGCTGGCTTCTAGAACGGAGTAGCCTGCTTTTTTGAGGGTCAGTTTGAGGTTGCGACGCAGGGTAATCGAATCATCGACAATCAAGATTGAAGATTGCGGGGGATTTGCCAAGGAGGATGGGGGGGGATAATCTGGGATGACGGTATCCCACAAGGAAGGCATATCTTGGGCTTGGTTCAGACGACTTTCCACCAAGGCAATTAAATCTAAAGCTAAAGCCAAACGATTATCCCCCAAGACACTACAACCATCAACATAAGCCGGGGGGGCGATCGCGCTACCCAAAGGACGCAAGGTGAGTTCTTGTTCTCCCAAAACGCGATCGACTTCAATGCCAATCGTACTGCAATCGAGTTTGAGTAACATCACCATCGAGTTTGCCGAGGTGGGGTTGGGTGGGGGAAC
>JAWQFT010000050.1:17112-33538 GCA_035968055.1 Jaaginema sp. PMC 1080.18 | reverse complement strand
TTTTACCTCTCTGTTTCTTCTGACTTGATTTCGGAGAGTGACAGAAGAGGGATATTACCAAGATACGCGATCGCGCAAACTTTGACTCAACTTCGGCCCAATTCCAGGGACACGCTGCAAATCTTCGAGGGAGGTAAAAGGCTGTTGTTGACGAGTTGTAATAATACTTTGAGCCAATTTCGGCCCCACCCCCGGTAACGTTTCTAACTGAGCTTGCGTCGCAGTATTAACATTAATAACCTGGCTAGGATTAGGAGTTGTTGGAGTTGCAACTTCAGGACAAGTTTGACTCGTTTGAGCAATTTTATCTTGAATTGAAGGTGGTAAACCTAACGCCGCTTTCTCATAAAGACGCTCAAATTCTCTTTGAAAATGGGCAGTAACTACAGGATTACGAATAACGATCAGAGTTTCGTCGTTATTATGATTAGCCGCAGCCGACCAATTATGCGAACCTGTGATTACGGTATTTTGGTCAATAACGCCAAATTTATGATGTAATTTATCCCCTGGAATTAACTGCGGAATACCCACAGAAGTGACTGGATTTTGCCAAGGTTGATTATCGGTTTCATACTGACAATTAATAGCCAAAGCCACCCCCAACATATCCAACCCCTCGCTATAATCGCGAAACGCAAAACTAGGGTCAATTAAAGCCTTTACTTCTACCCCTTGTTGCTGACGAGTTCCCAGAATATCAACAATGGGTTGTTCGGAAAAAACAAATAAGGCTAAATCCACCGAATTTACCGCTTGACTGAGAGTTTGACCAATCAGACCATTACTACTTCTCGACCAAGGTTGTGTCGGCGAAATCGGCGAAAACTGTATTGTTACCGTCGATTTTCCTAACTGTAGCGTTTGGGGATTACGAGGCGGTTTTCCCAAACCAAACAAACTATCTGGTTTCCCTCCCGGGCCATCTCCCCACATATAATTAAATTCTTGGGTAAAAATCTGGGCAATTTGGGGGCTTTGAATCCGCAATAAATTATTAGCATTACCCCGCGTTTCTGGCGCGATAATATCCCCATGAGTTCCACTCAGCGTTAAATTAACTGACCCCGTTAAAACCGTTACACCATCAACAATCGCCAATTTGTGGTGCATCAAACCACTACCTTTTGACCCGTCCGCAGTATCATCAATCACCGGAATACCAGCATTTTTCAAAATAATAAGAGCATCTCTTTGATTCAATTCTGCTGGAGAAAGTTGGCTATCTTGATTCAAATCTACAAAGGCTCTATACTCGTCGTAACGCTCTTTCTCGCGAGCATCCAGTTGAGCCACTTCTGCCTCGGTAAAGGTACTATAAGAACGGCTGTAAGTATTTTCCAGAATCACTCGCACTTTCACCCCCGCTTGGTGACGATTCGCGAGGGCTTGAGCGACTTTAGGCAAGCGCAACTCTTGAACCGCTAAATCAATCTGAGTTTGAGCCGCATTTATCCCATCAATGGTAATCTGTTCGAGATCGTCGCCGGGTCGTTCGATGTTGCGATACCCATCCGTATAATCAGCCCCTTTCGCTTGATTTTGGTTCATATAGACCTGAATATAAGCATCTTGGGGGAGGGGGTCAAGTCGCGTACTGAGGGGGCTAGAACGCCAGAAAAACGCCACCAGCGCCAGGATTAAACCTAACCCCATTAAACCGAGAAACACCCACAAGTGACGCTGCCCTTTCATGACTTTATCTCATTAATACATGGCATTACTGTATCATTTGATTGGAAGTCCTGGCGAGAGAATTCAGTTTGTTTATAATGAGCAGAATCGCGTAGAGACGAAATAATGGAAGAATTATTTGATGCAATTGAAGCTCAAGACTCAAAAAAAATCTGTGATTTAGTTAACTTTGGTTGTGATATTAATGGAAATAATGGCTCTGTTTTTGAAGATGGTAAGCTGTTAATCATTTAAATTTCTGTCTCGATTCAAGCCCACCAAAGGGTTCAGTAAGTGAAATCGGTGGTTTAAATGCAAAGCAGCTTATTACGTTTTTAATGGTTGCGGTTGCAACTGGAAACTTAGAGATTGTTAAATTATTAGTGTCACTGGGTGCTGATGTTAATGCAGAATCACATCATGGTGACTCAGCCTTATTAACATCCGTATTAAATGGTTTTCAAAACATTTTCGATTATCTTGAACCATTAACAAACCTAGAAATCAGAGTAGCTGTAAACAGATATATTAAGACTGGTAAAAGTTACCCTCTAAAAGTATCAGAATTGCGGCAACAATCGTCAGACAGAAATAGATACTAAAGGTACTACAAGAACAGCTATAAATATTTTCGAGTCTGAGAAACTTTCTGTATCATCTCCCAGAAAGAACGATATCGATAAGCACCGGGGTATTTACAGCCAAAATCCCAGGCTTCCCATTCCTTTCTATTGTCAACAATTTGGGGGTTAAGAAGATAAAAATAGCCATCCTCATTAGAACTAATCAGGAGCGCAGTATTTAAGTATTTACCTCTGATCCAGATGCAGTCTTGATGCTCTCCATACTGAAAATACTTTTCATTTTCAATCTCATAACCGTCATCCCAAACTTCCCAATCTGGATGCTCTTCAATCAACCATTTGATTTGCTCTGTACTATATAATTCACAATATTCATTGACTATTGTAAAACCATTAGAAGCTAAAAGAAAGTTGCGATAGCTTAAAGGAAGCTTTTCTCCTAATCGTTCCTCTAATTCAGCAATTTCTGCCTCAGTAGCGCTTTTCTGAAGACAGCTTTTTTTCTCTAATACATCTGAAAAATAAAATTCATAATTTTCCAGATGTTCTTCATCAATACTATTTAAGATTACTTCACTCCATTGCTCTAAGAAATTTCGCCAATTATCTACAGTTGGGATAAATCCAATGTTTGTCGGAACATAATTTCCGTTTGTGTCTGTCATTTCAGCAATACTCCAAACTCTTAACGTTTATATACCAGTGCTTTCTATAATATTTAATTTTTAGGCGATCGCGCTCTTAAGAGAGATAATGGTAAGAGGCGATTCTCATACCGAGATGTACGCGATCGCACTCTTAAATTCAACTAGAGTAACTCTTTCGCTCTTGATATTGGAATCTAAGACGCGATCGCGTCAAACTGTGTCAACCGATAAATTGCACTTTCTTCGAGTAACTGTCGGATAAAGTGAGGAGATGAAGCATTTGCCGAATTTGACAACTCCTCGCCGTAAACGGTCGAGGATTCTCGTTTCTTTCAGGTTGCCTCTTAACTAGACTTTGGATCGACAGACACCTAAATATCCTCCCCTTAGTCCCCGTCAGACCGACTCAACGAGCGTTTTGTTTCTTGGTTTCTAGTCCAAGATACGTCCTGCCCGGACGCAAAAGTTTGTTTTCACAACTACACCCTTAAAGTTTTACATCAACAAGGATTGTGCTGAAAACCCCTTACTTTAACTATTGAGTTGGTTAGGTTTGTTGTAGTGCGGCCCACATTACTGGTCACTCGCACACCAATATTATAATATAAAGCCGTCCTTGAAGGACGGGGCTTTAAACCCAGAATTTTTGGTAAATTGTCCCGGTACAAATGGCAAGCTTCCTTGTCATTCAAAATACGACTGTGCAAAATTTTCGTCCAATCTGGAGCAACAGTAATCAATTCAGGGACAATCGCTACAAAGGCTTGTAATTGCTCCTCTAGTGCAAAAGATTCGAGTAAATGGACGAGACCAAACATCACTTCTGGCTGTTAACAGCGATCGTCTAAAATTAGATGTAGCGCGGGCAAATCGTCATTAAAACCAATAAAATAGAGGAGTATAGGCGAACTGGAAACCCCCAGAAAAAGAATGATTGACCCCATGCGCCAAAAAGCTCTAGAATTGCTCGATCGCTTACCAGAAGCGAGTTTACCCGAAGCGATCGCCCTATTAGAATCCCTCTCCCCGCAAACCCATCTAACCCCAAATAAGTCAGAAATAACTGCTGAAGAAACTAGCTTAATCCACAAGATCGAACAACGCCTTCCTCCCCAACAACAAAAACGCTTTGAGGAGTTGCGCGAACAAAATGAATGGGGAGAGTTAACCGTAGCCGAACATCGGGAATTAATTGAATATATCGAAACTGTAGAAGCGCAAACTGTAGAACGAACAGAAGCTTTAATACAACTAGCCAAACTGCGTAATGTCAGCTTAGAAAACTTACTCAAAACATTTTCTCAGCGCGATCGCCTCCCCAATGTCCTTTAAAAAAGTTCCGCCTTCTGTTCGAGAAGTTGTTGCTGCGCGTGCTAACTATCTTTGTGAATATTGCCGATGTCCCGAAGCATTTTCAACTCAATCTTTTACCATCGAGCATATCAAACCGCGACAAGCTGGAGGAGAAAACACATTAGAAAACCTCGCTTGGGCTTGTTCGGGATGTAATGCTTTCAAGCATATAAAAACTCGTGGAATTGACCCACAAACAGAGCAAGAAGTTACCTTATTTCATCCTCGGCAAGATCGGTGGCAAGACCATTTTACCTGGAGTGATGATTTGACGCGAGTAGTTGGTAAAACCCCCTGCGGTCGGGCAACTCTCAACACTTTAAATTTAAATCGCCAAGGAATTGTTAATTTGCGCCGTTTGTTAGTCATGGATAATCGACATCCACCAGTAGACTAATCGTAAGTACTGTCTTTTTTTTCACCTACACTTGAGATAATTCTCCTATTGTGAAAATCTCATTGGCGATCGCGCTTTTGATGTTTGATAAAAATCAATCATACCAGGTCACGAAATATTGCAAAACTCTTGACAAAGCTGCACTTTCGTTATCTTTTTGGGCTTCGAATAAATGTTCAGCCTGTTTAAGATAAGTAATTGATGCCTTTCGATCGTAACTCATTAATACACCGAGCTTTTGATAGCTCTGAGCATCTAATGGATATTGACTCACATACTTTTGCAAGCGCTCGATCTCTTTTTTGAAATATTGCCAATGAAACTGGTATGGTGCTGCTTCTTCTAAAGCTTTCTGTTTCCAGATTGGCAGGGGAGCTTTTGATTCATCAGGAAAATAACTAATATTTAGGAACTGGGAAATTAGTTTGGCAATCTTCACCGCCACATCATGACGACCATCGGAACTTAAACGAATACGCCAATAAACACTATCTAAAATTAAATTAGGATAATATGAAGTTGGTATTTCTGCATCGCCAAAAGAAGATGAAACTTCAACGCCAACAATACAAAATAGAGGAATTTCAAAGATTTTTTGATTGGGCTGGTTTTGAAAACTTCGTTGCTCCATGAAGAGGCAGTTTTGAGATTTGTCGAAAGTAAATATCTTGATTTTAGGAAACTTACTTAACCAAAAAGCACCGCCAGTAACTAATACAATTCCCATTCCACAAAATAAAACCCAAACTCCCTCATCTCTTTGAATAAAGAAGAGGCTCGTTATGACGAAAGAGCTACCTACTACAGCAAGACCAATACTGATAAATAAGTATGTAATTATTGAATGACGAAAAGATAGAACAACTTTGTCTTGATATTGTTCAATAATTTGCATGAGCTTATGTTGTCAAGTCAGGGGGAATGAATGATAACAATTTAGTCAGTTCCAGCTTTATCAAGTATCACCACCACAAGTCCAGTAGACCCCCATATTGTAGCCGCTCTAGTAGTTTAGGGTGGGTAACGCGATCGCGCTCGGTGAGATATAGTAGTTACAAATAAGAACCAGCAGCCCATCTCCCGTGGGAGAGGGGTTTGGGGTGAGGGCGATTCAAGAACAATGCAATGCCTGTATGGAAATTAATTGTAATGACGATAAATATACATTTTTCCGAAACTGCCCAAAAAAAGGACGTGCGACATAGCACACGCCCTCCAAATTAAGCAGGTATGGATGGAAAATCTATTTCACGGTTACTTTAGCGCCAGCTTCTTCAAGCTGCTTCTTGGTCGCTTCGGCATCGTCTTTGTTGGTGGCTTCTTTGATAGCCTTGGGGGTAGATTCGACGATTTCTTTGGCTTCTTTGAGACCCAAGCCAGTAATCGCACGAACTACTTTGAGAACGGCGATTTTCTTGTCGCTGGGGAACTCATCGAGAATAACGTCGAATTCGGTTTTTTCTTCGACTTCTTCTTCACCACCGCTGGTTGGGCCGGGAGCCATCATCATGCCACCTACCGGGGCAGCAGCACTGACTCCAAAGGTTTCTTCGATTTGCTTGACCAAATCAGCCGCTTCGAGTAAGGTCAAGGATTTCAACTTTTCGAGAATTTCGTTGGTAACAGCAGACATGGAATATACTCCTTAAATAAATCTTGGAATTGTTGGTATGAAAGGGGGTCGATTCGACTTTGGTTTTATGCCGCTTGGTCGGTATCGCCGCCTTCTTCTTGTTCGGAAACAGCTTTGATGGCTCGACCCAAAGAAGCTGGTACTTCGTTGATGGCCACAGCCAATTTGCCAGCCAAAGCGTTGATACTGCCCGCAATTTGAGCGTAGAGTTGCTCTTTGCTGGGTAAATCGCCCAAAGCTTCGACATCGGCTTGCGACAAAGCCCGTCCTTCCATTACGCCACCGCGCAATTCAGTTTTTTTGCTGCTTTTTTGGAAGGCTTTGTAGGCTTTGACAGCGCCGCCTACGTCTTCTTTGACTAACAAAAATGCAGAGGAATCTTTGAGAAATTCCTGCATGGGTTGCCAGCGCTCGTCATCAGAGATGGCCAAGTTCATCAGGGTGTTTTTGGCGACTTTGCAAGTAGCTCCGACTTCGCGGAGATTGTTACGCAGTTCGCTAATTTCTGAAACTGACAATCCTTTGTAGTCAATGACGACGGCGAGTTGAATGTCGCTGAGGTCTTCTTTGAGTCCGGCCACAACGGCTTGTTTACTTTCCCGCGTTCGTCCCATTTGTTCTTCACCTCCTTGTGTGTGGGATGAAATCAATCCTGTTTGCCATAAAGTAACCCCGACGTAGAAGCCGGGGTTTTTTGGTGGGTTTGCGAAGATTAAAGTTGGCAAGAATAGCCAAGTTTAGGTCGCATTCCCAACCTCGGCAGGATATTAAGCAGTTAGCACCTACTGTCTGTGGTTGGACAGTGTATTTAATTGTTAGGGAACTGCATATCAGGATTAAAAAATTTGAGTTTAGGCAGCAACTTCGGTCATTTTCAGGTCGCGTAAGGCGCTGATATCAATTTCGATGGCCGGGCCCATAGACGCAGAAATAAAGATACTGCGCCAGTAGCGCCCTTTTGCACCTGAAGGCCGATTGCGGTCTACGGTTTCCTGTAGCGCTTTGAGATTTGCGAGTAAATCTTCGGCTGAAAAGGATGCCTTACCAAACATAACATGAACGATGCCCGTGCGATCGGCCCGAAATTCTAGTTTACCGGCTTTGAACTCCGCGATCGCGCTTTCTAAATCCATCGTCACGGTTCCGGCTTTGGGGGAGGGCATCAAACCCCGCGGCCCCAACATCCGACCGAGTTTCGCCACCTGGGGCATCATATCCGGCGTAGCGATTAATTTATCAAAATCCATCATACCTTTTTGGATTTCGTCGATCAGTTCTTCTGAACCGACAATATCCGCCCCGGCTTCGCTGGCTTCGGAAACTTTCTCACCCCTGGCAATCACCGCGACACGCACTTCTTGACCCGTTCCTTTCGGCAGGGAAACAGTCGTCCGCAGTTGTTGGTCGGTGTATTTGGGGTCGATGCCTAAGCGAATATGAGCTTCGGCAGATTCATTAAATTTAGCGGTTGCCGTTTCTTTGAGCAAATTTAGCGCTTCTAGAGGGGCATACGGTCGTTCTTCAACCTTTGCTATTGCCTCTCGCAAACGACGTGAAATTTTCTTAGCCATGTTTCTCCTTGGGTCTTAGCGAAGCTAAATTGAGCCTCTCCCCGCTTTATTTTACTAAATTAACAAGAGAAGCGCGATCGCGTTTAATCAGCGACCTTTACGCCCATATTTTTTGCCGTTCCTGCAATAATTCGCATCGCCGCTTCGACATCATTGGCGTTCAGGTCGGGGAGTTTGGTTTCCGCGATTTCGCGCAGTTGTGCCGAGGTAATCGTCCCTACGGTCGTGCGATTCGGTTCTCCCGAACCCTTCTCAATCCCGGCGGCTTTACAAATTAAAACCGAAGCCGGGGGGGTTTTGAGGATAAAGGTAAAACTCCGGTCTTCAAACACCGAAATTTCTACCGGAATCACGGTTCCGGCTTTATCCGCAGTTTTGGCGTTGTATTCCTTACAAAACGCCATGATATTAACCCCATGCTGACCCAACGCTGGCCCGACGGGGGGCGCAGGGTTGGCTTTACCAGCCGGTAGAGCTAATTTAATAAGCGCAACAACTTTCTTAGCCATTCTTTAGCTTTGTTTTTCAACCTGATTGAATTCGAGTTCGACGGGGGTATCCCGTCCAAAAATAGACAAAAGGGCTTTGAGTTTACTGCGTTCAGGGCTAACCTCAATCACTTCTCCCTCAAAGTCCTTAAACGGGCCCGATAACACCATAATGCGATCGCCCACTGCCATGTCAACCTTGACCACTGGCTCTTGTTCTTGGGTGTGTTTAAAGATGCGCTCGACCTCGCTCGGACTTAAAGGCATAGGTTTAACGTGACCGCGGCCGCGTCCGTAACGCCGTTTTTGTTCTGCCCCTACAAAGTTAATCACATTCGGGGTGCTTTTGACAGCTTGCCAAGCATCATCGTCCATTTGCATCTGGATTAACACATAGCCGGGAAACACTTTTTCTTCCCCGTGCATCCGCAAGCCATCTTTGCGAATTTTTACCGTTGGCGTTTGAGGAATCTGTACTTGTAAAATGCGATCGGCAACATCTAGGGTATGAATACGCTGTTCGAGGTTAGCTTTGACTCGCTTTTCACAACCTGACGCGACTTGAACCGCATACCAACGGGGTCTTTTTTTCGGCTCGTTGTCCGATGGTTCGTTTTCGCGATATTCCTCAGCTTCGTCGGTAATACTCATTTAAAATACCATCCCTGATAACCAGCGAAAGAGGTTATCGACAAAATAAATTGTTGTCGATACCAGAATAACCATTAAAAGCACTGCCGCCGACTCGCTTAAGAGTTGCTGGCGGGACGGCCAAACCACCTTGGCCAGTTCTTCTTTGGTTTCTGCTAAAAACTGAGTGGGCTGGAATCCCTCTCGGTCGCCTTTAGCCTCTGATGATTTGCTGATTGTGATGTTGTTTTTCTGGGTGACTTCGGTTTTTTGTGCATTCTTTTTCGCCACAATTATTCCCCTCTGCTCGATAAATCTAGACGCGAATAATGCGTCCTTTCTTGGACGACAACTTACACTCTTCAGTCTAGCTGAAAGCGATCCCTTCGGTCAGAAACAACCCCCTTCAAAACTGACGCTGATGAGAGTTACATTGAGCCTGCGTGTCAACTTTGGAAACGCGCCCTGGAGGACTTGAACCCCCGACATCAGGTTTTGGAGACCTGCGTTCTACCAACTGAACTAAGAGCGCATAGGGACGTTACACAATCTCAAAAATATTTGAGGTGCTTCCCTGTTTAGTTTAACGCAAAAGGGGACAAAGTAAAGCAAATTGTCAAAAAATTTAGCTTACAGGGAACGGTCAAAGCGTTGTTTAATGCGGGTTGCCTTCCCAACGCGATCGCGCAGATAATATAATTTTGCCCGACGCACTTTACCCCGGCGCACAATCTTAATATTCGCAACCCTCGGAGAATGGAGCAAAAAGACTCGCTCAACCCCTACATTTTGGAAAATCCGTCGTACCGTGATGGTTTCGTTCAAACCGCCATGACGTTTGGCGATGACTGTCCCTTCATAAGGCTGGATTCGTTCTTTACCACCTTCACTAATACGGACACCGACACGAATGGTATCGCCGACATGAATAATCGGCAGATCGTTTTTGAGTTGTTCCGATTCAATGGAACGGATAATTTCTTCGGCGTTCATGACCCACCTTTACTGTCAAAACTCACAGTCTATCATCGTATCGTAAGAAAACTCATAATGTCTAGAGCCTGGAAAAAATTTCCCAGCAACCCGCCAAAATTTATTTCTCAGGTTACCTTGTAGTAGATAATTATTAGCTAGAACAAACGGTCTAATAAGAATTATTAGATAATTGATACAGAGGAATTAATGCCCCTCTCGCTCTAATCTCAACGAATGTCCCTCATGAAAGACAACGCCCGGAAAGACCAAAAGCAACTACTACTGATAGATGACGACCCGAACCTAATTTTACTGGTTAAAGATTATCTAGAATTTCGCGGTTATGAGGTCGTAGCGGCGGAAAACGGTCGCGAAGCTCTAGAAATCCTCGAAAAATCAGTTCCTGACATGATTATTTGTGATGTCATGATGCCAGAAATGGACGGCTATACATTTGTCGAACAAGTCCGTCAAGATGTCAAAACCAGTTGGATTCCGGTGCTATTTTTATCAGCTAAAGGTCAAAGCCAAGATCGCGTGAAGGGATTAAGCAAAGGGGCAGATGTTTACATGGTGAAGCCTTTTGAACCCGAAGAATTAGTAGCTCAAGTCGAATCTTCTCTCAAACAAGCCAATCGCTTGATTCGCCATAGCAAGGGTTCCGATCCCTCTCAAAAAATCAAAGTTCCCGATAGTGTAGAGTTAACGCCCACAGAACTGAAAGTGGTGCAGTTTGTTGCCCAAGGCATGGCTAATCGCGATATTGCCGAGAGGCTCGAAGTCAGCCAGCGCACGATTGAGAGCCATGTTTCCAATATGCTCAACAAAACCAGTTTGCACAATCGTACAGAACTGGCACGGTGGGCTATTGAAAGCAATATGGCCTAAAAAACTTTTCAACGGCGAGCAAGATTTGTTATTCTAGCTAAAGTTGCTGGTGTAGCTCAGGGGTAGAGCAGCTGATTTGTAATCAGCCGGTCGCAAGTTCAAATCTTGTCACCAGCTTTTTTCTTAGCACCCCAAAATCCCCTTGGCTCGATAATTGACTGGTTATTGGTTAGGATTCAAGTCCAAATCCAATAATTGATCATTCACTGATGACTGATAACTGATGACTGATAACTGATAACTGTTACAGCCCTTGGGCTTGGACATAGCGCAAAATCCCGCGAGCGATCGCGTAAGCCATTTGGTCGCGAAACTCTGGATTAGCCAAACGAGGGGCATCATCTCGTCCGGTGACAAAACCCGTTTCCACCAAAGCCGAGGGCATAGAGGTATTCCGCAATACATAAAACCGGGCTTGTTTCACGCCGCGATTAGTCATATCAAAGCTTTCGAGAATGCTGCTTTGGATGTAGGTTGCGAGTTGACGACCGCTGGTGAAATAGAAAGTCTCGACTCCGTTGACCTCCGGGCGACTGAGACTAATGGCGTTGGCGTGGATGCTGACAAATAAAGTCGCACGATTGCTGTTTGCGAGTTGAGCGCGACCTGCCAAACTAATAAATGTATCGTTAGAACGAGTGAGAATGACGCGCACCCCTTGTTGTTGCAACAAACGGGTAACTTCGAGGGAAATAGGCAATACTACGTCTTTTTCGCGCAAGCCGCCAATACCGATCGCGCCGGGGTCACTACCGCCGTGGCCGGGGTCAATAACAACGACAACGCGACCGCTACTGGAGCGGGGTAAATCGCCGCTAGGGGGGCTAGGCGGGGCAGGAAAGGTTGATGTGGGGTTTTCTGGGGGCGGAACGGGGATGGTATTGCTGTCTGAGGGGCTGGGATTGCTGGCACTGCCGATTTGGAGGGCAACGGTAGTGACGCGATCGCTCCGACGGTCAATATTCCCTAGGGTATAACCGCGCCGAGGCACGAGGGTCACGACAACATTACCGTTGTTTTGGTCGATTTGGAAGTCTTCTAGAGAAAGACCCGAAGGAATGCTGCGATCGCTCACTCCCCTTTCTAAACGAGCATTGGGGATGAGAAGTTGGTAAGTATTGCCGCGACGGGAAGGCCGGACTGCAATTTCGCGATCGCTGGTAATTTCTAAAGGAGAACCTCCCAAACCCAACTCAATCTTTTCAATTACTGCTGGTTCTGTTGTGTTTTGAGCCGTATCGCTGTCTTGATTGTCGTTATTGTCGAGGTCGGCTAAATTCCCCGTGTTGCCTCTGGGATAGATTAATAAGCCCCCAAAACGACTGACCGAAGCCCACCAATCGGGGCTATCTTCACCCACATTGAGGGTCAGTTCGGCACTATTATTACTTTGGGCAAAACTAATGGTACTGACTCCGTAGCGATTGACCGGAATTTCGCGATCGCGCACATCAGAAGGTAACGTCACTCCCTGTAAGCTGATGTTGACTTGGTTGCGATCGCGATCGCGCCGCACGCTAATATTTTCTGGTTCTTTGATATCTAGACCAAACGGCAAATAAAAGCCCAAGGCAGTCACGCGAATAAAATTAGATGTAGAGGGTTGTTGAGCCGTGGTATCGGGGCGAGAAGGAGGGTTAATCGGCGTTGTCGCGGTGGTGTTGCTCAGGCGTTGGGGTGTGGGTAACTCGACCGACCACTGAGTTGGCGATTCTCCCCGAAATTTTATGGCTTGGGGGTCTAAAGTGTAACCTGGGGCAAGTTCGATCACCAGACGAGTCGTTTGGCTGTCAAACTGACCAATCCGCAAAGACGCGATCGCGCCGCCGAAATTTTGATTCACCGTGGGACGATTAAGTTGAATACCCGGCAAATCGATGACTATACGAGTCGGATCGCTAATCAGTTGAGCTTGGGGTTGTACCCCCGAATCTGTGGTGAACGTGAGGCGATTTTGAGCGGCTTCAAAGCGCCAGAATAAAAGTTGGGCAGCATTCGCTGGCAATGCCCAGATCAAAACGCTGAGAAGAGTGAGGAAAAACCAGTAAATTCGCAAATTAATTGCTCCTTGCCAAAATTAGGGTCAATTGTCGTGCTACAAGCGCTGGGTCAGGAAGATCGAACAGTTTAATAAAATAACATAAGAATGTTGGCTCAATAATGGACTTCTTTAACCATAATTTTTAACGTTTTATGTCAACTCATCCTTTAACTGCAAAACCGGAAGCATCTCAACAGATGGTTGTCCGTTTAGAGGAGATTACTAAAGTTTACGGCAAAGGAGATACGACTGTTTATGCCCTGGCGGGGGTTAATTTAACGATTGGCAAGGGCGAATATTGCGCCATTATGGGTGCGTCGGGTTCGGGAAAGTCTACGATGATGAATGTGATTGGTTGTCTTGACCGACCGACTACGGGGCGTTATTACCTCGAAAATCTAGATGTTTCGCAGCTTCCCGAAGACGATCTCGCTCGTATCCGCAATCTCCAAATTGGCTTTGTGTTTCAGCAGTTTCATCTTTTACCGCAATTAAGCGCCCTCGAAAATGCGATGTTGCCGATGGTTTATGCGGGTATACCGAGTCAGGAAAGACGGTCTCGCGCTGAAGATGCCTTAATTCGGGTTGGCCTCAAAGACCGGATGTTGAATAAACCCACGCAACTTTCTGGGGGACAACAACAAAGAGTAGCGATCGCGCGGGCTTTAGTCAATCGGCCTTTAATTTTACTAGCAGATGAACCCACTGGAGCGTTGGATTCCCATACAACCCAGGAAGTGATGGCTTTATTTAGCGAACTGCATCAAGCGGGAATTGCCGTCATTATGGTGACTCACGAAGCCGATGTCGCTCGTTTGACCGAACGTATTGTCTGGGTTAAAGATGGTGCAATTGTACATCATCATTTAGCCCCAGATGATATTCAAGCGGCCTTAGCGGGTTAATCGTAGCGCTATACCTATTGTTGAAACTCCAAGGATAAATAGGGCTGGAGAATTTCGCTTTCAAAAATAACGGAGGGCGTTATGAATTAACAAGAAGGGCGATCGTGCTTCAGAATGTAAAGTTTTGTAAACAAAAAGAATTGCTGCGTAAAACTCCCTGCCAACGACAGAGAAGACAACAGAACTCACTCAAACCAGATTGAATTATGGCAATTCCTTTTTGGCGACGCTCTTCTCAGCGTTCGGTTCGTCCTCAAGGACAGACCTTTATTCTCGAATCCATCCTCACACCTTCAGGAATCTTTGATGCTCCGGGTGACGACACTCCCGATATTGATTTAGACAATGATTTAAGCGATTTAGGGGATCATTTGACTCTCGATCGTTGTCCTGATGACTTTGACTCCTGGGATGGAGACCTCAACCCAGTTCCCTTCTTTACGGAAGACAACTGCACGCCACAGTTTGACTCTGGAGTTTTTACGGTCGATGACTCCGGTCAAGTCAGCATTGATTTCCTCTATGACGGGGGCGGTTACAAAGGCCAACTGGCCATTTTTAGTCTGACCGACATGGAGCATTTAGAACCGGGTAGCGAAGACTTTATCGAAGAAGCAGCCCGTCGCGCTCTGAGTAACTCTACTGAGGGTTATATTGTGATTGACGATGCCACAGAGGGCGCTCGTTTCTCCGGTTCGACTCCCTGGGAAGGTAACTTTAACTCTGGCGACCATATCGACCCTAACCTCAAAACTTTTGAAATGAAGGCAGGGGATAAATTTGGCGTGATGCTCGTTCCCAACGGCACTGTCGAACAAGTTGCTAATAATCCCAATATCGGCGGTTCAGTGCGTCCTTTATTCTCCCTAGCGACTGCTAATCCCGAAGATGCCTTCCATGTCGGTCAAATTGCCGATGTAACCGGGGATGGCAATACCTTTGTCATGGAAGACTTGCGGGTTGATGGTTGGACAGATAAAGACTACAACGACATTGTTTTTCAAGTTCGGGGTGCAACTGGGGAAGCAGTGGATATAGATGACGTAATCAACTCTGACCGGAATTGGACAACTACCGAAGAAGGACAAGCACTAATTGACTATGCCAAAGCTTACGTCGAACCGATTTCTGAAACCGGAATAACGGTCGATGCACCCGTGAGTGACCAACCCCTTATCGGTGTGATTGATACAGGCTTTAGCGGCAATAATCCCGACTTAGACTACAGCAATATTACCCTTGGTCGCGATTGGGTTAATGGTGACGAGAATCCCTTATTAGAATCCGGGGAAACCGACAACCACGGCACTCATATTTTAGGCCTTATCGCCGCCCAACAAGACAATGACATGGGTATTGATGGTATTAACGATGATGCCCCTCTGTGGGTTGGTCGGGCTGTAGGTTCGGGAGAATGGGCTGATTCCCTGAAGGAATTTGTTGATGCAGCTAAAGATTCCAATCAACCGAATGCCGTGGTGAATTTAAGCTTCGATTTGACGCAAATTGACGCAGAAGGCAATGTCACCACTCGTTATGAGTTTACCCCTGCCGAACGAGAAGCCCTGGAATATGCCCGTCAGAATGGCGTGTTGATTGTGGCAGCTTCGGGTAATGATGGAGATGTGATGTCAGCATTAGGTCAAGCCTCTCAAGAGTTTGACAACATCATCACCGTGGGGGCAGCCAATGGTGTAGAACGGGCTGAATATTCCAGTTATGGTGCGGGTTTGGATATTATGGCCCAAGGCGGTAATGCCGACCAAGGGGTTGTGTCTTTGGCAGGAGATGACTTGGGTGTTATGGCGGGAACGTCAGTAGCAACAGCCAAGGTAACGGGGGCAGCTTCGCAAGTATGGGCAGCTAATCCCGATTTGAGTTATCGCCAGGTGATTGAGATTCTCAAAGGGACAGCGACAGATATCGATGCACCAGGCTGGGATGCTGAAACCGGGGCGGGTTTATTGAACCTAGCGGCGGCAATTTCGGTGGCGAAAGTAACTCAATCCGAACAGTACAATCCAGAACCATTGCTCATTCCGACGACTTGGGGCGGTGAAGGCACAGTTACGCCAAGAGAACGAGCGGTCAGGGTTGCTAAATTATCTCGCACAACACGAAATTTGTGGCTGACGGCAAAATCAATCCTAGCCCAGAATCGAACCAGTTTCTATCAAGTTAAGCTTGGAGATACACCCAGTTCGATTGCTCAAAAGTTGAATGTGCCGCAGAACAGTCTTCCCAGTCGGACATATACGGGACAATGGCTGCGCGTACCGCAACCAACGCCTATAAATACAAATCCCACGCCGCAACAAGCGATTTCGCAAGTTTATCAAGCCCAAAAAGCCCAACTGGGCCAAGCGATTAGTGGTATTACGAATTTAGGCAATGGTTTCCTCAAACAAACCTTTACTAACGGTTACGTTATCTGGAATGGTCAGAAGGCAGTTGCTAACTATGTCGGCACAGGTCAGCCCCAAACAGCTGCTCCGAATCCAACACCTCAACCCGTGACTCGTCCATTCCCAGACGGTACGTTAGTTCAAGGTAGCGGAGTTAAAATCTATTTGATGGAGAATGGCGTTCGTCGTCATATCCCTGATGCCTACACTTTCTACACTTTGGGATACGACTTTA
>JAWQFT010000050.1:0-17012 GCA_035968055.1 Jaaginema sp. PMC 1080.18 | reverse complement strand
ATGCAGTGAAACACATCAACGATCCCGACTTGAACAAGATTCCGTTGGGTTCTCCCCTACCTTCTCTACAGAACGTTGACGGGAACTTGCTCAAAGGTAGCGGGGACGAAATCTATTTGATGGAAAACGGTGTTCGTCGTCATATCCCGGATCAATATACTTTTGAAAATTTGGGATACGACTTTAATGCAGTGAAACACATCAACGATCCCGACTTGAACAAGATTCCGTTGGGTTCTCCTCTCCCTTCTCTACTTGACAGACTACATTCCAATCCGACAGAATCTAATCCATTGCGAGGATTTTCTCATCCACTGGGAGGACATGGGACACTGACTCAAGGATGGCATGGATCAAAATCTCATAATGGAACGTCTGCTTATGCTCTGGATTTTGGCTACTACTTCGGTGCACCTGTATATGCAATGCGATCTGGCAAAGTTGTTGCAGTCATAAATTACTTCGATGATAATGGTCGAGACGATCCAAGTTGGGGAAATAAAGCTAACTTAGTTTACATCGAGCATGACAATGGTTATGTTTCCCGATATCTTCATCTGAAAAAGAATTCCGTTCCTGTTCAAGTTGGAGACACGGTTAGTGCAGGACAAAAAATAGGAGAACAAGGAAATTCAGGATGGAGTACAGCTTCACATCTTCATGTAGCGGTTTATAAAGATTCTCAGTCCGTTCCTTTTGAAATCCCTGGAGTGAATCCATAATAATTCACTGACTTTGATTGAAAAGCGATCGCCCTCCGAAGTCCGAAGGGCGATCGCTTTTCTGTAAAGTTTTGTAACAAAAACAGAATCCCTGCGTAAAACAGCCAACATTGAGCCGAGAAAGAGGTGAAGGGTTCAGAAAGGCTCGTGTATTTACCTAAAACTGACACAACTTGGGATGATTTTGTCTGTCCGGCTTTGGCACAGTTCTGGAAACTAGGACAGCACCGCGAAAGCCAGGCGTTTTGGTTGATTTCCCCCCAAAGCGGCGTAAAGTACGTTGTATCCGAAGCTGAGGCGTTGGCGTTGCAGCATTTTAATGGGCGCTATACTGCCAAGCAGATACAAGCTAAGGTACAAAAGCGGTTTCCCGACGCAGAGATAGATTTGGTGGCTAGTTTGCTACAAAAGTTGATGGCTTGGGAGATTTTGGTACTGGGAGATGCGGGGGATGAACCGACTCCGGTGGTGGATACTCCGGCGTTGAAGTCAACGGTGGAATGGCGTTTTAACCCGGATGGTTATTGGGTTTTACGAAATCAGGGCGATCGCACTTTTTTGCAAGTCAGTTGTCAGGATAAAAAGGCAATTGAACAGTTAGGAAAGTTGTCGAGTCAGGCAATTTTAGCGGAGTTTTGTTTAGACAGCAATCACTACAAGCGGTTGTTACAAATCCTAGCCGCGACGGGGATGCTGGAAGGCACGCAACCAATGCAAAAGCCCAAGGGAGGCAAGTTTAATCCTCTACAATTATTGTTTTTCAAGTTACCGCTTTTTAATCCCGATCCTTGGTTGAATAAACATATTGACAATATACGTTTTTTGTGGTCAAGATTGTTTGCTTTTGCTTTATTATTTTTCTTAGCTTCAGCTTGGGTTTTTGGCACAAATCAAAGAGATGAAATTCTCAAGTTTGGTCAAGATTTGATGCAGGCTTCGGGTTCATCTTTATTGATTCCTTTCGCTTTACTTTCTGTTTCTGTGGTCACGCTACACGAATTAGGTCACGCTTTTACTCTTAAGAATTATCACGGTGATGTTCCTGAAGTCGGATTGCTTTTTATGTGTTTATTTCCGGCTGCTTATACGGATACCACTGACCAATATTGTCTATCGCGATTTTACCGTATTTTAGTAGTTGCTGCCGGAATCATTGTGCAGATTACAATTGCAGCAATCGGTTTATGTTTGTGGAATTTAACTGTTGCCGGAAGCTGGTTAAATACAGCGAGTTATTTGCTTATGGTAGCGGCTTTATTCACGGTTGCAGTGAATTTGAATCCGATGGCAAAGTTTGACGGCTACTATCTAACTGTGGCAATTACTGGCATTAATAATTTGCGGAGTCGCGCTTTTGGTTTTTATGCCAATCTTTTTACGGGTAAGCCAACTCAAGAAAGAGCGAAAGATGCTTGGTTTTTGGCAATCTATGCACCTTTTAGTCTTTTTTATATTTGGTGCATTTTTGGCTTTTTGTTTTACCGTTTAGCAGATTGGTTATTGATGAATATTCCTACTTTCGCCGGGATGCTGTTATTGACTTGGGCTATTTATTATTGGTGGCCTGAAGCTGAGTAAGTATTTGTTTGATTGAAATTACCATTCACAATTTTGAGGATTAAGAATCATGACTGTAACACCAACTCCTAATCATAATACTGCTGAAAATCAACAAGTTCTCAAGTTAGTTCCTCCCCAAACTAAAGCACCGGATAAACCGTCTCAGCTTCAACCCCAAGAGTCTCAACCTCCGGCAATTTCTCCTCAGAAACCCGCAGCCTCTCCTTGGAAGAAATGGGCAATTATCGGTACAGTCGCTTTGGGTTTGGGTGGTATTTCTTTGATTTCTCTACCTAATTTTGTTACGGGAGATTCGGAAATTACCTCTCGCGAAAATGCACGACAGTTAGTAAAAATGCCTCGTGCTGGACGCATCCAACTTCGCGTCAAAGAAAAAGACCCAATCCGTAAAAATCAGTTGGTTGCGGAAGTCGAAAGTGATGAGTTGAATCAGCAAATTACTCAAGCTGAAAAGGATTTAGAACAAGCAAAAGTAAGTTTAAATTCAGCCCAACAGGAGTTATCTTTAACGCGATCGCGTTTACAATCAGCCCAAGTTAATGAAAGCATTATGCGCGATCGCCTGGCGATTCGTCAACAAGAATTGAACAATCCTGGTATCTTACCAGATACTCAACGTACCGATCGAGAAAAGCAAGCAATTCTTGCAGAAGTTCCCAGAATCCAGTCGGAAATTGCCGCAATTGAAGCTGATATTATTGGCTTAGAAGGCGAATTAAAAACAACAGAATTACAATTTAGTAAATACCAGAATGCTTATGTAGAAGGTGCGATTCCTGAAAAAATTATGTTGGAGTTGCAAGATCGAAAAAATACTCTCGCTGCAACAATTGCTCAAAAACAAGCCACAATTCAAGCCAGAGAAGCTCAAATTACTCAACAACAAAGCCTAGCTTCAGCTAAAACCGCCGAAACCTCTACTGTTATCAAAAATACTAGCGATACTGTGGATCGTGTCGGAGATGATTTGGCCCAAGTTATGTCCCAAACTCAAACTGCACAACAAGAGGTTAATGCAGCCGAGGAGAAAGTGCGATCGCATCAACAACTTTTGGTGAAGCTAACTAACGATTTGACTCAAATCAATCAACAGCGAGAAAATTTGAAATTATACGCTGAAACTGAAGGAATTGTAACGACTAAAGATTTAGATTTAAAAAACGATGGTTATTTCAACAGTGGTGAAGAAATTTTAAGTATTGTCGATCTCACTGACCTAGAAGCTGAAGTTAAAATTCATCCTGAAGACCGTTATTTAGTTGAAGTAGGTGCAACAGTTCACGTTTATCTCAAAGGAAATAATACCCCATATACCGCCACAGTAGAAAGTATTGATCCGATGGCTCAACCGTCAGAACAGCAGCAGAAACCGATGTTATCTGTACAAATTTTGATTGAAAATGAAGAAGAAGCTTTCTTACTCGGTGCAAAAAGTTATGCTCATATTCAAACAGAAAATTTACGAGTTTATCAAAAAATTGGTCATGAGTTAAACAAGCTTTTGAATATTCGTAAATATTTACCCTGGCTGACCTCTAATTTTGATACCAACAGCTAAGATTACCTTGACGTGCTGTATTTCCTTGATTTTCCCCTTTTGAGGATGCAAATTAAGGAAATAGAGTATATTCTTACAATAAGATTTTGTTGACCTCGAAATCTGTTCCCTGTTTGTAATTTACAATATCCCTCAATACCATGACTATGCCCCAAAACTATTTTACTGTCTCTTTGTCTAGGTCGGCTCATCAACAAGCCCAACAAAGTTATCAGTATCAATCTCGTAGTCAAAAAGCTAAACAAGCTTATTTAAATCAACTAGCGATTCATGCTGTTGATTATTATTTGAGTTGTTTGGGTTTTGAAACAAATCGTACTCAAAGTAGTAATCCAATCTTACAAATCTTAAGCAATACCGCAGATATCTTTATTGAAAATTTTGGTAAAGTTGAATGTTGTCCTGTTTTGCCCAATGAAGATTCTTTTGTAATTGTGCCAGAAGCTTGGCAAAATCGAAAAGGTTACATTGCAGTTCAGTTTAATGCTGAGTTGACAGAAGCAAACTTACTCGGTTTTGTAGCAGAAGCAAGTCAGCCTAAAATTGCGTTTGGTAAATTGCGATCGCTTGATGAATTACTCGAACATTTATATCAGCCTAATACGGTTTTAGAAAATAAATTTGATTTATCTAATGGTATAGTTCGTCTGAGTTCTTGGTTGAATAATATCGCTGATTCGGGTTGGGAAACTCTAGAAAATTTAGTTACTCCTTCTCAATCACAACTCGCTTTTCGCTCTCGAAATTCAGCCATGTTACGCCATCGTAAACCCAATCCTGTTAAAGTCGAACGAGGTAAATTAATTAACTTAGAAAAAAATGGCGATCGCGTGGCTTTGTTAGTGGGATTATTACCAGAAAGTCATCCGAAATTAGACATTTCTGTTGAATTACTTCCTGGTAATCATAACTACCTTCCTTCAGACTTACAGCTAATTATACTCGACGAGGGCGATCGCGCTGTTATGCAAGCCCAAGCTGGAGGAAGCGAAGGCTTAGAATTCCAATTTAGCGGCGAACCCGGAGAACAATTTAGTGTTAAAGTAACTCTGGGAGAATTTAGCATCGTCGAGCAGTTTATTGTTTAGGGGAAATTATGGATAAATTAGTCACCCTAAAACTGAAGGGAACTTGGGAAAATGGTTTTGATATTACTGTCAAAATTACTGATGCAGAAGGACAATTTTTAGGTGAAATTGAAGGTAAATTACCCTCTAACCCCGATTTACTCCAACAAACAATAAATCACTGGGAAACCGAGTTTCGAGGAATCGAAAAACACGACCGCATCAAACCCAAACGAGTTGTTAAAATTGGGTCAATCAACGAGCGATTGCAGAAGTGTAGAAATTCAGCAACAGAGTTACAATCTCAACTCAACAAGTGGTTAAAAAGTCAAGAATTTGAACCCGTAGTTAACCTATTACGAGAAGAACTCAATCGTCAAGAAGAAACTCGCTTTTTGATCCAAAGCAGTAACAGTAATTTACAGAAGTTACCTTGGACAGAGTGGGAATTTCTGCAAAAATTCAACATTGAAGCCTCTATCTTTCCCTCAAAAACGGAATCTTCTGGAATAAGACCCCTTCCCAAAATTTCTCAAAATCCAGACCATAATAAAGTTAAAATTCTCGCAATTCTCGGTCATAGTGACGGGATTGATGTAGAGGGCGATCGCGAAACTTTAGAAAGTCTACCTAACAGCGATATTACCTTTCTCGTCGAACCCCAAAAATGGCAAATCAACGATCAATTGTGGGAACAAGAATGGGATATTATTTTCTTTGCAGGACACAGTGACACCGAAAGCCAAGATGACCGGGAAACCGGGAGATTATATCTCAATTCTAATCAAAATATTCCTCCCGAAGAACGCAGTATTACCATTGACGAACTTTGGTATGGACTCAAAAAAGCAACCGCAAAAGGCTTACGACTTGCTATTTTCAACTCCTGCAATGGTTTAGGATTAACCCATATTTTAAACGACTCCCTCATTCCTCAAGCCATTGTGATGCGAGAGGTTGTTCCCGATAAAATTGCTCAAGCATTCTTACTCTATTTTCTCAAAAGTTTTACCCAAGGTGCAACCTTTTATACTGCTGTTCAAGAAGCCCGACAACGCCTTACCAGCGTCCGTTTAACCTATCAAAAAAAACCCACAGAAACCCTCGAATTTGAATGTCCTTGTGCAACCTGGCTTCCCGTTATTTGCGAACATCCTGCGGCTATTCCTCCCCTTTGGAAAGACTTATATCGCAAGCCCGAACCTCCACCACCACCCCCTCCTCCTATTCTTATTAATAAACCCTGGTGGCAAGGTTTACCCAAAGTGGCTTTAACCAGTGGTATTTGTACCGCATTAGTTATGGGGATTCGCTGGTTGGGAATGTTGCAGGGAATCGAATTAATGGCGTTTGATACTCTACTCAAATTGCGTCCGACTGAACCCATAGATGAGCGTATTTTAGTCGTAGAAATTACGGAAGAAGATACCAATCGTTATCAATACCCGCTCAACGATGATATTCTAGCAGAATTATTACGCCACTTAGAAAGTTTCGATCCAGCTATTATTGGCTTAAACTTGCATCGCTATCAAGCCAGAGAAGAAGGTCGAGAATTACTCATTCGTCAGTTTCAAAAAAATCCGAATTTAATTGGTGTATGTGCTTATAGCCTTAATGATAAAAATTACGAACCGCCTCCAGAATTAACAAAACAACAAATTACAGCCAAAATGGGGTTTTCTGATTTAGCGTATGATTCCCCTGGAGAAAGCATCCGTCGTCAACCACTATCTTACGACCTCAACCAAGCCGATACAGTCTCTCCTTGTACAACTCCTGTGAGTTTTACTTGGCAAATTGCACGTCGGTTTTTAAAGCTACAAGGAACAAAGAATATTGAACTCAATCGCGATCGCAATTGGCAGGTAGATGACTATGAATTAAAGGCATTAAACCCTAGATTTGGTGGGTATCAAAACCTAGGCAATAACAATCAAATTACAATTAATTATCGAGGTGGAAAACCGGGTCAAAAAGTTTCATTACAAGATATCCTCGACAACAAAATTAATCCGAATCAAATCGAGGGTAAAATTGTTTTAGTTGGTAATACTAGCTATGTCGCATACGATAAATTTCCCACCCCTTATGGCTTGTTAGATACAGTGTGGATTCAAGCCTATATGATTAGCGATATTATCAGCGCAGTACAAGACAATCGACCTTTAATTTGGGCTTGGCCGCAAGGAATTGATGCGCTATGGATCTTTACTTGGTCATTGGTTGGGGGATGGTGCGTCTTATTGCTCAAATCGCGATCGCTTCCTCAAATCATTTTAGTTTGCAGTCTTTGGGTTGCAACTCTTTCTGCGGTTAGTTTTCTTATCTTTCTTCAGGGAGGTTGGCTACCTTTAATTCCGGCCAGTTTAACCTTACTTGCGGTTAGTAGTATAACAGTATGCGATCGCCCCCAAAAAGTTTTATCCTTACAACCTTAAAACCATGAAAGTACAACAGCAAATTGTCATTGCATCTACCCTTTTGGGTTTAATTGTTTCTGGTGATGTTTTATCCGCTCAAACTTCTGATTTAAACATTATTCAATTTCAAAAATCATCTCCTCAAAACAATCGAGAGCAAAATAATAATTCCGATCGAGAGCGAGATAATAATACTAAACCCCCGCGAGGTTTAGACCCGCTACAATGCGGCGCTTTAGAAAATTTACAGGCTATTGTTCCCGAACCTAATCCTGTTTATACTACTTCTGAAAGTCCTGAAGTCATTTTCTACTTTCCTGAAGCTGTGAGCAAGCATTTAAAGGGAGAGTTTGTTGTGAACACCCTAGACGGTAAAAAACGCATTTATCAAACAACATTTCAGCTACCCCCAACTGAAAGTCCGGGCTTTTTTAGTATCAGCTTTCCTTTCCACTCTGATTCCAATTTAGCAATTCCGGAAGATGAACCTTATCGCTGGTATCTTAAAATTAATTGCCAGGGTGACAGTAGCAATAACACGAATTCCATAGCCATTGATGCCTCGATTCGGCGCTTGTCTTCTACTCCAGAAAATATTATTAATGACTCTTCAACTATTTGGTATGATGCTGTCGCAACCTTATTTCATCAATTAACCGAAACTCCTAACGATCCAGTTTTAAAGCAACAATGGTCTAACTTACTCAATGAAATAGAATCTCAACATTTAGCAGATCGTCCCTTTTTAGGATATGTTACTATTGTAGAAGAATAAATTTTGATAACTCAAAACCCCGGTTTTTTAAAAAACCGGGGTTTTAGAACTCAACTATAACCAACTTCCAACTAAAATATAAGTAGCCCAATCATGAGGATCGGAATAGATTTGTAATAACTCTTGTTGTGCTAACTTTAATGCCTTAGCTTTATTCATATTTTCTTCGGAAAGAAATTGATAAAAATAATCCATAAACTCTGTGTTCACTTCATCATTTGCTCGCCACAATGTAGCTACTGTGGTTTTCGAGCCTGCTCGTGTTGCCATTCCTGCTAATCCTAAAACAGCCCGTTTATCCCCTGTTGCAGAAGAACAAGCACTCAAAACTAATAAGCTCATTGGTGTATCTGATTCGGGATTACCATTCTCTAAAAACTGTGCCAAATCCGAAGCTGTAATTTTTGCTTCTGGATAAGCCACCAAATAAGTTTCTTCTGGATTAGAGCTATAAACTCCATGAGTTTTCCAGTGAATAGCAGAAAAATTATTTGCTTGTATTTGAGTTTGAATATTTTCTTTGGTAAACTCTTGATTGAGTAAAAGTTGCGACCGTTCAACTACTTGGGCTTGGGTAATTCGATTCAATTCTTCCTGTAAAAATAGAATTTCAGGAAAGTCTAAAGTATCAATCGTTTGAGCCATCTCTACCCCTCCCGAAAATAAATTGAATCGTTGCATCGGATTTTGGGGTGGGAAAAGTTCTAAACTCGGTGAAACCGCGATCGCGTATTTTTTCTCGACTAAATACTGTCCTGCTTCCCTGTCATGTAAAACACTAATCGGGATACTCCGCAACGGATCGTCTAAAACAAATACTAAAGTTTCGATTGACGGATAAGCCTCTAATTGAGTCAATAATGGTCGTATTAACCAATCATAAACTTTCTCTCCTTCAGTAATTACTGACGGCGTATCACTCGCATCCTGTAAAGCAGCTTGTAACTTGTTTAATGTTGTATTTAAGTCCTCTGAAGCCACCGCAGTTGTCAAAAGTTCTAATCGAGATCGCGAGTCACCCACCTCTTTATTTAAGCTGGGATCGAAAGTTTCCAAAATCATCGCCAAGCCATTTTTCGTCACAATGGGATAAATAATGGCAGCCGTTTCATCTTGAACTTTATTCAGTTGCACTTTTGCTACTTGGGGGGAAAGCTGACAGCGCAAAAAGTTTTCTAATTCGGCTAATTGAAGGGCATCAATCGCTTCTGTCGCTTGACGTAAATTCTTTTGATTAGGTTGAATGGAATTCTTATCAGCTAATAACAACTCCACATATTCCCGATAAATAGGTTCGACATTATCGCGAAACGAAAACTGCACATCCGTATTAATCGTTAAGATATTACTACGGACTTTAGCCAACGTTTTCACCGCTTCCTCATAAGCCGTAATCGCCTCAACTTTGCCCTGTTTTTTGAGCAATCGCCCCAACTGCCACTCCCAGCGATACAATAAATCATTGGCTTGCACTTCCCCCGCAGACGCGATCGCGTCCACCGTCAACTGATACGCCTCTTGCCACTGTCCATTCTGCTCGTAAAGTGCCGCTAACTGCCCCATCGCTTCGGATTTGAGACGATTATCTCCTAAATCAGCCGTTTCTCGCACAACTTTCGCTAAACGATCGGCAAGATCGCTAATTTTCCGACTCTCAATAACATCAACTTCCCCTTCCCCTTGCCACTCGCTGCGGACGCAACTGGGTATCTCTGCATCCACCTGGGGTTGCAAACAAGCCAGACTATGGGCATAATCCAACTGAGACGCGATCGCGCTGCGATTCTGCGGTAACTGCCCTAACTGGCTCTCAATTGCCGTTAAAACGCTTGTATCTGGCAACTTACCCAACTCCACAGCCCAACTCAGTTGACGCAAATTTGCCTGTAACTGTAAGCGGTTAGAATCGCTATTCTCTGCCACTTGACGATAATAATTAAACGCCTGCGCTACACTCTTTTCAGCCTCTCCCGACTGACCAATCGCCTGTTGTTGATTTGCACGCGATCGCGCTACATCCCCTAACTCTAACTCAATCTGGGACGCGATCGGCAACCCCAAACTCTCAGCCACCTCCAACCCCGACTGCAACACCTTCTGAGCATCTTCTAATTCTCCGAGCGATCGCAGCGTCCCCCCCAAGCTGAGGTAAGTCTGCGCTTTGAGGGGGGAGTCATTTTGCCCCGCTACCTGGGCTTCTACCCCCCTTAAAAGGCGCTTGGCATCCACGCTCAACCCCAATGTCTGCAACGCCTGAGCCTGATTCAACTGCGTCCCAATGACTCCCTCCGCATACCCCCCACGACGGTAAAACTCCTGGGCTTCTTGCCAAGTTTCCACCGCTCGATCTGCCTGTCCCCGCGACCATTGTAAACGACCCAGGGCATTCAATGCCTTCCCTTTTTGCCGCCAAAACACCTCATTCTGCTCTGTAACCCCTGCCAGCACCCGCAAGCTCTCCTGGACGCTATTTTCCGCCTTCTCCCATTCCCCCAACTGCTGATACGCCAAAGACAAATTCGCCAACACCAACCCCTGCTGCAACCTCTCCCCCGCAGCCTCAAATTCCGCCTCAGCCTCTCGCCACACCCTCACCGCTTCGCTATAATTCTCCGCGTGGTAGTATTGGTTTCCTTGTTCGAGAAGCGTGGTTTGCGCTTGCAATCCTCCCCCCTGGGCTACGGTGAGACTCAGAGTGAGGGAGAGGAGGGTAATGAAGATATAGCGGTAGATGCGTTTGAATTTCATGGTTAGGGTAAAATGCGAATTTTGAGTTATACCAATTTATTGCCGCACATTAATTAGTCTGCGAAAGCAGACTTTGTTATATTAGCCCCGGATTTCTAATCCGTGGGCGATTGTTGCTGTAAGTTTCAATCTTGTTCCTCGGTTTTATAAGTGAAATTTCTGAACTATGCCAAATTCATTTAGGGTAGGGTGGGTTAGGCGGCTAGAACCCATGCTATGACTGTAATTCAGCAATCCGCCGTAACCCACCGCTCAATCTATGTCGCGCCACTACTTAATTCAAAATAACTCTCAAAGTAGACTACAACAATTTAAGCTTTGATAACACCAATCACTAAATCATCCAGTCGTAAATTTTCTGTAGTTGCTCGTTTGTGAACAGTTACCTTATCAAAAGGTACGCGGTCTGTGATGCCATAAAATAAAGCAGAATCAGAGTTTTCTGGATATACTGCTTGTACGGGAATGGCAAACTTTCTCGTCGTTCCATCAGTATGATATACAGTCATGTATAAAGGTTTGTCCTCCGCATCATGAATCGTCATCCCAAAAGCCGATTGAGGACTATCAAACTCTATCGAAAATGCCATATCGTTATAACTGAAAAGACTATTGCCAACACTATTACTTTCCGCATCAACTCGCAAATCACCCGATAAAGTAGCTTGAGTATTCCCAAAATTTAAAGTCGTGGGTCGATCTCCAATACTATAATTGTCAAAATCAACAATCTGGGCATTTTCTAAACTGGCCAAGAAGTCAGCTTTTGCAGCATCAGTATTCGGCGTTGTATTGAGGGGTATTCCTTGCGTATTTAAGTCTTCACCAAAGTATGTTTGTATCAAATTAATATTAGCAATACTAGAGTTAGTTAAACTAATATTTTCAGCTAAACCATATTGAATATGATCGATTTCATAGCCCCGATTGCCGTCAGGAGAACTTATTTCTAAACGTGAAATACCTTGATTATGTATTACTCCCAAAAAACGGTCTTCATCAGTACCACCATCCCAACTATTATCTCCATAGTTAATTGTTCGTGTTCCTAGGGAATTGCCATTATTATCAAAAGCCTCAAATATAACTGTCCCCGAAGCAGCGCTCGTTAAATCGTTTTTACCTAAATCTGTGAGAGCAAAACCTGCATGAGTGGGTAAATAGCCGAGATTTTGGGGATCGAAAGTCATGGTCAAATTCGGAGCGCCAACAGCATACAAACTATGTCCTGCTTTACCCAATCCTTCAATAAATCCATCATCCGAATCAACAGAGTCCGTTGCATCACTGCCACTGATGACAATACCTTGAGAAACTTGAACACCAAGACTATTAAGCTGTCCATCTTCAAAAGTTTCGAGATGGAAATCTGTAAAAGATACATCTTTAAACGGGCTGTCGTCAAAACTTAAATAAGGAGTATCGAGTGTTAGGAATTGACCGCTACTATTAGAAATCTCAACAATACCGCGAGTATCTCTTAATAAATAGCCGTCTGGGGGTAAATCGTTCCATACACCATTGGGGAAATAGTGCATAAAGTCTTCCCCTTCGCTGTAGCGAATAACAGTATGAAATTGATTATTTGGTTCTCCAGTTCGCCAGTTAGTATACGTCACTGGCTCTCCATTAATCCATTGATATTCTCCTTCATAAGCCCCATAAATCGGGCTATCGTGTAAACCATGCCAAGATACCTGAGCTTCAAAAGTATCAATTAACCACTGAGCTTCAGCTTCATTATTAATAGTTACTAAATTGCCGCCCAATGCTTTAGCTTGCTCCTGTGCGCCCAACCAAGTATCCGGTGTTGTAACAAAGTATTGATTACCAGTTTCAGGATTAATATAAATAGCATTCAATGTATTAATGAAACTTGAAAAACCCAATAGCTCTTGACGAATTTCAGATAAAGTTGCACCATTTTCTAATTGAGTTCGACCATCAGATACTTCTTGAGTTGTGGCTTCTCGCTGTAAAACATCTTGATAAATTTCTCTGATTTTATTCTCCGCTTCATAATTGCCTTGACCATCATGAGCGCTCGCAATAAAAGATTTACGAAGTTGTGCAAAAGTTGCTCCGGCTCTCCATTGAGCTGTCCAATCATCTAGGAATAATAAATCTCGACCTAGAACTTCGTTACTAATTCGATTCAAAGGATGTCGGTCTTCAATTGTAATTTCAGCTTGGCGATAAGTGCCGAAATTGTAGTCTCCTGAATCTAAATTTAGGATGACTTTTTCTGTATTTTCTAACTCAAGATCGGTAAGTGCTTGAATAGGCAAAGTAACTAAAGTTTCACCCGCAGGAATCGTAATTTCTCCCGTTAATCGCTTGTAATCAACACCATTCACTGCATCGCCAGATAAACTGTAATTAATCGTCAAATCTTTATCTAATTTACCAACGCGGGTAATGACAATATGACCTGCATTGCCATCTTCTCCTGCTTCGCTATCCGTCACCATAACATTAACAATGGGTTGACTCAAAGTCTCAGGATCGATTTCTACAATCCCCACAGGATTATTCCAAGTGCTTCCTAACGGTTCTAAATCATTAGGCATATCATTCCAACCACCAACCGTCATAAAATTGGTTTCAAAGAAATCCTCTCCTGCTGGCGTATTAGCAACATTATCAGTCCTGAACATACTAGGAGTAAATGTTAACTCTTCCCCATTCACCCAGCGATAATTTCCTTCAGAGTTACCGTAAATTTCACTATCATTTAAGCCAATCCAGCGCCGACGACGGTTAAAAGCCTTAAACAACCAATCATTTTCATCTTGACTATTAATAGAAACTAAGTTTCCTCCTAGTGCTTCAGCTTGAGCTTGCGCTCCATGCCAAGTATCTTCTTCAGTCATCAAATATTGATGACCATTTTGCGGGTTTACATAAACAAAGGGGCCATAACGATGAGTTTTGGTACTATTTTCAATCGTAATTGTTGCCTTGTTGTTTGTGCCAATATTGTAGTTAGCATCGGACTTCAAACTAACTTCTATCGTTTCACTTGCTTCGGCTTCATAATCGTGTAGAGAAACCACAGGAATTCGAGCTTGTTTTGCCCCCGCCGGAATGGTAATTTCACCACTTAATTCGAGATAGTCTTCTGCATTTTTCGCTGTACCATCTAGGGTATAGTAAACGGTGACATCGCGATCGCCCGCTTCATCGAGTTGTACCAAAAGATGAGCCGCATTACCGTCTTCGCTGGCTTCTCCATCCAACACTTCTAGAGTTACAGTTGGAGGTGTATTAGGCGGTAAACCTTGTTGCAACGGCGTGTGTAAATTTAACCGTCCTCCACTTACCGTTATCCCCTTGAGCGAATCCTTTTTATCCACTCCCGCTAGAATCGCCGCTTTCAAATCTGTAGCTGACCAAGTGGGGTTTTCTGCTAACAATAATGCTGCTGCTCCTGCCACATGAGGTGCAGCCATTGATGTACCTGTTGCATATCCATATTTATTATTAGGTAAAGTGCTAAGAATACTTCTTCCTGGCGCACCTAAATCGACAGTATTTAAGCCATAATTGGAAAGACCACCGTCGCTATGTACTGCCGCTAGATTATCATTACTATCCGTAGCTGCAACTGAAATAATATTAGGAAGATTATAACTTGCCGGATATTGACCATAAATATCGTTATTTTTGCCATCATTTCCTGCTGAAGCGACAAACAAAACATCGTGGTCATTGGCATAGCTCAGAGCATCATAATCTGATTCTAAATAAAATTCTTTGCCAAAACTACCGTTAATAATATCAGCCCCATGATTAACAGCATAATGAATAGCTCTGATGGTTGCATCTACAGAAAGTCCATGAGGAGAATTACGAGCATTCAATGCCATCAAACTGACATTTGGACTCACCCCAACAACACCTAAATCATTATTTCCCACTGCACCAATTGTGCCTGCAACATGAGTTCCGTGACCATAATCAGGATCGTATCCAAGAAAAAGAGGGAGATAATCAGGTTTAGGATCGTTATCCATATTCCCGAAATCATAACCGTAAACATCATCAATAAGTTTATTACCGTCATTATCAATGCCATCCCCCGCAATCTCTCCGGGATTACGCCACATATTGGCAGCTAAATCCGGGTGAGTGTAATCAACTCCCGTATCAATCACCGCAACGACAACATCCTTGCTTCCCCGTTGAATGTCCCAAGCTTCCGGTGCGTCAATGTCTGCATCATTGGCATTATGCAACCCCCACAAATCGCCAAAATGGGTATCATCAGGTTGCCAATGAAGCGATCGCACTCCGTTCAATTCACTCGCTACAACCCCCGTTTCTTGGGCAATAGCGTCGCGAATCGCTACCACATCACTATCTGGGTCAAAATTCAGCAATCGCCACTGTTCTAGGGCAAAATCCGCATCTGGGTCTTCGGGAATCAAACGCTCAAACTCTGTCGCACCATAACTTTCAGCCAAAGTTTTCACCTCTGCATCGCTCAAATCGGCATCAAACTTGACCAAAAGTTGACCGGGGATGTACTCTGCTCCTGTAACAGGGTCAACGGGTAACTCAGGAACATCGGGGGTAATTGCTGCATACAAATCCTCACCCAACTGAGTTTCTCGCCAATCCAAGTCAGGATCGATTACCTCATCCAACGCGATCGCTTTCCCTGTCGCTCCTTTAACCTGGAAGATAATATCGTTGTAGTCCTCATCCGTCCAGCCATCCACCCGCAAATCTTCCATCACGAAAGTATGACCGTCCCCCGTCACATCGGCAATTTGCCCCAAACTCAGCCCATCTTCTGGGTTAGCCGTAGAAAGAGAGAATAGGGGACGTAAAGATTTGGCTAACTCGCTATTACTTCCATTCAGTCCATCATACACTTGCTGTACTGTGCCATTGGGAACGAGCATAAAGGCAAATCGCTCTCCCGAATTAAAACTGACTTTCGTTGTTCCTTGATACTCCCCTCGGTTGAAGTTACCTTCTGCTAAATAACGCCCCTCTAGTTTTGCCCCTTCGTTTATATCCGAAATCACTACCTGTCCCACGGCATCTGGGTCATTACCCAAAGCCCGACGAGCCGCTTCCTGTATAAATTCTCGCGATCCCAGGTCGTATTCCTCGATCCCCTCCAAACTAAAAATCGCCAATTCCCCTTGATAACCACCCCCATCGTAGAGATAATCAATCTCAATTTCTCCCGTTTCTCCTACTGTGAAAACTCCTGATTCAAACTGCTCTAAAATGTCGTTAGGGATAAAAGGAATGAAGTCCATGTCTTCATCGCCCAGATTGGGAATTTCTGGAGAAATTGCATCAATCTCAAGGTCAAGTTCGACTGGATTATCCAAGTCAAGGGTTTCGTCAAAATCGCCTCCATCCAGTATTCCCGATGGGGTAAGAATTGGCTCTAAGATGAAGGTATGGGAGACAACTGTCGTACTCTTTTGGGTCTTTCTGGAAGAGAATAATACGAATAAAGATTTAGTTAAAAAATTCGCAGCTTTAGTAATTATTGGGAACGAGAAGGAGAGCAATGGCATGACTGGTTTAGGGGTAGATGGTTGATATTTTATATAGTTGTTTTGATTTAAATTTTACGAGGAAAATATATTCCGTATAATAACCTTATGATGAGAAGCTCACTGTCAAGTTTTGGTAAAACTCAGGGTTTTTTCTTGAAGTTTTAGTGAAGCGATCGCACTCAATAATTGGAAAACTAGGAAAAGGCGCGATCGCATTCCCTAATCTTTCTATTTTTACCCAGTAAAAGCACTGAACTACCAAGTTTTTACCGTTCCCTGTAACAATTCCATAGGTACTCCGCAAAGTTCCGATTAACTCCAGAAGTCGTTAACTTCCTTTCATCCTTATCTCTGACGGGAAGGACGAGTTTTACGCAAAGTTCTCGATATATTTACATAACTTCACGAAAACCCGATATTTTTCTATAGCATCACTGATTTTTTTCCAATAAAGCTTTTTGAGCATTGTATTTACGGTTGAGTTCAACACATTGAGCTTTCGACATAATGCTAATCGCTTCATTTTTAGGACTCACTCGCAAATAGCAATAACCCGAACCTAAGCTGTTAATCATTTAAATTTTTGTCTCGATTCAAGCCCACCCAAGGGTTC
>JAWQFT010000049.1:0-33663 GCA_035968055.1 Jaaginema sp. PMC 1080.18 | reverse complement strand
CTGTATATTGATGTTTTTTAGCTCTAACTTTGAACTCTAAGACCAACATTTATGCTAACCTCAATAGTCTAAACGTAGTTTATCACAAGATTTCCTACTTTGACTGCCGCTTTCCGCACCAAGAGGTTGCTAAAATATGGATGCTACGCAGTTTATTTGTTGGTCGGGGTTTCATCCCACCGCTAACATCCTTATAACGGGGGTCTTCACCCCGACATTTTAGATAACTAATTCAAACCACTCATCCAAAAATCGACCGTGCCAACTTCTTTTTCTAGCTCTCAACTCCCTGTAGAACTGCCTCCCCTTCCCCTACAACGTCCCTTGCTGATGGTGGGTCATGGAACGAAAAACCCCGAAGGACGACAAACTTTCCTCGATTTTGCCAAAACTTACGAAAAACTCGACCCATCCCGGCCTGTTGTTCCTTGCTTTCTCGAACTCACGCAACCCACGATTTTAGAAGGGATAGAAGCTTGTTTGACTCAAGGGTACACCGAGTTTTCCGTATTGCCGATTTTACTTTTTGCCGCCCGACATAATAAATTTGACGTAACCCATGAGTTAGACCGGGCAAAGTTGATTTATCCGCAACTCAAGTTTTATTACGGACGACATTTTGGGATTACTCCGAATATTTTAGAATTATGGCGATCGCGTTTGGCAGCATTAGACCAACCCGAACATAATCCTCACAATTTAGGGCGATCGCAAACCGTGTTACTCTTTGTCGGTAGAGGTTCGAGCGACCCCGATGCCAACGGTGATGTCTACAAACTCGCTCGTATGCTTTGGGAAGGTAGTGGTTATGCAACCGTCGAAACCTGCTTTATTGGCATCACTCACCCCCGTTTAGAAGAAGGCTTCCGTCGCGCCCGTTTATACAACCCCAAGCGTATCATCGTCTTGCCCTACTTCCTCTTTACCGGGGTCTTGATGGAGAAAATTTTTGACATTACTGCCCAACAACAAGCCCAATACCCCGATATTGCCATGACTTGTTTGCCAGAAATGGGCATTCATCCCCAGTTAATGCCTGTTTTACGAGAACGAGAACTCGAAACTCAACTCGAAAACGTGCAAATGAATTGCGAGATGTGTAAATTCCGTCTGGCTGCGGTAGAGGAAGGAAACCATAGCCACCATCACCATCACCATCACCACGACCACAGCCATCCAGCCCCCGATGTCTACGCGGATGTGGAACAATATCATCATCGCATCTGGCAAGTCCCCTAATCTCAGCCGGAGTGCTAGACTTCGCTGTAGTTTTACAGGTTTGAGAGGGGGATTTTCAGTTGACAGCGATTAAGGGGCAGTAGGGATTGGTTTTTGGGCAGTGGGCAGTCGGCAATCGGCAATCGGGGGGAGTAGGGATTTTGTTTTGCCTCAATAAAAATAGGCTCAAACGCCTATAAAACCCCCTTAGAGCTAGGAATTTGCGACGCACGACGGGGATCGACCTCTACCGCCATTCGGGTTGCTCTAGCGAAAGCTTTGAACGTTGCTTCGATGATATGGTGAGAGTTGATGCCGTCAAGCTGGCGAATATGGAGGGTCATCTGGGAGTGATTCACCAACGCCACAAAAAACTCGCGGACTAACTGGGTGTCGTAATTGCCGACACGCTGGGTGGGAATGTCTAAGCCGTAGCTGAGATGAGGTCGTCCTGAAAAATCCAGGGCTACTTGAACCAAGGCTTCGTCTAGGGGAGCTAGAAAGTTACCAAAACGATGAATCCCCTTGCGATCGCTCAACGCTTTTGCTATAGCTTGACCTAGAGTAATCCCTACATCTTCATTGGTGTGATGGTCGTCGATTTCAATATCTCCTGTGGCTTGGATATCGAGGTCAAGCAGCCCGTGGGAGGCGATTTGATGAATCATGTGGTCGAGAAAGGGAATCCCGGTTTGAGCATTACATTTGCCCGTCCCATCGAGATTCACTGTCACTTGGACATCGGTTTCTCCCGTGGTTCGACGCACCGACGCGGTACGATTGAGTTGGGTTGAAATAGGGCGATCGCTAATTTGCATTTTTTGTTATTGTTCGTAGTAAGGGCTTTAGCCCTTTCAAGGTGTTAAACTTCACTTTAACATTAGACATCTCCATAATAGTTCAAGATTGGCGAAGCAGAGTATAATTTAGTTGATTCAGACTCAATAACAGCGAAAATGGATAATTATACTTGGGACTACATTCAACAACATCCTAAAGCGACCAAAAGACTCTTAGGAATTAATTGTGACCAACTGGGACAGCTCATCGAACAAGGAAAAATCCTTCACCAAAGAAAACAAGAAGACATCGAAAAAAACAAAACCAGAATTATTCGGGCTGGAGGAGGTAATCACGCGAAACTCTCCGAGGAAGAACAAATTGTTTTAATGTTAGTTTATCTCCGACATAATTTAAGTTTTCAGATTTTAGGATTGCTTTTTCAAGTGAGTGAATCGACCGCTCATAACTTGTTTAACTATTGGCAAAATCTTTTTCAAGAGAATTTACTGTCAAGTCTCTTATAACAAGTAAAAAAGTCCCCGGCAGAAAGGGAAAAGATTTGTGAAAAATTAGCTGACTATGAATTGATAGTAGATAGCACCGAGCAAGCAATAGAGAGACCTTCAGACTCTAAATCTCAAAAACAGTACTATTCAAGTAAACAAAAAAGACATACATTTAAAAATCAATTTATTACTTTACCCAAAGGAGTAGATATTGTGGATGTAGTTGTCGGACAACCCGGCCCAATGAGTGACATTAGAATTTGTCGGCAAACCTTATCTAAATTTACCAGTCAACAACTTTTTAGTGGGGACAAAGCTTATCTGGGGGAAGCTCAAATAGTAACGCCATCAAGAAAACCGAAAAACGGTCAGTTGACCCCTACTCAAAAAGCCGAAAATCAAACAATATCATCTGAGCGAATTTTTGTGGAACATCTGATTCGAGTCTTCAAAATCTTTAAAGTTGCTCAAGAAAGATTCCGCTTAAACAAAAGACGATATAAATCAGTAGTTTTAACCGTTTGTGCTTTGGTTAGATTAAGAATAGGCTCTCTAATTTTGGAGGTCATTAAATCGGCGGAATCCGGTCAAACAATTGATGTTGTAATCAGTTATAGTTTTGCGACACAATTAGATTTAGAGGCTTGAAACCCGCAAATATTCGTTTTGAGCCTCCTTACATAACCCAGCTTGGATGTCGGCTTGTTTGTTACTGTGACTGAGTTACAAATTTTTGGAGATGTCTAAAGACTCAAGGAATTTGAGATAGTAAGAGAATGTGTCGATGCAGCATTTCAACAATGTCCTAATGTATTTACGTAGCGCTATATCCTCTGGAACGGGGGAGATCGCCTATTGCCCAGGTGTAAGTCGAGACAGTAGAGGACGAAAGAAGTCTACTATCTCGCAGTCTGTTGGATAGGAAGCCCCGACCTCGCGTAAGCAGGTTGGGGTAGTTCACGATGCACAATCGCTCTTCAATAAATGAAAACGATGAAACCCAAGTCTTCTCGTCTTCAACCCAGAAGCCGCCAACCGAGTCAAATCCCTCAACCACCCTCCCTTACCATCACAACCCCCATCAAAAAGCGGCTGCGCTACATCTCCATTCGCATGGTTTTGATCGTTCCCTTTGCCATTCAAACCTTCGCGACAGTCGGCTTAATTGGCTATTTATCCTACCGCAACGGTCAACAAGCCGTCAACGACTTAGTAATTCAGTTAAGTAGCCAAGTCACCCAACAAATCAACCTGCATTTAGACAACTACCTCAATACCCCTCACCTCTTACACCAAATTACCGCCAACGCGATCGCGAATGGCAATCTCGATCTCGGAAACGAACTCCAAATGCAGCGTCAATTCTTCGCCGATATTCAACTTTCAGATGCCGTTGATTATATTTATGTCGGCGATCGAGACGGGCATTTTCTGGGGGTACAGCGCTATCTGGATGGACAGATTGTGGTGAAATCCCGCAGCGATGCAAGCCAACCCAATCGCGAAATCTACGAACTCGACTCCCAAGGATATCGCCAAACCCTCATTAAATCTAGCGAATACGATCCGCGATCGCGTCCTTGGTATCAAGCCACCATCACAACCCGCAAGCAAACTTGGAGTCCCATCTTCCACTCCGCCGATCTAGGTGTCTTACAAATCACTCCCACCACGCCGATTTACGCCCCAGACGGCGAGTTTCGAGGGGTAATGGGGACAAACCTCATTTTGTCGCAAATCAGCGACTTCCTGCGGGATTTAGACATTGGCAAAACCGGAGAAGCATTTATTATCGAGCGTTCTGGCGAAATTGTCGCCAGTTCCACCTCAGAAAAACCCTTCATCCTCACCGAAAATGACCCCGAACCCCAACGCCTCAATGCCTTATCCTCCACCGAAGCCGTAATTCGCCAAACCATGCAAGAATTGTCAGCGCGGGAGAAAACTCTATCTTTTATTAGCGAACCCCTCTACTTCAGCTACAACCTAGACGGCAAAACCCAACTCATTCAAGTCACACCCCTAAGCAACGTATCGGGACTGAATTGGTTGATTGTCGTTGCCGTTCCCGAAGCCGACTTTATGGAGCAAATTGCAGCCAGTAGTCGCAGTACCGTGCGTTTATGTCTAATGGCGCTGCTTATCTCCACTTTAATTGGAATTTTCACCTCTCGCTGGATTACACAGCCGATTTTGCGCCTTAACTTAGCTGCCCAAGACTTAGCCCAAGGTGAGTGGGATCGCCTGGTAACGGATATTAATCGCGGTGATGAAGTTGGTCAACTCGCTCAAGCCTTTGATAGTATGGCACAACAGCTACGCCAATCCTTTGAAATCCTGGAAACCCAACGCAACTCTTTTGCTCGTTTCGTTCCCCTAGAATATCTAGAATTTTTACGCAAAGATAACATTGTTAATGTTAACTTGGGCGATCATGTTAGCAAAGAAATGGCCATTATGTTTTCGGATATCCGGGGTTTTACCACCCTGTCCGAACAAATGACTCCCCAGGCTAATTTTGACTTTGTGAATGCCTATCTGCAAGCTGTCAATCCCGTCATACGCGATCGCAAGGGCTTTATTATTAAATATCTGGGGGATGGCTTAATGGCGGCTTTCCCCGAATCCCCCGATGATGCCGTTCAAGCCGCGATCGCCACCTTTAACCGAGTCCGCGAATTTAACCAAACCAATTCCCAACCGATCCAAATTGGCATGGGGATTCATGTCGGGCAAATTATGGTCGGGATGATTGGGGATGAAAATCGGATGCAAGGAGACGCAATTTCCGATAACGTTAATCTTACCGCCCGTTTAGAAGGACTCACCAAGTATTACGGCGTTTTACTCCTCATTTCCGAGCAAGTTGTCTTAAAATTACGCGATCGCACCGCCTACAATCTGCGCTTTATCGATCGCGTCATCGTCAAAGGACGCATCGAACCCATCGACATCTACGAAGTCCTCGACGCAGAAACCACCGAAATCCTTACCCTCAAACAAAAAACCCAGCCTCAATTTGAAACCAGCATTGCAGCCTACCAAAAAGGCGACTTAACCACCGCGCAAACAGGTTTTGAAACAATCCTAACCATTAATCCCGACGACAAAACCGCCGCTTTATACCTCTCTCGCATTCAAACCTTAACTTATCAAGGACTGCCGACGGATTGGCAGGGAATTTGGTCATTTACCACGAAATAACAAGCGATTAAGGGGCAGTCGGCAATCGGCAATCGGCAGTCGGGGGGGAGTAAAATTCTACCCCTCCAAAGATGCCAGAAACTTTGGCTTTACAGCAAATCCGGTTTCTATACCCCCTTTATCCAGCTAACCCGCCCACGGATTAAAATCCGGGGAATCGCGAGAGCAAAGTCCGACTTCGCGGACTCGACACATAAGTGGGTTTTGGCGTATCAGATTTGGTATTACAGCAAACAATAAAAGTGTCTCAAAGCTAGAAGATACTAAGGTTTCAGCCTCAAAAAGTGGATTTAAGTTTCACGCGAGAGTCTACAACTTCAACCAACTCCATATTTCCCCAACCGTAAAACCGAGATCGACCCCAAAATCGGGAACAGGTACAACTTCGTCGGAATTTTCTTTTAACTGAGGCTGTTGTCCTTGGGGAAAAACCAAAAGCGATCGCGTTTTCGGGTCAATCAGCCAACCCATAGACGTACCGTGGTTGAGACAATGTAAAATTTTGCCTGTAACCTTTGTTGAACTTTGGTCGGGAGATAAAATCTCAATCGTCCAAAGAGGTGCAATAGGAAAGATATTGGCAATATCGCCATCCTCATCCACAGGAATCTGTTCCCAAGCAAACACAGTCACATCCGGTACGATCGAATAGCCACCAAAAGTACAGCGCAACTCTGGAAAAGCTAAAGCCACTTTGGGTACTTCAACCACCTGGTTAATTGCCGTAACTAACTCACCCTGTAGTCTACTATGTTTTCCTTGAGGCATCGGTTTTTGGATAATCTGCCCGTCAATATATTCGCTGGCTGGTTTAGTTTCTGGTAGCTTCAGAAACTCCGCTAACGCAATAACTTTCCCCTGAGTTTGTACCATCTTCTCTCCCTCAGCCCGAATATTTCCCTTCAACCCATCTCAGCCAAAGCCGCTTGTACCATCGCTGCGGCTATATCGGGCATTTTATACTTCGCTTCCCAGTTTAACTGCCGTTTCGCCTTGCTGGGATTGCCGCAACTAATCGCAATTTCCGTCGGACGAAACAAACTGCGATCGATCGTAACGTGGTCTTGCCAATTTAACCCCAACGTCTCAAAAACTGCCGCCACAAAATCCGCTAACTTCGAGGTCATTCCCGTCGCGATCGCGTAGTCATCCGGGCGCTCTTGTTGTAACATCAAGTACATCGACTCCACATAATCTGGGGCCCAACCCCAATCTCGCTGAATCTCAATATTACCCAGATACAAATGTTCCGCTTCCCCCCGCGCAATCCGACAAGCCCGTGCGACAATCTTCTGGGTCACAAAACGCTTCGGACGCAACGGCGAATCGTGGTTAAATAAAATGCCCGAACAAGCAAACAAATTGTAAGCTTCGCGATAATTCGCAACCTGCCAAAAAGCCGCCGCTTTCGCCACCGCATAAGGACTGCGAGGCTGAAATGGCGTAGTTTCATCCGCCGCCGTTTCCCCTGTATTCCCGTAGCATTCACTCGATCCGGCATTGTAAAATTTAATCGGAGCGTCAAAAAAGCGGATGGCTTCTAACAAATTCAATGTCCCCACCGTCACACTTTCCATCGTCTCGACGGGCAACTCAAAGGACAATCCCACCGAAGTTTGACCCGCGAGGTTGTAGATTTCGTCCGGCTGTACTCGTTTGATAACCTGGAGGACACTGCGAAAATCATTCAACGCCATCGAATAGACTTTAATGCGATCGCGAATTCCCAAACGCACTAAATTCTCAAACTTACACATCTGCGCGTCGCGCGAAGTCCCGCAGACGTTATACCCTTTTTCTAGTAATAATTGGGCTAAATACGCCCCATCTTGACCGGAAATCCCACAAATTAAAGCTGTTTTCATAAAAAATGTTTTTAACTCTCTCAAACAAACCACAACAAATCGCTGATGACTGATGACTGATAACTGATAACTGAAAAAACCTACTGCCCCTTAGAAGTTGTTAACTAAAATGACTTGGACAAAGTTGCACGCCAGATTACACCAAACCTGCCGCCAAAAGCAACTTTTACCGCAGGGCGATCGCCTTCTGGTTGCCGTATCGGGAGGCCAAGATTCCCTAACCTTACTCAAACTCCTCCTCGATCTACAACCGAAATGGCAATGGCAGATTATTGTCGCTCATTGCGATCATAACTGGTCAACGGATGCGGGAATTGCCGATCGCGTCGCTCAGGTCGCTCAGGACTGGCATTTACCCTTTTACCTCAAAAAAGCCGAAAATCTGGCAGAAACCGAAGCCGCCGCCCGTAAATGGCGTTATGAAGCCTTAATTGACCTTGCCCAAGTGCAAAAATGTTCCCTGGTCGTAACCGGACATACCGAGAGCGATCGCGCTGAAACCCTACTCTACAACCTGATTCGCGGTGCGGGGGCAGATGGCTTACAAGCCCTAACCTGGCGACGCAATTTAACCCCAGAAATTACTCTAGTCCGTCCTTTACTCAACGTCTCTCGCTCGGAAACCGGGACTTTTGCCCAGCAGTTGCAATTACCCGTCTGGGAAGATGTGGTGAATACTCAACTGCAATACGCCCGTAACCGCCTCCGTTTAGAAGTCATCCCTTACCTGCAAAAACACTTCAACCCCAAAGTCGAAAGCGCTTTCGCCCAAACCGCCGAACTTTTGCAAGCCGATGTGGCGTATCTCGAAACCACCGCCACACAAATCCGCCAACAAGCCCAACGCCTGCAACCCCCCGGTTTAAATCGCCATCTCGTACAACCCTACCCCTTGGCATTGCGTCGTCGCGTCGTCCGACAGTTTATGCAAGATACCCTCAACTTTGCCCCCAACTTCGAGCAAATCAATGCTGTAGTCGCCCTCCTTGCCGCCCCCAATCGTTCCCAATCTTCAACTTTTCCTGGCGGCGCGATCGCCACTGTGCAAAAAGAATGGATTATCTGGACAACCAGCAACCCCGATTAAGGCGTTTCGACTTCACGAGACAGCTTGTTTCCGATTGTCGGTTCTGTCCCTGCCAAAATTCGTTGAATATTCGTGCGATGGCGCAGAATTACATAAACCCCGGCTACAGCCGCAAACAAACAGTAAGGAAGCGGCTGATGTAATAAAATCATAAAGAAATTAACCGCGATCGCCCCAGAAATCGACCCCAGAGACACTATACGGAAGAACACCAGCGTCGCCACAAAAGCCGCAATTGTCCCCAAAGCCACCGGGGGACTCATCATCAGCAATACCCCCAAACTGGCCGCGACAGATTTGCCGCCGCTAAAGCCCAACCAAATCGATTTGCTGTGACCAAAAATCGCTGCCAAACCCGCCAAAGTGACCAACCAGGCTTGCCAATCCGCCAAGGGCATCAACACGATGGGAAACAGCGTAAAACTCGCTTTCACCACCGCTACCGCCGCCGCCCCTTTTAAAGCATCTACGAGCAAAACCGTCAAAGCCGCCGATTTACCCACATTTCGCAAAACATTGGTTGCCCCCGTCGATCCCGAACCATGCTCGCGAATATCAATGCCTTTCAACCAGCGAGCGAGTAAGTAGCCGGTGGGTATCGAACCAAAGAGGTAACCCACTAAGATTAGTAATCCACATATAAGCACTACCATAGGCGTTATTATTTATCATCTATCTTTTGTATTATCACTTTATGAGGGATTTCCGCAAGAAATTATGAGATAACTTGAGGAAAGTACCCTCATTACCCGCAAAATTAGGTCATTTATTGACTATATTGGCTGAAAATGGGCGTATTTCCCCAAAATCAAACCTCTTATTTTTGCTCGAATTGTAACTTGTAAGAATTTTTACCTGTCTGATGATTTGCCATCAACCCTTAAATTTAAGACAGGTTATTGCTTCATGTTATGCCAACCTTTTACCTTCAGACTTGATTAGATTGAATGAAGGTCAAATGGGGATCGCGAAATTATTATCTAGTAATTATTCTAAGGCCAGTGTGGCCTAGACGATCCTTCTTTTTTCAGAAATACTAATTTTTTCTTTATATCTTTAGTTACTCGACAAAAAAAGCGGTAGGTCTTAACTGCCCCTACCGCGATCGCGCCTACCCTCTCTTTGATTTAATACAAGTAATTAGAACCCTGAGAAGGATCGGGGGCAAAAGCTAACCACAACGGAAACTGCAACAGTGCGAGATCGATCCGTTCTTCCGTATCGTCAATGACGATCAAAGGTAATTCCTTCGCCGCTACCAAACGCTCCGCTTTTTGCACCAAAGCTTCCGGGGATTCAAACAACACCACCCCCCGCGACGGGCCAAAATCACTGCGAGAAATACCCAAACAATCCTGTAAACCGCGTCGCCACTCTCCCAAACGTTCCGGGGTATTCGCCAACACCAAAATCTTGACGCGATCGCGATACAAATCCCGTAAAATCGAAATTGCCGCCGACGCAATCAAAATATTTTGCAAACGGCTGCCCATACTTTGCAAAGAACCGCGTCCTCCCTGGCGCAAAAGCCAATCCCGAACGCGCTCGGCATGAATCGGCTCAAAAGTACGGCGCAACTGCCACGGCGGTCCGTAATAATCGGGACGAGTGCGATATTGCTCCAATAAATCCTGTACCCGCGACACATTATTTTGGAAACTCGCTCGTGCAAATTGAGGATTGGGCGTGCTTTCTGGCGTAGAGGGCGATCGCCTTTCCGTCCGATTGCTACTTTCACGACGACTCGGCTGCAACTCCGGCAAATCCAGTTGTTCGGCAGCCGCAGCCAAATCCTGCAAACTGCCCACCAAATAATCCTTAAACCCCTGAACCCGAATCGCCATATTTTGTGAAACCCCGGCAAACGTGGTTTGCATTTCTTCCTCAATACGAGATCGGCGACGTTCGAGTTGTTCGACACTACTTTGCAATTCGGTTTTGCGCCGTTCGAGTTCCACCAAACCTTCTAGCACCAAACGCTCTACTGCATCTTGAACTTCTGGCGCAGTAGCCGATGGGGAGGGTTGCGTCTTTAGGGCAGTAACTTCAGCTTGTAATGCTTGGTTTTCTTGCTGCAAGCGAGCAATTTCTTGCCGGAGGCGATCGGACTCATCTGTCTCAAGATCGTTCCCTTCCGGGGGACGTGAGGGCGGCTCGCTGGCTGCCATTTCCTCAGAAGTCCCAGAGGAGTCGGCTGAATCTTCGGTTCTCGTTACCGATTCTTCCTCTTTGAGCCTGAGTTCCGGTAGCGGTTCGAGAGCCTCAGCAGCCCCTGTATCTGGATTGGGTGCATCCCAAGGATCGACAGTGAGGGAGGAGTCGTCCACCACCGCTTCGTCGCCAGATTCAGCAATAAAGGCTTGTTCTAGCTCTTGGTCGGGGGTTTGATGTTCGTCTGGGTGCATAAAATTAATTGTTAAACTTGGCGTACACTCTCGAAGTCATAAAGTTGAAATTAATCTTTGTAGGGCAAAGGTTCTAGGCAAGCAGCCAGGGCTTTAGGATCAAAAAGAACTGGTAAAAAATGAATACTTTTAACTTCCCTAAAATAAAACAAAATTGGCACGGGTTGCCAGAAAATCCGCCAATTGAGCCAATCGCTATAAGGAAAATTGCGAATCAGTTTCCCAGAGCGATAAACATCTAAAGCCGTTTCGGTGAATTGTAAGCGGATAGTAAAAGCTTGGATCAGTAAGAATAAGCCAAACAACGCGATCGCTCCTCCCAGCCATTTTTGCCACAGCACCAAGGGAATCGCACCAATAATCAAAAACAAAGGCAGCGTAAAACTGGGTTTAAGTTCGGTTACTGTCTCAGCAGTAACAGTTGTTGGAGAAGTTGTCATTTCAGTAATCAGTAATCAGTAATCAGTAATCAGCCTCTAAGAGGCAGTAGGTCTTGGGCAGTCGGCAATCGGCAATCGGGGGGAGTTGAATTTATGCCCCTCCAAAGATTTCAGAAACTTGGCTTTACAGCAGACTCTTAAAATGGCTCAACGCTAGAATTTACTAGATTTTCAGCCTCAAAAAGGGGATTTAACATTTCGCGCGAGAGTTATCAGGTAGGGCTGGCTTACGACTGCTTACTATTTTAAGCCGCCTCTGGCTGGGTGAAACCTTCCTCAAGTAGAACAACCCGTTTGCGAAAAAAAGGATCGTGCTGGCTATAGATAAATAACAAGCTAAACTCAAAGAAACTTACCAGGGTAAACTCGCGTCGGCTTTCAAGTTCTCGTCAGGACTGAACCGACTTTAATTTTGTTCGACGACTCAACTCCCACCGAAATTTATAAGTTATGTCTTTATCCTCTATTTTGTTATCCTCTCTAACTGCTTCTGTTAGCGCGATCGCCCTCCTTACGAACACCAGCGCGATCGCCCAAACCACTCCTACCGAAGCCGAACCCGATGTCGTTATCGAAGCAGCAGATTCACCTCGCTTCACCTGCGAATACGTCAACGGCGAATATACCGTCATGTATCGTCCCGAAAACCAACCCAACCAAGCTTATCCCTGGGCAACTCCTACAGCCCTCGGCGGTGGTTGGACACCCCAGAAACGCTGTGAAGTCATCACCCAGCGTCTAGAATCCTATCGTCCCGACGGGATGCAAGAAATGCGGACGGCAATGGAAAATAACTACGATATCGTCTGCGTCACCACCCAAACCGATCCCAGTTGTCGCATCGTCTTTACCGTCCCTCCCGGTCAAAATCCCGAAATTACTCGCGATCGCGTCTTCGAGAACCTTACCGTCGCCGATAGCGGCAACTCTACCGAGGGAGTCACCACCTTTGTTGAAGGCAACTCTGGCGGCGATATCCTCAACCAAGTTGGTCAAATCCTCGGCAACCCCAACCTCGGCAATTTGGGCAACTTAGGCAACTTAGGCAACGCTCTACCCAACAGCAATGCCATCAACCTCCGTCCTTTCCTTGCCCCTACTGATGGCGGCACAGGCACAATGCTCAATTCCAACTTCTCCAGCCCTAACCGCCGCCCTGCACCCCGTCTCAACCCCGATCTTTTCCGTTAGGTTCGTAGTAAGGGCTTTAGCTCTTGTTGTTAGTTGTTAGTTGTTGGTTATTGGTTATTTGTTATTGGTCACAATCCATATTTCCTCCCATTCTTCCCACTCCTCCCGACTGTCGATTGCCGATTGCCGATTGCCCAAAACTACTGCCCAACTTACCATTGCAAATAGTACATCAATCGGCCAATCAACTCGCTATCCAAATTCAGCCGTTGTTGAAAATGAGCCAGATTGCGATAACTGCCCTGTTGAGCGCGATCGCGTATAATCCTTTCACACAACGAGTCATCCACACCAGGAATTTGCTGTAACTGCCCCAAATTCGCCGTATTCAAGCTAACTTTACGGGGATGAAGGGTACTTTCTGGATCGTAATAATTAAAAGCCAAAATCGGCGCTAAAAACTGAATCGCTTGTAGAGAAACTCCGATCGCCGCCGCTACATCCTCCACACAAAGAAACTGTACCCCTGCATGAGTCAACTCCACCAGCGATCGCGCTTGGTGAATCGACAACCCTGGCAACCGCAGCCAATCGTCTACTGTCGCACGATTCACATCCAGGCTTAAGCCCAACTCTGCCGCAACCTCTACCTCATCACGAGACTGTAAACGATAATACGGATCGCGGGCTAAACGAGCGCGAATCCCCTGCCGCTTCAGATTCAACTGTTGCCAACCGCGATCGCGAGATAACCAACTCAACCGCACCTCCTAACCCATCATATCCAGTAGCTGACGGCGTTTTTGTTCAAACTCGTACTCCGAAAGTAAGCCCTCTTGACGTAAATTATCCAACTCTCGTACCGCCGACGCGATCGCATTCACCTCAGAAGCCGCAACCGGAACACTAGACGTTGTACTCGGTTTTCTCAACCCCACCATTCCCCCATTAAAACGCTCGTCAAAATCCTCTTGTTCTTGCGCCAAATACCACAGCGCCTCAATCCCACTGGCAATCTGCGGAATCGGCGTAAAAAACAGCAGCAAATACGTCACTCCCCACCACGGTTGACCCACATAAAACTTATGCCAACCGGAAAACGGCAAAAACGCCCCCACCAGCGCCAAAACCACCGCCAGCTTTTGATTTCTGGGTTTTCCTAACAATTGAGCTAACACAATACCTTATCTCAACCCTCAAGCCATTATCATCATTTTAAACATTTTCTACCCAGTGGTAGCAAGACCGTCTAACCCCTGCCCCACAGATACGGGAAACCGAATTTTGCGCTAAGTTTTCGCTACCCTACAATGAATAAAGTATAAACAACATTGACCCTTAACCATATAACCCTTATTAAACCTATAAAGATCATGGGATTTTTTGATTCAGAAGTTGTCCAACAAGAAGCCAAACAACTCTTTGAGGATTATCAATCTCTCATGCAAATTGGCAGCGAATACGGCAAATTTGACCGCGAAGGCAAGAAAATCTATATCGAGCGCATGGAAACCCTCATGGATCGCTATAAAATCTTTATGAAACGTTTTGAGCTTTCGGAAGATTTCATGGCGCAAATGACCGTGCAACAACTCAAAACTCAACTCGGTCAATTTGGCGTTACTCCCCAACAAATGTTCGAGCAGATGAACCTAACCCTCGAACGCATGAAAAAAGAAATTGAAGCTTGAAAAACCTGCTATCTCAAAAAACCAGATAACAGGTTAACTCAAACGAGATCGAGTTCTAGGGTTTAGGGAACTTAGACGGCGAAGCAAAATACTCCACAGGTTCGTTTTTCATCGCTTCTCGCATGAAATCGCGCCAAATTGGAGCGGCATAACCCCCACCAGTTACCCCTCCTCCCAAGGGGCGGTAGTTGTCATTCCCAATCCATACTGCCGTCGCCAGTTGCGGCACATACCCCACAAACCACACATCTCGCTCAGACGACGTTGTACCCGTCTTCCCGGCTGCTGGGCGACCAATATTAGCATTTTTCCCCGTTCCCCCGGCAATCACCCCTTTGAGGACGCTATTGAGCGAGGCCGCCGCCCAAGGATCGAGAACTTGTTGGGGTTTGGGCGTATTATCCAGCAAAATATTACCGCTACTGTCAGTCACTCGTGCTACTGCGGTTGTCGGCGAGTACCAACCATTACTGGCAAAGGTGGCATAAGCCCCTGCCATTTCTAAAGGTGTCACCCCAATCGCCCCTAGAGGTAGAGAAACCACGGGTTCGAGGGGACTTTCGATCCCGATAGTGCGACACACTTCAATCACTTTGTCCAAACCGACGGCTTGACCGAGTTTCACCGCCGGGACGTTGCGGGATTGAATTAAGGCGGTGCTAATGCTCATTGCTCCTCCATAACCGCCGCCATAGTTACGCGGAGAATAGTAGCCACCGCCGTCGCGATAACGCACGGGGGTATCCATCACCGTCGAGTAGGGGGTGTATTTCCCTGTGGCAAAGGCGGTGTAGTACACAAAAGGTTTAAAGGAAGACCCTGGCTGCCGTAAAGATTGAATGGCTCGGTTAAATTGACTCTTTTCGTAATCGACTCCCCCGACTAAAGCTTTAACGAAATGAGTGCGAGGATCGACAGCAACCAAGGCTACCTGGTCAGCATACAACCCCCTGGCTCGCAAGCGTCGGTGAGCGTTAGCAACAATTTCTTCGGCTTGCTTTTGGAAGTTAAAATCTACCGTAGTTTGCACCCGCATTCCCCCTTGGGTGACGGCATCTTTACCAAAGCGGTCGGTGAGTTCGCTCACGACGACTTCGGTAATGTAGGGTAAGTTACTGGTGCGCCAAGCGGTGGGTTTGCCGACGAGTAAGGGGGCTTTCCGAGCTTCTTCGGCTTCGGTGGCGGTAATCCAGCCGATACCTTCCATGCGGTCGATGACTTGGAGTTGGCGGCGTTTGGTTTCTTCGTAGTTGAGGAAGGGACTGTAATCTTCTGGGGCTTGGATGAGGCCGGCCATCATGGCGGCTTCGGCGATATTCAGGTCTGAGGAGGATTTGTTGAAATAGGTTTGAGAAGCGGTTTCGACTCCGTAGTTGTTGTGACCCCAATAGATGTTATTGAGGTACATTTCCAGGATTTGTTCTTTGCTGAAGATTTGCTCGACGCGGATGGCGAGGACGGCTTCTGCTAGTTTACGACTGACGGTGCGATCGCGCGATAAGAAAAGGTTTTTTACCAACTGCATGGTTACTGTCGAACCCCCCTCCGCTACATAGCCTCGTTGCCAGTTAACCGCTAAGGCTCGACCGATACTGTTGGGGTTGATGCCATTGTGTTGATAAAAATGGCTGTCTTCAATGGCCAGGACGGCTCGTTTGAGGTGGGGTGAAACATCTTCGAGGTTGACAACTTCGCGGTTGTGTTCGCCGTGGAGACTGTCGAGGAGTTGTCCTTTTATGTCGTAAATGTAACTGGTTTCTGTGGGGGCATAAGTTCGCAAGACGCGGACATCTGGTAAGTTACGAAAACTAATGGCTAAACCGACTAAGCCACCAGCCGCAATGGAACTGGTTAACATCGTTACACCTAATATTGTTCCACCGGCGGCTTTAGATACCCCTAAGCCAAATTTGACCAAGGGATTGGATTTGTTTTCTTTTTTAGTTTTTTGTCTAACACTGCTAGTCGCCACGATGATTTCACTTCCTCACTCACAAAAGATGTTAACGGCTTTTTGTTGGCAGCAGAGCGCTAAAGATAGATTCCCGACTCTACATACTCAAGCGCGATCGCATTTTATATTGTTCATCAGTATATCTAGAGATTTAGCAAGATTGGGGGCGATCTCCCTGGAGAATTATGTCTCATTATTTTTGGGGCTGAGAGAATAAAATCCCAGAATTGACCAGAAGCATCGGTAAATCTGATATTATGCTCTATAATAAGCAGGCTATGTTCGACCTTTGTGTCATTAAGTTTTGTTAAATTTTAGCCTCATCGCTATTTAGCCCGAACTCATGTCTGCTCCCGATTCTTCTCAAACCTTACCGTGGCTGTATCGCGGTATCAGTGAAATTTTCCCCGACCAACCCGACTCAGCAAATCCTGACGAAAATTTAACGGCTCGTATTGTTTCCCAGGAATCTCGCCCTTTACGCATTAAACTGGGGATTGACCCCACTGGGTCGGATTTACACCTCGGACACAGTATCCCTTTCAGAAAGTTACGGGCGTTTCAGGATGCAGGTCATACGGCGGTTATTATTATTGGTGACTTTACCGCCCAAATCGGCGACCCCACAGGGAAATCCGAAGTCCGCAAGCAACTCACCCCGGCTCAAGTCCGAGAAAATGCCCAAACTTACCTCGACCAACTGCGCCCGATTTTAGATTTTGACACCCCCGGACGCTTGGAAATTCGCTACAACTCCGAGTGGCTGTCGGGTTTGGATTTGTCTCAAATTTTAGAATTGCTTTCCCAAATGACCGTGGGGCAAATGCTGGCGAAAGAGGGCTTTTCCGAACGGTTTACCAAAGAAAACCCGATTTATTTCCACGAGTTTCTCTATCCCTTGATGCAGGGCTACGATTCCGTCGCGGTTGAGGCAGATGTAGAATTAGGCGGCACCGACCAAAAATTCAATCTCGCCGTCGGTCGCGACCTGCAACGACATTTCAAGCAAAAACCCCAGTTTGGGCTGCTTGTACCCCTGTTATTGGGCTTTGACGGCGTGAATAAGATGTCCAAGTCCCTCAATAATTATGTGGGTCTGACCGAAGATGCCTTGACGATGTACTCGAAGTTGGAGAAAACCCCCGACGCATTACTGAATCAATATTTCGAGTTACTTACTAAGCTGGATTTAGCTAACTTACCCGAAAATCCACGCGATCGCCAGAAACTCCTCGCCCTCGACGTAGTTTCCCAGTATCACGGCGAAACCGAGGCAAAAAAAGCCCAAGCTGCCGCTATTGAACTGACTCAAGGCAAACAAACTGCCACCGATTCCGTCCCCGAATACTCTCTCGCTGGTGTGGAGTTTCCCGCAAAACTGTTTTTCATCCTCAACGACAGTGGTTTGTGCAGCAGTAGCAGTGAAGGTCGTCGCACGATCAAAAATGGCGGTGTTAAACTGGATGGTGAAAAAATTGCCGATGTCAATGCCGAGTTTGCCACAGCCGAGGATTTAGCGGGCAAGGTGCTACAAGTTGGCAAGAAGAAGTTTCGCCGTTTAGTCAGCAATGTATTATAGGGAAAAGTCTCTGGGGGGCTGCTTAAGTAAACTGTTGACTCAGAGCAACGGGATTGTGAACGGTGATTTTTTTCTTTTGGATAGAAATCATTTCATCCTGACGCAAATCTCCGAGTAATCGCGTCACCGTCACGCGAGTTGAACCAATGGCTTCGGCGATCGCTTGATGGGATAATTTGAGATCGATGCGAATGCCCTCATTGGTAGGAATGCCAAAATCTCGGCAAAGAATTAACAAGAAACTGACTAATCGCGATCCCATATCCCGATGAGCGAGGGTTTCGATCATCATTTCGGTTTGTAGAATTCGCGAAGACAAACCCCGCAACATCAACATCGAGAGTTCGGGATTTTCTCGTAGGGATTTTTCAACTTGGTCAATCGGGGCAGATAATAATTCGACGGGGGTAAAAGCAACGGCGTGATAAAAGCGGTCGGAATGCTGTCCCGTGATGAAAGATAACACCCCAAACACGCTGTTTTCGCGCAGTAACGCCACGGTAATCTCTTCTCCGGCTTCATATACCCTAGAGAGTTTTACCGCCCCTTTCAGCAGGAAATAAACGCGCTCTGCGGGGTCACCCGGAAAGAAGATGGTTTTACCGCGTTCGCAACTTTCAACGACAGGGGGAAATGCACCGCCCCCAATTTGACGAAAGACGGATGCGAGAGGTTGATCTTGGGTGACAGACAGTTCCATTGGTACGACGTTGTGAGCTTGCTGGGTAGTGGGAATAAACGATCTTTTGGGGGGCAGAAGATTAGCTCGATCGCTAATTTTAAGAAATTGTAACGATCGTTAGGGTGTTGATTACAAATTCCTTAATATACCATGACAAATTCGTTCTTGTTCTTGGCACTTGGCTTGACAATCTGAATTGTTCTAGCCAATTGTATTGCAGAGGTTCCTTTTTGGGCGATCGCCCTCCCTCTGGTGATACAATCCTTGATGCAGAACGCTAACATCAACGCTCACTTCCACTCCTTGAGGGCGAAGGAATTACTTGGACAATTATGCTAAATTTGACTGGAAAAAAGGCTTTAGTAACAGGAATCGCCAATAATCGCTCTATTGCTTGGGGGATTGCTCAACAGCTTCATCAAGCGGGGGCTGAGTTGGGGGTGACTTATTTACCCGACGATAAAGGACGCTTCGCTCAAAAAGTCGGTAGTTTGGTTGAACCCCTTAATCCTAGCTTATTTGAGCCTTGTAATGTCCAGGATGATGCCCAAATTGATGCGACGTTTGACGCGATCGCCTCCAAATGGGGTAAGTTTGATATTCTGATTCATTGTCTGGCTTTTGCTAATAAAGACGATTTAGTCGGGGAATTTAGCGCTACGTCTCGCGAAGGCTTTAAAACTGCCCTCGATATTAGCAGTTACTCTCTCACCCGTTTGGCACAATCGGCTAAACCCTTGATGAATGAAGGCGGCGCGATCGTCACTTTAACCTATCTTGGCGGCGTGAAGGTCATTCCCAACTACAATGTCATGGGTGTAGCTAAAGCCGCATTGGAAATGAGCGTCCGCTATCTTGCTTCGGAACTTGGCCCCCAAGGAGTCCGGGTGAATGCCATTTCTGCCGGGCCGATTCGCACCCTGGCTTCTTCGGCGGTGGGCGGTATCCTGGATATGATCCGCCATGTCGAAGAAACTGCCCCTCTTCGTCGCACCGTCACCCAAGAGGAAGTGGGCAATGCGGCAGCTTTTTTGTGTAGTCCCCTCGCAAGTGGCATCACGGGACAAGTTTTGTATGTGGATGCGGGTTACGAGATTATGGGAATGTAATTTCAGTTACCAGTCATCAGCATCTAAGGGGCAGTAGGGATTGGGGGGAGGAGTCGAATTCTACCCTAGAAAGGGGGTCAGAAACTTTCTTCTCTTAGGGGTTAGTTTTAAAAGGCTCAACGCTAGACTATATTAGGGTTTCAGCCTAAAAAAGTAAATTTAACGTTTCAAAGAGAGTCATCAGTCATCAGTTTTTGCGATTGTTGACTGGTTATTTGTTGTTGGCTTGGGCTGAATTGGTTTTTCGTCTAGCTTAAAATGGTGGGCAACGCGATCGCTTCCTGTGTCTACGTCCTGTGATTCGGAAAATGCTAGGCTTTTCGGAGAGTAACAGAAGAGGGATATCTAGACTAGATTACAGGTAACAGTGTTGTTTCTCGCTTTTATTAACTTTATCAGGGGAATTATTGCTCTCGCGGCCAGGTTTATAATGAATCTAGGATCGCTGATGCTCTAATTGCAGCAGGCGATCGCGAATTTGAGGGAAATTGGCAACGGTTTCGGGTAAATTATACCAATCAAATGCTACGAGTTGATGTTCTAGGCGAGTTACATAGTCTAACAAAACTTGACATTGATACTCGATTGCCCAACTTCGCAAACATTGGCTAAAGGCTTTGAGTCCGCGTCTGGTGAGAGTAAAACGCAGGGTTTGCCATTCGGAGACTTCTATTTGCTTGAGTTTTTGGAAGAGTTCTGTCCAACGGGCTAGGGTTTGGGGATCGGGTTGGAGAGAGGCGATCGCGGATGATGTATTCTCAGTAGTTGATACTTCTAAAAATTTTTGTAAGGTAGCGATTAACTGTTGTAAATCGATGGGTTTGCGGACAAAGCCTTGATAAAAATTGTGTTTTAAGGCTTCGTCTTGAAGTTGCATAGCTGCCGACATTAATACAATAGGGATTTGAGCGCATTGGGGTTGTTTTTTGAGATTTTGGGCGACTTCTAATCCCGAACAATCTGGCATCCAAAAGTCTAATAAAATTAAATCGGGCTGTTGTGTTGCGGCAATTTTAAGGGCATCTTTGCCGTTATCTGCGGTCAAGATTCGGTGAGCAGTATTGGCAAAGTAGCGTTGAATTAAAGCTAAATTGGACGGTATATCGTCAACCACAAGGAGGGTAGCAGGTTGGAATTGATTTAAGTGGGTGATGACGACAGGAGATGTTAAATTTGCTATGACAGAAGACGCGATCGCGACATCTGTAAAGGTGAGGGTAAAAGTGCTACCTTGATTCACTTTACTTTCAAGCTGAATTGTTCCTCCTAATATTTCAGTGAGGCGTTTGGTAATGGGTAAGCCCAAGCCCGTACCGCCATATTTAAGACTTTGATTTTCTTGTTGAACAAAGGCTTCAAAAACTGATTGTTGCTGATTGAGAGGAATACCTATGCCTGTGTCTTGAATTTGAATAGTTAGATTGATGTTTTCGGGGTTTTGTTGGGCGGTGGGCTGACAAGTTACAGTGATTTTAACAAAACCGGATTCTGTAAATTTTAAAGCGTTCCCGACAATATTAAATAAAATTTGGCGCAAACGAATGGGATCAAAAATAATACCAATAGGCACATTATTGGCAATTTCAACACTAATTGAAAGGTTTTGTTTTTGGGCTTTGTATTGAAATATTTGTTGAACTTCGCGGATACAGTTATTCAGTTGAATGGGTTTCCACTGTAAACTAATTTTACCCGCTTCTATTTTGGAAAGATCGAGAATATCATTGATTAAAACTAATAAGGTTTGACTGCTGGCAATAATTGCATCTAAATAATTTTGGGCTTGGGGTTGAGATACTGTATTTTTGAGCAAGTCGCTGAATCCTAAAATTGCGTTCATTGGCGTGCGGATTTCGTGACTCATATTCGCCAAGAATTCTCCTTTGGTGCGATTGGCAATTTCGGCTTTTTCTTTGGCTTCTTGCAAGGCTTCATTAGCTAAGACTAAATCGGCAGTTCGCTCTTGAACGCGCTTTTCTAATTGAGTATAAGCTTCTTTTAAAGCTAGTTGAACGGCCTCTTTTTCTTGAATTTGGTGTTGCAGTTCGCGGTTGATTGCTTCGAGTTCTTCGGGACTTCGCAAAGCTAAAAAACGAGGAATTAAGATAGCTAATTCAAAGGCGGTATAACAAGAAACAATTGCGGTGAAAGCTCGTTCTATTCCCGATAGCCAATAAGCTGGATGCCACAATGTCCAAACATCGAGTACATGACCGAAGCCGCAACTTAAAATAAAGGTACTAAACAAGATTAAAACGCGGTCGAAGGGGGTATTTTGGCGTTTGAGAACAAAGTAAAATAAAAGTAAAGGAATCGAAAAATAGGCGATCGCCACAAAGCTGTCACTCAAAACATGAAGCCAAATTAACGGAGTTTGCCAGAGATAACAACTGCCGTGAGGCATATATTGATCGGGAGAGATAATATTATGTAGCCAATTCATAGTTTCAGTATAATTACGGACTTATTGAAAGTGAAAGCTCCTTTTTTTAGGAACTTTTAAAAGTAAGAGCGGGTTGCCTTTTGATTATAACGATAGACCTTACAATTCTAGCTTCTTCTTAAAGATGACGCGATCGCCCTAGCATAACTAAAGCGATCGCGTCTCAGCTTTACAACGATTTTTTGTTAACTCAAATTGAGATAGAGTATTGACTCATGCGCTACAAAAATCTCAGAAATTCTCAACAAATTAGCTTTTGCTTTAACCCAACCGAGCATTATTGATACCGGAATAGCAGGTTACTCACGCTGTTTTGAAAAAGCGGATAATCTCGCGGACATGACCTAAAAATTGACTGTCTTCGGTGAGTTGGGAAATGGATTGTTTGGCTTCGCGGGCGATTTTTTGGTGGTCGAGGTTATTTTGGGCGCGGTCTTGTTCGATTTGTGCCTGAAGATTGGCTAAACTTTGTCTGAGATTGGCATTTTCTTGGGTGATGGTGGCTACCCAGGAGTGGGGTTCGTGGGGGTCGAGTTTTTCTTCAATTTGTTGTAGGGTAGCGGAGATCATTTGGACGCGATGGCGTAGTTCGATAACATCTTCGCGGGGATACTTAATTTCGCGGCGAATTGCGGTTAAACGAGCCGCTAAATACTGATAAGCTCGGAAAACTGGGCGTAAAAAGGTCAGGAGTAAGGTAGCTGCCGAACTCACATAACCAACTTGGCTAATGCCTGCGATCGCTAACCCATATAAACCAATTGCTGATAAAGTGTGAAGGGCGATCGCCAACAGCAAAGACCAACGAGCGACTTTTTGGGCATAACGCACTGCTTTATCTGCCACCACAATGCCTTTTTCGAGGGATTGTTCCGCATCCGCGATCGCTGCTTTCGCTTCAAAATAAACATTCCACGGTACGGTCACAATCGTCAACAACCACCAAAAACTGGCCACCCCAATCAGCCAATCCACAATATTTCCTGAAGGAATATGCAACCACTGAAGTAAACCAAAAAACAGCAAGGTCAAAATCCCCAAACCGAAGCTAAAAAGGGTGTAGTACAACATACACTGCGTTTCCTCAAATCATAAATTACCTTCAATCCTTCAAGACGGCGGCAAAAACCCAAGACAGTCTGTGCTACTCTCTAGATTGACCCTGGTTTGCGGGGGGAAATGGGGCAGTGTAGCCGGGTTTTCGCAGCCAAACTGCTGAGTGTCACAGTCTTTGGGTGGCTGATTCGTCCCTTTTAGAATTTAGGTTATTGATGGTTGCGAACATAACAGTTGTTATGGCGAACATAACAGTTGTTATGAAGTTAGATTTTTCCCCACTCCAACAACTCAAACCTCAAGGTTTCAGCAGCGATCGAGCCTAAATGATCTCGCAAATGTCCTATCCAGTTTAAACTGAAGGGCGAGGGTTTGATGTGGGGAAGAAATAGTGGTTTACCTTTCTAAAAAGCAATTGCATAATCAAGATGACCCAATGGATTTAAGCGCTTTGCTAGACCCCAGGCTCATCCATGCAGCAAGAGAAATCTATAATACTTACTATGAGGTTCATCCCGATCGCGTTGAACATCCCCGTCCGATTGGGGTAGCGATCGATCGTCACAGTTATCGCGGTCAGTTGATTTTTGGCAATAAGCCCGTGTTATTGCCAAGGGAGTGTTTTGTGCCGTTGACGCAAATCCAGTCAACCGGATACTAAACTAAAACCATGAATCTTGATACTGGCTTTTGGGTCGTTACCTTTGCCTTTATTTTCGCTTTTGGTGCAGCCATTGGTAGTTTTATTAATGTGGTGGTGTATCGTCTCCCCGAACAACTATCGCTGCTGCATCCTCCCTCTCGCTGTCCTCAGTGTTTGCATCCTTTGGGGAAACGGGAGAATATTCCGGTCATCGGGTGGTTATGGTTGCGAGGGCGTTGTCGGCATTGTAGCGCCGCGATTTCCCCCCGTTATCCCCTGGTAGAAGCCGCGACGGGGTTGCTGTTTTTGGCGGTGTTTTGGCGCTTTGGGATGACGGGTGACACTGTGGGGGGTTGGGTGTTGCTGAGTTGGTTGTTGGCTTTGTCCCTGATTGATTGGGATACCTTGACGCTTCCCCATGCGTTAACTCAGTCGGGGGTGGTGTTGGGTTTAATCTTTACAACGCTGATGGGGGGTTGGCAAAGTCAAACCTCGTCGGGTTGGATTTTGGGCTTTATGGAGGGAATTGGGGGGGCTGTATTGGGGATGTGGCTGTTGGAAGCGATCGCCCTAGTGGGTACTCTGATTTTAGGGAAGACGGCCATGGGGGCAGGAGACGCAAAGTTAGCTGCAATGATGGGGGCTTGGTTGGGGTGGCAATCTTTTCTGGTTGCGGGGTTTCTGGCTTGTTTGTTGGGGTCTTTGATTGGGACGGGGGCGATCGCGTTAGGATTACATAATCGCCAACAACCGATGCCTTTTGGCCCTTTCTTGGCTTGGGGTTGCGCGATCGCGTTTTTCTGGGGTGAGATTATCTTAGCAACCTATCTCGATCTCTTTTTTCCGACGGTGTAGTTTAAGATGCTGCTGCTATTTCTTCGTCAATGTAAAAGTACCAATAAAGGTTGGCGACAGCGCTACAGAAGGATAAAATTTTAAAAGTTAGTAATTTATTAACGTAACCTTATGCCCAAAGCTTTACGTTTTAAAACTACAACTCTAGGTCTTGCTCCTTTGTCTAAAGTAAAGTTTAAACCAGTTCTGAATATCTCTGGCATATAGTATCGTGATATATCTACTGATTTATCTTCATAAAGAACACCCATATCTTCTAGTATTGTCAATTGGCGTTTATCTATATTCAGTGTATCGAAATCCTCTACAGTAAAAGGAACTCGTAAGTGTTGAGAAGGTGGAAGATTATCCACCCAATCGCTAAATTCTGCATATTCTTCTTTAGCCTCACTAACCTTTTTACTACTACATGGTTCTAAAGCACGACGGATAGCTTGTGGTGGTAACAAACGATCGCTAGACCATTTCGCTTGTTGAACTTCTTGAGCCTTTTCAGTAGTTTCTTCAGCCGCATAATGTAAGAAACGTACTATATCCCTAGCTTGTAACCTTCCCTTGAAATCAGTTAAGGCAGCGAATATCCAGTTAGCTGTATATGCTTCTTTTGAAGCATCAGAACCTAGCTTTTTGCCCCATAATTTTTCTAACCTATTAATTAGTTCTTGAGAACTCAATGTATATATTTCTGAATCTTCTACTAAATCAATTGAAGATTGCTTGCATATCCACAGAACTAATCTTAAGAAAGAGTCTGCATCCCAAAATAAATTATAGCTTTTATAAAGATTTTCAAATTGAGCGAAATTTTGTTCAATGACATAACGAACATAATCTCGACGAATAAAAACAATCAATCCAATATTTGAGTTTCTAATTTCAGAAATTTGTTCTGGAAGGCGAATTAATGCTTCTATGGCTGCTTTTTGATCAGCCTTAGAAGAAATTAGGGGAAAGACATCTTCTAAACCGTCAAATAAATAAACAATTTTAGTATTTTTATTTTTCAGAAAAACATCTATTTTTTTTAAACTTATTTCATGTTCCTCTTCATTTTCTAGTATATATCCTGATGTTTCTGCAATTTTACCGATCCAAAATTGAGTCCAGTCTTGCTTACTAAAATTATCATTATCTAAATGCTTTTCTATGTCACCTATTAGTGCAGTATGAGAAAAGACAGATAATCTGTTATCAAGTGCTGTTCTAACTTCTTCCCTCGCACTGTCGATCAGTTCAGTTGCTTTACCGCGTAAATTACGCGATTGTAATAGTGGGTAAAGATAAATTACTTCATTAGTATCATTAGAATCTACTGCAATTTTCTTTATGAAAGTGTTCCAATTTTTCAGACGAGATAATTGTATATAGTTAAACGTTTTTCCTGCACCTTTCAAGCCTATAGAAATAACATTAGGTAAACTGTCTCTAAAAGTATTTGCTAAATTCCTCAATGGTTCTGTAACTAATAATTCTTCCCCATCACCACTCTCAGCATATTCATATTTTTCACAAATTTCTTTGAGCCTATTTACCTTACTTAAAGCTATCTCATTCGATTCTTGTGATGAGGCTAGTTTTGAACTTTGAATCGCTTCTATTTGATTAGTTGCCCATTCTTTCGCAACCTTCATAAGGTTAGTACCAGAAAGTTCTACTTGTGCATCTTCCCAACTATTTATATAAAGTAGTTTTTCATAAAAGTCAGTTTCTTTCATTTCTAAGCGGGTTTCATAAGAATTACCATCTTGGTAATTAACATAAGCAGTTTGGAACTCAGATAAAGCTTTATCAAAATTCGGATTATTTTTAAGAATTTGTGTCAAAAAGCTGACGATAACTACAGGATCGTAGTATTCTTCATTTTTAACTTTATCTTCTGTAGGAGCAGCATGACTCAGTTGTTTTAAAACAAGACTACTTCCACTTACAGACTGTTTATTAGTTGTTGTTACAATAAACCGTTGTATTCTTGAATCGAAAAGAATAGGACTAGAGATTTCACTCAAACCCGATCTTAAATCAATAAAAACGTAGTCAACTTCTATCGCTTTACCTAAAGAAATAAGAGCATCGCTAAGTTGCCACGAACTCTGCATATTTCTAACTATATGTTCGGGCAAAATTGGTGTATCTAAAAGTTCCTCATCTTCCAAGCAAGCAGGTATAGTATAAATTTTTGATTTACCTTCTTGTTGCAAACTTTTTTTTGTTTCTTTTGCTAGAAAAGCCAATGATTCTTCTATATTAACCGAAGCTGAGTTATATACTTCCAAAAAATCTAAAAATGATATTGTAGCACGATTATTTTCGAGCCTTTGCCAATAAGTAATTCCCGGTGCTTCTAAATCCGCATCTATTACTAATATGTTTATCGATTTATTTGATTCTTTTGCTTTTTCGATTAAAGCCAGAACGTGTGTCACCAAGTGAAGGGTTCTTCCTACTCCACCCTTAAATGAATAAAAAGCTACTAACTGAGGATCGTTTTTAGAATACGGCTTGGGCAACTTAAGTAATGGAGATTCATTATCATTTTCATCAGCATAAGCAATTTCAGCCCAAAAAGGTTTTACACAATTAGAAGTTTCATTGGAAAATTCTTCTACCAAAAATTCTACAGGTAAATCTGCATTACCGACATCGAGTTTAATTACTTTTGCATCTTCTTGATACCAACTACCAAACCATTGCTTAATATGATTTTCAGCTGTTGGTTCAGACTCCTGATTGGAAATATATACTTCTAGTGCATCAGAATAGCAGCCAATTCTGATGATACCCGATGGCATTGTATGTCCAAAACTTGTCTGCTTCCTAATATGTCTTCTAACATCTAACCATGTAAGTAGTTTCATTATTAAACTCTCGGTAGCTCACGTTCTATCCAGTCAACAATTTGAATTAGCTTTTTTTCTAAAGATTCATCGTTTTCAGTAATATAAGATTCTGTTCTGTTGAATGTGTGACCATAACGCCATATTTGGTTTATTTTGTCTGGCGTACATCGTCTTTCACCTTCTTTTATATCTTTAATTCTAAAATTAGCTGGTATTTTTAAGCGTTCAACCCTTAGCTCATCTAACATTTTATTTACATTATGTCCTAGCTCAACAATCGTTGAATCAGTAACCTCTATACTCCTTCGTCTCATAATTATAGCTTTTAATCCACATTCTACTGCGTAAAATAACATTAATCTATGAGAGTTAGTTTTAGCCGATCTGTTACTCTTGTACAATTTGAAACTGTTTTTCCAAGCAGTTTCTATTTCTCGACGAGTGAAATTGAGCATAGTTACTTTATATTTATGGTTTTTCAGTAGTTGGTAGGTCAAACAGTTGTGAACAAATGCCCATAACACTATCTCTAGACTCAATCTAGCGTCTCAGTGAAGCAAAAAAGCCCAATAAACCGGATAGAAATCCTCAAAAACCTTTTAAACAGTAGATATAGGCGTAATAAATGAGTGGGTTAGCGCACTTTGTGCTAAATATCCTATTTATTCTCTATTTTCGAGTATAACTATTCTTTGACATCTCTGTTTTAAATTTTTCTTCACATATAAGTTCTTATAATAAGAATAAACTAGCAGATAAGAAATTACCCCGCAAGCGTATCGGATAACTTAGATAAACGACCATCCTCCATGTAGATAATGCGATCGGCAATGTCGAGAATGCGGTTATCGTGGGTGACGAGGAGAATTGTGCAACCCTGCTGCTTTGCGAGATCGTGCATAATTTCGACGACATCCCGACCGGACTTTTTATCGAGGGCGGCGGTGGGTTCGTCTGCCAGTACAATAGAAGGGCGACTGACCAATGCCCGCGCGATCGCGACTCGTTGTTTTTGCCCCCCAGAGAGATCGGTAGGATAGTAATGTAAGCGTTCCTCTAAACCCACCCGCGTTAGCATGGCTGCGGCTTGGTGATGGCGTTCGGCTTTGCTGAGTTTCCCGTGAACTTCTAGCCCCATTTGTACGTTTTCTAGGGCGGTGAGGCTACCGTGGAGGTTGTGGGCTTGGAAGATGTAGCCGTTGTGTCGTCGCGATCGCACTAACACCTCGGCACTCGCTTGACACAGTTCTCGACCCAACACCATTAAACTACCTTCTTGGGCCGAGCGCAAGCCCCCGATTAAAGTGAGGAGGGTGGTTTTTCCCGAACCGGATGGCCCAGTCATAATGAGAATTTCGCCCGCCGTTATTTTCAAATTAATATCAAATAAGGCTTGTTTGCGGAGTTGTCCTGTGCCGAAGTAGTGGTTGAGATTGGTAATGTCGATAACAAGTTGGTTTGTCATGGTTCTGAAGCTAGGTTAAAAGATATCGGCAGGATCGGCAGCTTGTAAACGTCGAGTCGCGATCGCCCCGGAAGCCCCACACATTACAAAAGTAAGACATAATACTAAAACGGCGCGAGTCCACGGCATGGAGATGGGGAGGGCGGTAGCAGCAGCCGTGAGGTGATAAGCACCCAAAGAAATACCAAAGCCAGGAATAAAACCTAAAATCGATAAAATTAGGGCTTCCTCAAAGATAATGCCCAAGAGATAGCTGTTGCGAAAGCCCATCGCTTTGAAGGTGGCATATTCAGCGAGGTGACTATTCACATCGGTAGACAGCACTTGATAAACAATCACCGTCCCGACGATAAAGCCCATTACTGTTCCTAAGCCGAAGACAAAGCCAATGGGGGAATTTGCTTTAATATCGCGAATTTCAAAGTCTATATAACCTTCTTGGGTGAAAATTTGTACATCATCGCTGAGATATTCTTCGAGATCGTCCCTCACTTCTTCCGGGTTCGCATCCGGCGTTAGCTGAATTAAGCCCAAACTAATCGCTCCGGCATCCCGTTTGGGAAACAGTCGTAGAAAGTTCTGATCGCTGGTAATAATTGCGCCATCTTGGGCGAAAGACGCTCCTACTTGAAACAATCCCGCAATTTCGACAGTATGCGTTCCGATTTCGGTACTAACAATGTTTCCTTGCTGAATTTGATTAATAACTTCTTGATATGCTCCCCGCGAACCGCGATCGAAAAGTACGATATCGGGAAGATGCAGGATGTCTAGTTGTTGATTCACTTCGGGGAGGGTAAAGGCGGGAAAATCGGGGTTTTGTCCCACCACAAACATTGAGGTTTTCTGGCGAGTTTGGGGATTACGCCAAGATACAGAACCCACATACAATGCCTCAGTTTGAGCGACTCCCGGCACATCTTGGGCTTGGTACAACCGTCTGCGACTAAAGGTTTGCAGTTGGTTGAAGTTTTTGGCTTGCGAACTAATCATCACTAAGTCTGCGTTCAAAGTGCGGGGATATTGGGTATTGGTTTTGTACAAGGCTGCGGCAAAGCCAAGCTGCATAAAAATGAGAATATCGGCAAAGGTAATCCCGGCGATCGCGGTCAGAAGTCGCAAGCGATCGCGTTTCAGTTGCAGCAAGCCTAGAGGGGTACGTTGGGAGAGGGTTTTGAGGAAATTTAGCATAGTTTTAGAGTAGCGACCTAAGTTAAGATTTTTAGGCAGTAGGTCTTGGGCAGTTGGCAGTAGTTAAGGAGGGGAAAGAAATTGGAATTGCGACGAATAACTAATAACTAATAACCAACAACCAACAACCAACAACCAACAACCAAATTAATCCGTCTCAATCTTGACTGTAACTTGCAGATTTGTGAGACTGGCAACCGTCTCGCTGGCTGCGGGATCGAGGGTAATATCTACATTAACTACCTTGGCATCAATATTGGCTGCGGGGTCTTCATTGACTACATCTTGACGCTGAATTTGTAAGCCGACTCGCTGTACTGTTCCGGTTAAAGGTGCGTTTAAAATAGGGGAAGTTATCGTGGCTTTTTGTCCGACGGCAACTGCGGGGATGTCGCTTTGATAGACTTGCGCGATCGCCATCATTTGCTGAGTATTGCCAATGGTGACAATGCCCTCAGCCGCAATATTTTCCCCTGCGTGGGTGTGGATTTCGAGAATTTGACCGGATCGGGGCGATCGCACATAAGCCTGCTCTAATTGGGCTTGTAGGGCGTTAACTTCTGCCTCAGCAGTTTGAACGGCGATTTGGGCTGTGGTAATATCGACGGGGCGCACTTCGGCAATGCGATCGCGAGTGGCTTGGGCTTGGCTAATTTGCTGTAACGTTGTGGTTTGAATGCGATTGAGTTCTTGTTGGGCTTGGCTGAGTTGCTGTTGGGCTGTGGTGAATTGCAGGCGTTTCGCGTCTCGTTGGGAAGTGGTGACTGCGCCTTGTTCGTGGAGAAATTCGTAGCGATTGGCTTCGGTACGAGCGTTTTCTACTTCGGCTTGTAAGCGCGTAATTTGGGTTTGTTGGGTAGCAATTCGACCTTCGCGATCGGCTTGTAAACGGCTGATTTCGGCAACTTGCGCTTGAATTTCCCCCGTTTTCGCTCCGGCTTGGACTTGAGCGAGTTGACTTTGGGCAAGTTTAACTTGAGTTTGGGCAGTGGTAAGATTGGCGGCAAGGCGATCGCGATTGTCCAGAATCGCAATAATATCTCCCGCTTCTACCCTGTCTCCTTCCTCTACCAAAAGCTCCTTAATCCGGCTTTCCTGGGTCGATGTGGGGGCAGTAAGGTGCAAAAGTTCCCCGGCGGGTTCGAGTCGTCCTAGGGCGGTTACCGTGGAAATTTCGGCGGTTACAGGCACTTCTGGAGGGGGTTCTGTAGCGGGGGTTTGAAATTGCCACACCCCCCAACCTGCCAGCCCACAACTAACTAATCCTGCCATAATCAGCCAGAGACGGGAAGATTTCGTCCATCCGGTTTTAAATTGTACGCTTTGTCCGTTCATACGACCTTTTCCTGTTGAAAGCACTGAGTCTTGGTTTGGGTTTGGAATTCGCGATCCTGTTATCTTTATTTTACTAAACGGTTTAGTAATGTCAAACTAAACCGTTTAGTAAAATAGAAAAGAAAACTACCCCAACCTTTTATGACAACTCAACTCAACGAGAAAGCCCAAACCATCCTCGCAGGGGCGTTAGAAGTCTTTACCACCCAAGGTTATGCGGCGGCGAGTATGGATCGCATTGCTGCTACGGCGCAAGTCTCCAAACCCACGGTTTACAAGTATTTCCCCACCAAAGAAGACTTGTTCGTTGCTGCGATCGAACAACTCACCCACAACACCTACAAAATTTTATTCGATCTGCCTGACGATCCCAAGCAACAACTCCCCCCAGAAACCGTATTGCGTCACATTGCTGAATCTGTCCTCACCGAAGTCGCCGAGAACCGCCCGTTTTTGACTTTGATGCGCCTTGTCATCGGTGAATCCGAGCGTTTTCCCGAACTAGCGCAGACTTTCATTCGTAATATCCAGAAACCGATGTTAGAGCAGTTTTCCCATTACCTCGCTTCTCATCCCCAACTGCACTTTCGCGATCCGATGGTGACGGCTCGCATTTTTGCCGGTTCTTTGGTTCATTATTTAATTGTACAAGTTATGTTGCAGGGAGAAGCCATCTTGCCTTTAGAACGCGATCGCTTTATTGAGGGTTTAATCCACACCATTCTGGCTTCTCGATAAAATCATAATAGTAGTTAATAACATCCTCATTTCGTCAAGCTAGAAGTTAGCTTATTTCTGAAAGTAAAACGCCCAATCCAAGTTACAATATTCTTAATTCGTTTTGTAGAGAGCCTTCGCTTATTCTTTAGTCTTATTTTCCCCACACTTACCCTAAAAACCAATCAAGTTCATGTCTAACTTTTCTTTGTTTTTCCTCATCGTCACAACAGTATATTGGGCGGTGAGAAGCCTTTAAAGTTATGGACATTCCGACTCTAACGCTTGTTGTAGCGATCGCGTCTTTGCTTCATGCAGTGGTTTTGCTTTGTTGCTTTTCCTTTGCTGCTCGTTACCAAGGACTGAATTATTACCTCATCAGCACTATTTTATCCGCTTGCGCTTTTGCGTGCTTTCTCATTCGCTATTTCGAGCCAAGTTTGTTAATCCTGCGTTTCCTTGGTAATTTGTTTTTGTGTATTTCGCCATTATGTTACGCGATCGCAATGAGTCGTTTCGTGGGTTTACGAGATCGTCGTTTCTCGTACATAATTTTGGCGATCGCATCTCTTTTTATCCAATTGTATTTAGTCTACTTCAAAAGTAGCTTTTTGTGCCGAAATCTTCATATTATTCTCATTACTAATTTTGCTTATACTGTCGTTATTTGCTATCTCTGGAAAAAAAGAAATGTCACTTTACAAATATCTACTAATTTTGCCATTATTGCCTTATTTCTTAATATTGTAATGCTAACGCTTCGTGTTGTGGCGATTCCTTTGACTCAAACAGAAAGTTTATTTACTTCAAATCTCATCAATGCTTCTACCTTTTGGGTGATTTTAATCGGTGACTACTTACGTCATGCTGGCTTTATGATGATGGTCTTTCAACGGTTATATAGCGACTTAGAAAAGGTGGCTAATTTAGATTACTTAACTGGCTTACTAAATCGCCGCTCTGCCAGTATTGCTATAGAAAAAGAAATACAGAGTTACGAACGCGATCGCCTGAAATGTTCATTAATTCTTTTAGATGTCGATCGCTTCAAATCTATTAACGATAACTACGGTCATTATAGCGGGGACTTGGTACTACAGCACATTGCTCAAATCCTCCAAAATATCCTCAAACCTCAAGACATTATCGGACGTTGGGGAGGCGAAGAATTTTTAATTGCACTTCCCCAAACACCTCTTGAAAACGCTTACTCAGTAGCCGAAAAAATCCGGTTAGCCATTGCTCAAAAACCCTGCGAACCCCACAAAATAAATGTTACTATTAGTTCTGGTGTTGCTACTTTCCCCCAGCATGGTAAGACTCTCGAAAAAGTCGTAGATACTGCCGACAAAGCCTTATATTACGCCAAAACTCACGGACGCAATCAAGTCGCGATCGCGTCAATTCCATCTCAGAAGTGTTGAATGTTAGGAGAAAATTGACAATAAAAGCCCCTAATCAAGTAAA
>JAWQFT010000048.1:0-34285 GCA_035968055.1 Jaaginema sp. PMC 1080.18 | reverse complement strand
TGGTTGTTGGTTGTTGGTTGTTGGTTGTTGGTTGTTGGTTGTTGGTTGTTGGTCATTCGTCACAATTCTAATTACTTCCCCTCCTCCCACTCCTCCCGACTGCCTAAGACCTACTGCCTAAGACCTACTGCCTAAGACCTACTGCCTAAGACCTACTGCCAAAAACACTGGTAACTGATTACTGATTATGCTTTAGGCTGGATATAGGCGATCGCCTGTCGCCAGATTAACGTTGACCCAGACGATTCTTCCCCTTGTAAATACAAGCAATGGATATCTTGCCACACGACTTGGCCCGTCAGCGTTTCTCCATTTAAAAGCTTAACTTCTACGGTTTGGTGGTCTTTGATGTACCCTTGCAATAGACGAAAACTGGGATAATTACTTTCTACTTCGATATCAGTCATTGTTTTAATGTGCCGATTGCAATAACGCGAGTTACAACTATGATCGTTGAGTTTACTAAGTATCACGGACTGGGAAACGATTTTATTTTGATTGATAATCGTCACAGTCCCGTGCCGATTTTAACTCCTGAAGTGGCGATTGAGATGTGCGATCGCCATTTTGGGATCGGAGCCGATGGGGTAATTTTTGCTTTACCGGGGGAAGCTGAAGCCGATTACACGATGCGGATTTTTAATTCCGATGGCTCAGAACCGGAAATGTGTGGTAATGGCATTCGCTGTCTGGCTCAGTTTATTGCCGATCTTGAAGGTAAAGAAGAAACGGGATATTCTTGGAAAATTAAGACCCTCGCGGGGTTAATGATTCCGAAGTTAGCGGGCGATCGCCAAGTTACAGTTAATATGGGACAACCGCAACTCTTGGCTGGCAAAATCCCGACGACGATTAGCTCGGAAGGGGAAAAAGTCATCGCGCAACCCCTCGAAGTGGCGGGAAAAACCTGGGACGTAACTTGCGTGAGTATGGGCAATCCTCACTGTATTACTTTTGTGGATGGGGTGCAAGATGTCCCCCTGGCTGAGATTGGCCCGCAATTTGAACATCATCCCGTCTTTCCCCAGCGTACCAATACCGAATTTATTGAAGTGGTAAGACGAGATTACCTGAAAATGCGAGTTTGGGAACGAGGGGCTGGTATTACCCTGGCTTGTGGGACGGGGGCTTGTGCTTCGGTAGTGGCTGGGGTTCTTAACGATCTGTGCGATCGCCGTTGTACAGTGGAATTACCGGGGGGTTGCTTGCAGATTGAGTGGGACGCAACGAGTCAAAATCTTTATATGACAGGCCCCGCAACCCGCGTATTTCAGGGAAAATATTTGCTAGGGCGATCGCTTTAATTCAGCTTTGAGGAACGATAGCGATAACGCAACAGCAAAATTTGTAACTTTTAATTGTATCAAGGGGAGACTCCTGTGAGTGGTGGCATATATCTAATCCAAGAAGAAGACCGCTTGGTTGAAATGACTGAGAAATCCTATGACTCTGAAGCCCTACTGCAAGAATTATTGGAAAAATATCCCAATTTATTAGCAGTAGACCGTCTGGGAAGTCGTTACGGAAGACGCTGGCTTTTGGTCAAACGGGTTGCGGGTTTAGCTTCAGAAGAAATGGGCTTACAGCAATGGGCTTTCGATCGCTTATTTCTCGATCAAAACGCTATTCCCACTTTAGTTGCGGTTAATCGCGACCACGATCCCCAGCGACGACGGGAGGTAATTGGTCAAATGCTCGATTATGCGGCGAATGCGGTGGTATATTGGCCAGTAGAGTCGATTGTGGCGCATTTTGAAGCCAATTGCCGCAGTCAAAATCGCGACCCAGAACAGGTTTTTGAGGAGTTTTTGGGTTCAAATGCCGACGAGGAACAGTTTTGGCAACGAGTGAAAACGAATCTGCAAGCGGGTAAAATTCGTTTAATCTTCGTCGCAGCCCATATTGCCCCAGAATTACAGCGCGTGGTGGAGTTTCTCAACGAACAAACCGACCCAGCCGAAGTTTTAGCTGTGGAAATTAAGCAATATATTTCCCAGGAAGATGGCATGAAAACCTTAGTATCTAAGGTAATTGGGCAAACGGCTGAAGCTCAACAAAAGAAATCTAGCGCCACTCGCGAACGCCGTCAATGGGACGAACATTCCTTTTTATCTGAATATAGTATTCGCTACGGTTCTGAGGAAGCTCAGTGGGTGGAAGAAATTTATCATTGGGCAAGCGATCGCCATCCTTTGTTACAAGTATCTTGGGGAACTGGGGACACCTATGGCGGTTTTTCGGTGAAGGTGAAGCAAAACCAGCAATACACGGAGTTATTTTTCTTGGGGATTGACGGGGCTTTACAAATTGCCTCGGATCATTATGCGAGTTTGTGTCCGTTCAATCAAGAGGACTATTGGCACGAATTACGGGGAAAATTGAGTTCCATTGGCTTGGCTTTACCTGTTAATCCCTCAGAACGACGTTTACCCAACTTCCAACTCTCGACTTTGACAGACGAATCAGCCCTTGAACAAGTCTTAACCACGTTTGATTGGGTAGTTGATACGATTAAAAATAATTCGTAAAACGAGTTACTCTTTCAACTCCTTGCTGTTCCCAATCTATGATTTTTAGCATAAATCGAGCTTTTCTTAGAGGCTGGATCGGTATTGCTTTGTTTTTCGGCTTAACCCTCTTAGTTACGATTGTTGTTGTATTGTCCCAAAGACCTGTGGAACTACCGCTAATTTCTGATTCTCGTTTACTCAGCGATCCTTTTTTACAACTTCCTACAGCGTCTTCGGTACGAGTGGTCTGGTTTACGGAGTTTCCGGGAAGTCATCATCTCGTGCGTTATGGGTCTCGCTTGGAATACAGTACCACTGCGGCTACCACTCAACTCAGTCGCACTCGCGAAGACCAAAAATCCCGCTTTGGGTCTCAAACTGAGGAAAATCAGGTCTTCTCACAACCGACTCGACGCGAAATTTGGCGACACGAAGCTGAGGTAACAGGGCTAAAACCGGGAAAGCGGCTTCCTTATCAGGTGGTGAGTTGGCTTGAAGATGGTACGGAAATCGAGAGTGGGACTTTTACTTTAACCCCCAAACCGCAACCCGGAACACCCCTGAAAATCCTGCTGACTTCGGATCATCAGTTAATGCCAATGACAGCAGCGAATTTGCAAAAAGCGAGGGAAATTGCCGGGCCGATTGATGCAGTATTTATAGCAGGAGATTTGATTAATATTCCCGATCGCGCTTCGGAATGGTTTGATGATAACCGGGGTTGTGCTTTTTTTCCCTGTTTGCAAGGTCGCGCTCATTATCAACTGGAAAAAGAGGGAAGTATTACCGAGTATAAGGGCGCTGAGATTATCCAACACGCCCCGTTATACGCCACAATTGGCAATCATGAGGTGATGGGGTATTATTCCAGTAGCAAGGGCTTAAACGAGCAATTTAGTCGTTCTGTACCGAGGGCGATCGCGTCGATTAATTACAGCCAAAAAGCCCCGGTAATTAATCCCCAAAATGACCCGGCAATTAAAAAGGCTTGGATTCAGTCAAATTCTTTCAATACCGACACTTATCAAGAGATTCTGACGCTTCCCGAAAGTTTACCGGGGGGTGAGCAGTATTACGCCGTTACTTTTGGGGATATTCGCCTGATTTCCCTTTATATCACCAATGTTTGGCGATCGCCTTCGGTTGAAGCTGAGGCATTAAGTCGTTATCGTGAACCGGAAGCAGACCTGAATAATCCCGATCGTTGGGGCTATGGTCAGCATATCTTTGAAGCGATCGCGAAAGGCTCAAAACAGTATCGCTGGCTAGAACAAGAATTGCAAAGCGAGGCCTTTCAACAAGCGAAGTACAAAGTCGTGATGTTTCACCATCCCCCCCACACCCTCGGTGATAACATTGTTCCGGCTTATACTGACCCCGTTCCCTACGTCGAATATACTCCAGAGGGTCAAGTCAAGTCGGTGCGCTACGAATACCCCCTTCACCAAGATTACATCATTCGCGATGTGCAGCCTCTCCTGGAACAAGCGGGGGTACAGTTAGTTTATTTTGGTCATTCCCATCTGTGGAATCGCTTTCAGAGTCCGTCTGGGGTTCACTTTTTGGAGTCGTCCAATGTGGGCAATAGTTACGGGGCTTATATCGGGGAGAAAAAGCGCTTTGTGCCGCCAGAATTTCAGGAAACTTATGTTTCTGCGGGCGATCCCAATGGTTTAGAGCCGATTACACCAAATATCGCGCCTTTGCTGAACCCAGAGACGAATGAGCCTTTGCCCTATATTGCCAGTAACGATATTACGGTTTTTAGTATTCTCGATACTCAGGATGGTTCAGTAACCAGTTATCGATTTGATACCCGCAAACCGGATTCTGAGGTTATGGCTTTCGATCGTTTTGAGTTGCGTTAATGAGCTTTTCGGATTACGAAGTGACTGCGACAGAAAGGAAATTCAATGCGACAATAGGAAACATAAGGAAGAATTGCCCCCATGTCCTATGTCTTTTAGTCCTGACGCTCCCTACAAAAGCCGTTTGTTTAATTTTCTCAATCGTCAATCTCTGTTGATGCGCGATCGCGGGACGAAAGCGGCTCGTTATGTACAATTGGGTGTAGTGTGGGGTTTGCAAATTCTGGCTTATCCGGCTTACCTTTTTGTCCAGGGAAGTCGTTGGACGGGACGACAGTTACAGCAAAAATCTCGCGAAGTTTTTAAGCAATTACCGGGAAATGAAGCCGAAAGTGCAGCAGAACCGGAAGAATTGACGGTAGATCGCCCAATTCAGCGTATTTTGACCGCCGTTGAGCCGTTATTGCTCCAAGCCACTCCGCCGGAAGCTCCTGCTTTGGTGGCGGTTGCGGGGAATGCGGGTAAGATGGAAACTGCGGCTGAGAGTGGGGTAAAGGTTGCTCGGAAGTTACAGGGAATTGCGAGTTGTTTGCAGACGCGATCGCTGGTTTTGGTCACCGTAGATAATGTAGTTCTGGATATTCTGTCTCCCGAACAACAAGAACAACTCCAACAGCGTTTGATTCTGGAGGTGGCTGACTTTTACTATTGTCAGCAGCAGCAAATTACCGCAACGCAGCCCTTACGATTTGATGCTCCCCCTGGAGATGATTCTCCGGTACTCAAGCCCGTACAATGGTTTTGGAGTATGATGCGTTGGGTACAGCGCAGTCCCGTGGCGATCGCGATTAATCTGTTTCAAGAAGCGTCTTTAGTCGCGACGGCTGCACCTCCTCCCCCTCCTCTAACACTCCCCCCAGGATTATCAGGTTATTCTCTGAATTTGGAACGTTTGGCTCAACTCGACCATCGTTTAGCTCAGATTGAAGCCCAAGCGGAATCTCTGACGCTGAGTTTTGCAGTGGGAAAACTGCGTCTACAGGTGGCAACTTTAGCGACTCGCTTACAGGATAAACTACAGACTGCCGATGATGCCGCCGCCGCGAATTCAATGCAGGCGTTGATTTATGGGGCAATTGATTACTTTTTTGGGGAACGCAACCATAATGTTAAAGTGGCAGGACAAGGAGAAGGTCAGAGTGCGATCGCGCCTCCTCCCCCATCCGGTGGTCTAAAACGCTTCAAACTACCTAACCTGGCCGGATTGCTGCCCAAATCGCCTCCTCAGCCCGCTCCAGACCCAGAAATGACCGAAGACCCTTGGCTGACTTGGACGGACTTGTATGGTGACGAGAGAGTCATTCCCGAACCTTTGAGTCAGGTGATGACGGCTCAAAAACAACTCGATTCCGGTTGGGACAGTCCCAAACTGCGATCGCCCCTCAGCCTCGAAAAACCGGGTGCATTGACTGAAACGCGATCGCCCTCTAAAGCCTCAGAATCCCCGCCAACCCCCCGCAAGTTTAAATTTTGGCAAAAGTTAGGCAAGCAGACTTCTCTCTCCCCATCTGGGGCTTTAGCGGCAACTCAGACCTCCTCAGCAACGGATACCACCCCTACTTCTGGGGACATGACAACAGCGCGATCGCAATCTGAAACCATCGATCCAGCTTTCGATTGGTTGGAAGCCGAAGCTACTTCTGTCGGCTACATCAAGCATCCCCTAGAGCAAATCCTCGAATGGCTCGATGAGATTATGCTGTGGTTAGAAAACCTCATTGTCTCAGTTTGGCAATGGTTTTATCGCCGCATTCCTTAAATATTATTCAATTTTCTTTTTCGGGTTTTACCTGGAAATGTTAATACAAGACTTTGCCTTAATACCAAAGTTAAATATTACTGTAATGCCGTTTTATTGTATCTATAAAACAAATCTATTTTATGGTTTTAATTCAACCCAAATCTATTGTCAAACAATATCAAGAAAATGCAGACTTAATTCTTCATCCCGGTGAAATTCAAGATTTTTTGCCTACAATTCCTCATCATTCAGTGGATTTAATTATAACTTCGCCACCCTATAATATTGGCAAAGAATACGAAGTGAAAGTATCTATTGAAGACTATCTAAAGCATCAGAGTCAAATTATTGCCCAGTTGTACCATATTCTCAAACCCACAGGAAGCATTTGTTGGCAAGTCGGTAATTTTGTCAAAAAAGGAGAAGTATATCCTTTAGATATTTTTTATTACAATCTTTTCAAACAGTTTAATTTACACCTCAGAAACCGAATTATCTGGCGTTTTGGTCACGGACTCCATGCGTCTAAGCGTTTTTCTGGGCGTTATGAAACAATTTTATGGTTTACCAAAAGCGATAATTATAAGTTTAATTTAGATGCAGTAAGAGTACCTTCTAAGTATCCAGGAAAACGTCACTATAAAGGAAAAAACAAAGGCAAACCTTCAGGAAATCCTAGAGGTAAAAATCCTTCAGACTTTTGGGAAATTGTGGTTCAAAATTGGGATGAAGAAGTTTGGGATATTCCTAATGTCAAATCCAATCATCCTGAAAAAACAATACATCCTTGTCAATATCCGATTGAGTTAGTCGAACGATGTATTCTCGCTTTAACTGATGAAAATGATGTGGTTTTCGATCCTTATACAGGAGTAGGTTCTGCTATTATTGCCGCCTTGAAACATAATCGTAGAGCGATGGGTTGCGAAAAAGAAGAAAAATACATAGAAATAGCCACCGAACGTATTAGTTCATATTTTGACGGGACTTTAAAAATGCGACCTTTGGGTAAGCCTGTACATCAACCTAGTGGACGCGAAAAAGTGAGTCAGCGTCCTCAAGAATGGCAACAAGCAGAACAACTTAAATTATTTGAAAATTCTAACAAATATAAAACATGATTGTCGGTGGTGTTTATTCGTTCAACAATGGTCTGGAAGTTTTTAACCATCAGTTTTTAACCCAAAAGCAAGAAATTTATGATGTTATTCAATCTGTAGAGGCTAACTTATATAAAACCAAAAAAAGTAAAGAAAAAACAATGGTGGGGAGAATGCTGTATAGTCCTCCTTCCCTGAACAAAGTGTTTAGAACTGAATTTGAGAAGCGAGGTTGGCAAAAGCAAAAGATAAAATGCGATTATCAAACTCAGTCTTATTATACGCCGACTTATTTAGCCACAAAACGGACTGTGACTAAAGGACAATTTCGAGAAATGGATTTCCTCAAAGATAATGTCGGTGTTGAAGTGCAATTCGGAAAGTATGCTTTCATGGTGTATAACGTCTGTGCCAAAATGACTATTTTTCACAATCTCGGCTTTATTAATGTTGGTGTTGAAATTGTCCCTCTAAAAGAGTTTGCGGATGAAATGTCATCGGGGGTTTCCTATTTTGAGCAGATTGTTTGGGATTTAGAAAATCGCGGTGTGGCAGATATTGATATTCCGGTTTTGGTTTTGGGGGTAACAGCTTGATCTTGAATAATTGGCAATCATGCTGTATTTTTCAAGACAAAATACTCTAAAATTCATAAAATTTGACAGAATGCAATTTAAATTGATGGTTGAGTAATCGCCCCAATTCAGCCTGGAATTCCTCTTGATTGTTAAAAACCTACCCTTGTAAGCTTGTCGCTCCCCCAGCTAAAGCACTTGAGTGAGTTGGTCAATTGACTTTTGATAAAACCAAAAGATTGCACCCAATACGGCGATAAAAATGCCTGCAAAACCGTAAGTACCAGATAAATTGATTAATTGGTTTAAGGGCTGAGTTGCGATAGGGGATAAAAATTGTCCGAGGAAAATGCAGGTGGTGAGTCCCCCAAGCGCCCGTCCTCGCAAAACGGCTGGGACTGTGGTGGTTGTCCAGACATTGAGGTTGGGGGTTAGTAATCCTAAGCCTAAGCCTGCGGGAATTAAAACTAAGAGAATGATACTATAATTTTCGGCTAAACCAATGCCCACATAGCCTAAACCTATAAGGAGAAAGGCAATTGACAGAATTTTGACGTAACCTAGTTTTGTTTTAATTTTACCGTAGTTAAGGGAGGCGATCGCGGCGAATAGAGTCACGAAGGCGATCGCAATACCGCTTTGAGACGCACTGGCTTCCGACAATTGCTTGAGATAAAACGGTAATTGTACGGGAATCATATAAAAGACGATTTGTAAAATCAGGGCTGAACCATAAATTAATCCGAGTAATTTAAATGGTATTTTAACAGGATTAACTGCTATATTTGAATCAATATTAGCTGAATCAGAAACAGCAGCAGGATTGGGTTCAGATAAAAACCAGAGAATAGCAGGAACTAAAACCCAAGAAAACAGATAAATCAGAAAAGGAAAACGCCAGTTGAGATCGGCAATAAATCCCCCGACGGACAAAAAGACGACACCCCCCAACGACATAAACGCTGCTTGTAGTCCCATAAAACTCGAACGGCGATCGCCTTGATAATAATCCGCAATCAGTGTCGTTGCACTCACCATAATACCCGCCACAGCCAGCCCCAGAAATGCCCGTCCTGCCAACATTTGAAATAGGGAATTCAGCACAAAACCCGAACCGCCTGCGAGTCCGTAGAGTAAAGCTGAGGCAATTAAAAGAGGCTTTCGTCCTAGGTTATCCACCAATTGTCCGGCAAGAGGCGCACCGAGAGCAATAAATAAAGCAGGCATCGTGAGCAGCAACCGCACCCAAAACTCGGCATTTTCTACATCAGCAAAATGAGATTGCATCGCAGGGAGGGAAGGCGCGATCGTTGCCCCGGACATAATTGTGAGAGTGCTAGTCAGGAGTAGGGTTATTTTAACAAACCAAGAATCAGGATTATAGGTCATAAGAGATTAATTTTAGGTGGAGTTTTTTCTCAATTCAACTTCTCTGAAATGCTTAAGACTTCGAGTTGGACAAACGACGACCCCAAGGCTTCAGAATCGAGATCGCAATTACAATAGCAAGACAAAAAGTTTGGACGATCCCACCCCAAATCAAAGCCCGGTTATCCAAGACATAAAGCGGATTTGCTAAAGCTTGCAAACGTTCTGCTTCAGAAATAGAAGTCACCGCATTAATCCAAGGGCCAAGCCAAAATGTGCCAAAAACAATCAGAGAAATTGTTAAAAACCATTTGGTCATCACCCAGTAATGTTTCACAAATCCCCAGTTAGTCAGCCAAGACAGAAAAAAGCCCGTGAGTAGCGATAAAGTTGCCGTCGGAATGATGAGAAAATCATCCAGAAACTTTGCCATTTCATTGACCGCATAAAGACCATCTCCGTTAGGATTGTGGGCATTTCTCAAAACCATTACAACCAAACAAAGTCCCGTCCCAAACCAAATCCCGGCAAAGGTTACATGGGCAGCAACTAACCAGTTTTTCTGTTTGATATTGAGTTTAAAAGGCTTTTTAGATGTCGTCGAAGTCATAGGAATAAAGAGAAAAACAGCTAAGAATGTCCCTGAATAATCGCAGGGCGATCGCTATAAACATGAGGTTCAACTCGTTCAATTACTTGCCAAAATTCCGCATCGTGGAGGGCATGAAAACGGGTATTGTGTCGCAGGGCTTGGAGATTTTCGGCACTATGCCAATGAGCCACCGCCGTAACTTTTTTGCCATCATCACTTTTGAGCAATGTGGCATCAATAAAGCCCGTTTGTTCTTTCACCACCTCGGTATAAATTTGCTGAATGCGCTCAAAAGCTACATCTTGTTGACCGGGATTGACGGTAAACACATTAACAACCGTGGCGTATTTAGATTGAAATTGAGCGAAATCCAGCATAATTATTGAGAAGATTGACTTTGCATCATCGATTCCATCAGTTGTAGGGTGGCTGGATCGAGTTCGGTTTCGTGACGCACAACCACCCATTCTCCATCCCGTCGTTCCAAGGTATCGACGTTGATGGCTGTTCCGACGAGGGTTAGAGATTCTGCTCGTTCAAATACTGTTAAATAGCTGGTCACAACAGCGCGATCGCCCCTACCATTAATCACAATATTGCTGGCAACATGGCGCTTATTAGTGATAAACGGGCGAGATAGTTCTAGGGATGCGATAATTTGCTCAGGCCCGATCGCGTCCCCGAAGGCAGTGGCAAATACCGCATCTTCAGCGAAAAAGCTGGCGTAGCTTTCGTAATCCGCCGCGTCGATGGCATGATTTAAACGGGCGATCGTTTGATAAATGGCTAATTCGTCCTCAAGGGTGAGATCGCTGTCTGCGGTAATATAGGACGTATCTTCGATGAGGCTTTGAGCTTGGGCAGTTTCTAGGGGACTCGCAACGAAACCGAGAGATGCACTCAGGGCGATCGCGAAAAAGCCAATCTTAAATTTTGTATTAGTCATTTGAGGTTTTGAGAAAATTCAACGGGAAATAGGGAAAATACTGGCTATATCCGATTTCCCCAGTAGCTAAAGTCTTGATAAAGTTGCCCCACGGCTGGCCCTTCGGGAGTTTGCCAATCTTTCATAATTTCCGAGGCAATGGAAGCCCAAGACACCATCACTGCACCCGCTTGGGTCATCCGCATCATCGCTGCCGTTTCGTTGAGAGTGGTATCCGATCCCGATACATCCACCACCACATAAGGTTCATAACCGCCCCCAATCAGGTCGATGGTGAGTTGTAGAGTGCAGATATCCAGGGAAATGCCCCCCAGAACCACTTTTTTGCGCCCAATATTAGCCAATTGTTTCTGAAATTCCGGTTCGTCCCAAGCACTGGGAACGTGACGCTCGACGCGAATGGCGTGGTCTGCATGAGCAACGACTTGGGGAAAGAAGTTTCCGCGAAAATCCCCTTCTTCTCCGAGCATAATGGTGGGAATTGAGAAGATTTGAGAAAGGCGAGCAAAGGCTTCGGCATTTTTGCGGAGTAAGCCGTGGTCAATGGTTTTAATGCCGGGGAAAAAGCCATCGAGGAAGTCAACTAAGACAAAAACGCAATTGTCGCGACTGAGTTTTTCGGTATAGTTCATGACTGCTCCTAATTTAAGATAACTTGGCGGTAACATCAGCAAGTTTTTGGGCGATCGCGTACACTCCTTGCACTTGCTTTTCATCGGTGAGATTGCCTTGTTCGTCAAAGGCTTGATAGGCATTGGGAATGGCTTTTTGATCGGGAATCACGATTACCCCAATGCCCTCTAAAATGGCTCGTACATGGACTAAACCCCGCATTCCCCCTAAACCCCCCGGAGAGGTGGCTAACAGCGCCGCAACCTTGCCCCTATAGCAACTCAGAGCCATAGGAGATTCCCCCGGTTCGGGACGAGAAGCCCAATCAATAGCATTTTTCAGCAAAGGGGTAATGGAGCCGTTGTACTCAGGACAGGCAATGAGCAATCCTTGATGGCTTTTCAAGAGGGCTTTGAACTGAAGCACTGAATCGGGCAATCCTTCTTTGGCTTCCAAGTCCTCGTTGAATAACGGCATGGGATAGTCGAGGAAGTCAATGTAAGTTACTTCTGCTCCTGCGGTTTTCGCGCCTTCTGCGGCAATTTGGACGAGCTTTTTGTTGAAAGATGCGATTCGGGAACTACCCGCAAAAGCCAGTATTTTCACAGGTTGATTCATTGTTTTTTGTCTTGGAGTTGACAGATTTAAGTCAGTGAAAAGTCTTAGTTCAATCTACAAGCGATACAAAATTTAATAAATCCGCTTAAATGGAATTAAATATTCCAAAAATGGAACAATAATGGAGATATCCGACTTAAATGCCCTGGTAGTGTTTGCTCATGTGGTTAAGCAGGGCAGCTTTGTGGGGGCAGCACGGCGCTTGAATCTACCCAAAGCCACGGTAAGCCGCCGCATTCAAAAACTCGAAGACTCTTTGCAAGTGAAGCTATTAGAGCGATCGACGCGGGTGGTGCGTCCCACAGAAATTGGTAAACTCTACTTTGAATATTGCGATCGCATTGTGGCAGAAATTGAAGAAGCGAATGCCGCGATTGACGAGCAACAAGCCGAACCCCAAGGTATTCTCCGTACCAGTGCGCCTAGTGCTTTTACGCACTTATTTCTCAAGGATTTGATCCCGGAATTCTTGAGTCGCTATCCCAAAATACAACTCAATCATTACATTATTAATCAACCTGTCAATCCTTTACAAGCAGGGTTTGATATTTCTATTCGGATTGGCAGTATCGAAGACTCCCTGTTGAGAATCCAACCCTTGGGTGAAGTTGCGCGTCAGTTATTTGCCAGTCCGACTTATTTGCAGTGTTGCAATCTCCCCCAAACTCTAGCGGAATTGAGCGATCGCGATACCATTGTGACAGGCAATAGAAATAATCCTCACTGGGAGTTACACCATAAACAGATAGGAAACCAAACTGTTGCCTTGAATCCCCGTTGTTGGGTTAACGATCCAACCATCACTTTTGAAATGGTTTTAGCTGGAGTTGGCATTGGCTTATTACCCGTCTTTTTCTGTTTTGAAGCCATCGAGTCTGGCGCATTAATCCCCATACTCAAAGATTGGTATGCCAGTCCTATCTCCCTCAGTGCCATTTTCCCTACCACCAGAGAGCGATCGCCCAAAGTCAAAGCTTTTCTTCAGTTTCTCCAAGAAAACCTACACTTCGAGCCAGTCTAAAGCAATTACAGCGCTATGGTAAAGCACTCACGCACTCGTTAGCGTCCCAGACTGTGCATTTGGTTGATAACTTCAGCGCAATGCTGAGTCACTTGTTCGAGGCGATCGCGTTCGGTAGAATGTGGGGGCGCGATCGCCTCGCCAATGCGAATCGTAACGGGAACAGGTCGAGGAATGGTCGTATTCTTCTCAATCCCCGCAGTTCCCCATAAACTCACCGGAATTAGGGGAACTTGGGCTTTAGCGGCAATTAGGGCTGCTCCAATCTTGGGATTGGTGATTTGCTCGTCTTCTCGCCGCGTACCTTGGATAAACATCCCCACCGCCCAACCGGATTCTAAGGCTTTGAGAGTGGCACGAATGGCAGCGCGATCGCCCTTATTGCGCTTTACTGGATATGCCCCGTACCAGCGAATCACACGCTGCAACACCGGAACTTCAAACAACTCCTGCTTCGCCATAAACGCCACAGGACGACCCACACAGTTCGCGACGATGGGGGGGTCAAAGTTACTCGCGTGATTGCTCACAACAATCACAGGCTGCGTCTGAGGCACATTTTCTACCCCATAGATGCGTCCCCGGAAATAAGTATGCAGGAGAGGACTCACCGCCGACCACTTCAGGAGGTGATATAAAACCAAATTGTGGCGGGGTTCTCTTTGTCGCTCCACAGTCGCCATTTCCCTCAATTCCAGAGCTTTATTATAAACCAGAGAGAGAATTTTCCCAGTAATTTTCCAAGGAGGGCGATCGCGCCTTTTTGTTATTAAAAATTAACCAGACCCAAAACCAAATTGTGATATATTAATCGGCAAAATTGAGCAGGTTGAAAAATTCATGCTTCATACTCAGAAATGCCGTTTTTTAGAACCGAGAAGTTGGGGTTTACTGCTAAGTTTGAGTACAGTTTTAGCCATACCACAAGCCGTTTTCAGCCAAACCCCCGCCATCGACTTAGACAGCAATACCCTCCCAGAATCAGAAAATTGGCAAGGAACTTTAGACCAAAGCCTACCCTCCTCCTCTCAATTTCGCGATATTACGCCAGACGTTTGGGCATTTTCCGCCTTACAATCCCTCATCGAACGCTACGATTGTTTGCAAGGATATCCTAATGGTACATTTAGAGGCGATCGCCCCCTCACCCGCTACGAATTTGCTGCCGGACTCAACGCTTGTCTCTCTCAAATTGAACGTCTCATCGCCGCTACCAACAGCGATGCCGTCAGCCGCGACGACCTCCGTATTATCGAACAACTCCGCAACGAATTTCAAACCGAATTAGACTTACTTCGCCGACGCACCAACGACCTCGAAAGTCGCATTGCCTTCCTCGAAAATAACGCCTTTTCTATTACTACAAAATTCAACGGCGAAGCCATTTTTGCCCTCAGCGACACCATTGGACCAAATTTCGTACAAAGTAGTAGTAACCTCTCTTTTCTACCCGGAGTCAGTATCGATTTACCCCCCCAACTCATCCAACAAGCAGCCGCTTTAGGATTAGATGGCGCACCGCGAGTTGATGCCTTTGTAGACAACGACAACAACACTGTTTTTGGTGCAAGGGGACGCTTAGATTTAATCACCAGTTTTACTGGCTACGACCGCCTCTGGTTGCGTTTGAGCGAAACCAATATTACCCCCTTCACCGCCAATAGTCGCGGTATCTTTCGCGCCCCCGCCTTCCCTCCCTTCATCCCTAACCCAATTAACGCTCGCTTCACCCGCAACACCGGAGAAGCCACCCAAACCTTCAACCTCCCCGACTCCAAACTCGGCTACTTCTTTCCCCTCGGCAATACTCAAGTTTATATCCCCGCCGCCGGAGGAAAATGGAACGACCTGACACCGACCCTTAACCCTTATTTCTTCGACCAAGACGGCGGCCATGGCGCACTTTCCACCTTTGCCTCCGAAAGTCCGATCTACCGCATCGGCGGCGGTGCAGGTATCGTATTTGATATTCCCCTGTGGCAACCCCTTCGCCTAACTTTAGGCTATCTCGCCGGGCCGGGGGTTGTCGATCCTGACTACGGCTTATTTAACGGCGAATACTCCGCCCTCGGTCAATTTACGGTCGATATGGGGTCATTTGATTGGGGTTTGACCTATGTACACGCCTACCATCGAGCAGAAAACGCCATTTTCGATCGCGGTCGGGGCAGAAATGGCTTTGTCGGTACGATTGCGGCTAACTTCCCCGGTTCGCTACTCCAAAACCTCGCCCGACCTATTCTGGGGCTAGAACCCACCCCTACTGTTACCAACTCCTACGGCATACAAGCTGCTTGGCAAGTTAACGAAAAGGTTTCGATTAGCGGCTTTTTTGCCTACACCGATGCCATTTTACTTCAGCAAGGAGACAGTGAAATTTGGACTTATGGGGCGGGTGTAGCCTTGCCTGATTTGGGCAAACCCGGCAATCTACTCGGTGTCTTTTTCGGCGCACAACCCTACGCCGGACAGATAAAAATTCCGCGAGCCATTTATCGTAATAATGTCGTACCTTATCACTTTGAAGCCTTTTATCGCCATCATATTAACCCTTATATTTCCATTAGCCCTGGCTTTATTTGGTTGTGGTCTGCTAATGAAATCAATCGCAGTGTTTTTGTCCCCACGATTAGAACTACTTTTAGTTTTTAGTTATGGGTTGTTTGTTGTTAGTTATTCGTCTAATGTCTGTCTCCTCTCCCAATTGACGACTGCCCAAAAACTACTGCCCAAGACCTACTACCCCCCTGGCTTACAAACATTGTAATCTTCGTGGGAAATGACCGCTTCGGGGACTAGGATACTACCACAATCGCGGCAGATGAGACGATAATTGCGAGTGACAGGGATACTGATAATAAAACGGTCGTGACGGAGGCGTTTGCCGCGAAATTCTCTATAATCTCGTTGGGTTTGAATCCCGACAATGATTTTACGCGCTTTGATGACCACATTTTTTGGGAGATTGGTCAAATCAATGGGATCGCGTTCAAAAGTTTCTTTCCAAGATTGCTTTTCTTGCTGTTTGCGGGTGCGGGCTTCGTCTTGTTGAGCGCATCGGTGGCAAATTTGACCATATCCCCGATGACCGCAGGGAAATTTTTTCTTTCGTCTCGCCATACCACTGTGCTTGTGTGGAAGTGAACCACACATTCCCTCCATAACGCCACGAGGCTATACGGGGCGATCGCTTTCGAGCGTCTAACCACTAGCCTTTACACTATATTAAAATATTATCGAAAGCTTCCCCACAGGTAGACATTATTAATTACACTTTGTTCTCAATTTGTTACTGAATGTTAGGGGGTGTGAGGGAATGGAGGTCGCGCCAGAAGGTGTAATTGCCCGAAAACTGATTTGAGAGCCGAGCGATCGCGTTTTTTTAGCCAATCTTGCTCAAAAATCACATTTAGTTTCCGACAGTCTGTAAAAATCGCCAAAGCGATCGCTGTCGAATTCTTGAAAAAAGGAAAACTCAAGTTTTAGTAATTTCCTGCAATTGTAACGCGATCGCTCTCTTTTTAGCGATTATTCTTTTTAGGTTTCAACAAACATTGAATCTCGTTGATTATTCACCGGCCAATCTTCATTTTCCCCTCCAATAATTAGCCGTCTAATCGTTACATATTCTTGGGAAAGTTGACGCAAGGCATTAATTAAAACATCTAAAGCAAATAAATCGCTCGTACCGAGATCGAGCCAACAACGTCCCCAAATGCCGAGATATTGAAAATCAGACATATTGTGCATCGGGGCCATTAAGGCTCGCTCTGCTCTAAAATTTTCATAATCCATGTAACTAATATCAATACCTTGGTCGGAAACTTGTAGATTCTCGGCGTTAAATCCTCCTAATTTCCCCAGGTAAAACCAAGAATTAAACACCTCTTCAATATATTGCTGTTCCATCGGAGCCGGGACGGTTTCCAACTCTAACCAAATCCAGAGATTAAACGGATCGAATTCGCGAAATTGAACTTCCATCGGTGCGTATATCTAACCAAAGACGAATCTTTATCGTAACGCGATCGCAACTTTTTACCGCAAAATTCGTCTAAATTCCGTTTTTTCCCCCGTATCAATCTTTACACACTCTTTACAAAAACAGCAATTCTACGCAAAAAAGACAAGGCATAATAAAACAAATAGCGATCGCAGAGTTCCCCAAAGCATCAATATTTGAGCCAATATAATTCCTTCAAGAACGAAAAAAGCGATCGCAATTTTAAAGCCTTGTCCCTGTTACTTATTCAAACAAAAGTACCGTAAATCTACCATGAAATTACTCAATATAACTCGCGATCGCCTTTTGAGTCTAAGCATTCTCGCCGGAGCAACCCTTTTTACCTTACCCGCTACTGCCACCACCCTAACGGGTTACACGACTACTGGCGCACAGATGGGAGGCATGAATATTACTGTCAACTTCTTCGACGGAACGACCCAAAACGCCATCTGGCAGCCTACAGGAGGGCAAGGAGGAGGGGCTTTCGGTAATGGTTGGTCTCTCACCCAAAGCGGCAATACCTTCGGTTCATTTAACAATCCCTGGCGTTTCTCTTATTCGGGAGGAAGTCCTGTTTCTGCTCTCATTATTGACGCATTTACCGGAAACACTGTTTTTGATAATGTGTTTACCCAAACTATAACTCCCGGTTCTGCTGACGGCTGGAACTACCAAACCTACTACGGTGCAGGGCCAAGTCGTTATGCTTACGATGTCCCCATTGACATCTCGCGGGGGGATTTATTTGGTCGCTTATCTTTGTTTTGGGATAGCGGTTTTTGGGGACAGATGGGCTTTCTCGCCGATACCGATAGCGGCACAAGTTACGACCCGGTACGTCCTCGCGATCCTGTCCCTGCCCCCCCTCCCCCACCGCAGGTTGCACCGAGCTTAGTGAGTTTCTTTTTGTCAAATTCTACGATTTACGAAGGTCAAAGTACCACTGCTTATCTCTACGGTACGGATAATAACCCCGATTATCTCAACTTTTATCTCAATGGGGGTTATATTGGCACAAATTACAGCACTTCCGGTACGCGGTCGATTGCTTACAACTTAGGCCCATTTTACGATGAAGGAGTCAGCTACTACACCGGACAAGTACAAGATAGTGCCGGAAATTGGAGTAATGCAGCCACTCAAGCGGTGACAGTCTTGAATGTTGCCCCGACGATTAACCAAATTACCCCCAATCTCACGATTAACGAGGGGGATTGGTTTGATTTCCTGGTAAATGCTACAGACCCCGGTATCTACGACGTTTTAACTTATGATTGGGATATCGACGGTGATGGCTTGTATGACGACTACCGAGGACAGACTGGGCGTTATTCCTATGCTGATGAAGGGTCTTATCGCTGGGGAGTGCAAGTCAATGACGGAGACGGCGGTTTTGATTGGGGTAGCTTTAATATTGATGTTCTCAATGTTGCCCCCACCATTACTCAACTCACTGAGAATTTATTAGTGAAACGCAACGAATTTTTCGACTTTTTCGGTGTAGCCACAGACCCCGGCTTGCAAGACTTACTCACTTTTGACTGGGATTTCAATGGGGATGGCATTTTTGACGACTTTACCGGAACTTCTGGGCAGTGGTCATTTGCTGACCCTGGTATGTTTGATGTAGCTTTGCGAGTCTCCGATGGAGATGGTGGTTTTGCCTATCGCAGCTTTACCGTCGAAGCCGTCCCCGAACCTAGTTCTCTTCTCGGATTCGTTACTCTAGGGTTGTTGGGTGCGTCGGTATTACGCAAGTCGAAGTCTCAGGAGAAATCATGAAAACAGCGCGATTTATCGCTTATTTAGGTCTTGCGGTGGGGCTGGGTTTGAGTTCGGTTGCAGTTGCCTCCCCGCAATTTGGTAATCTCATTTCATCCCCAATTCAAATGGCGCAAAATCCTTCTATTCCCCTCGATGGTAAGCCCGTGTATGTGTTGCGGAATAATACTTGGCAAGAAGCCCGTTTAACCAATTGGAATTGGGACAGTCGCACCGGAGAGCGTTTTCGGGTGTTGTACCTCGACGATAATACCACCGAGTCCGGGGTGAAGCGCGATCGCATTCGCACCCTGTCTGAAGCCCAACAAGCCGGAGTCGCTACCAACGTTTACGATGTCTCTAGTTCAGCCGGGATTCAACAAATGTTGCAAGCCCACAACCAAGTGCGTCAGGGTGTGGGGGTATCCCCGTTGCAATGGTCTCCCCAACTGGCGAATTATGCCCAGGAATGGGCCGAAAAGCTCGCCCGCGAGGGTAAGTTTGAACACCGCAATAACTCTCCCTACGGCGAAAATTTGGCGAGTGCCACGGGTCAGCAACTCAGTCCGGCTCGCGTCGTGCAGATGTGGGCGGACGAGGTAGCCGATTACGATTATGCCAGCAATAGTTGTGCGCCGGGTAAAATGTGCGGTCACTATACCCAGATTGTCTGGGATGATACCACAGCAGTCGGCTGCGGTATGGCGCGATCGCGTAATCGTGAGGTTTGGGTGTGTAACTACAATCCTCCGGGTAATTATCGCGGACAAAAGCCTTATTAAAACTTCAGAACTTGCATCTCAGAACCCCGGTTTCGCCCAAGTTGCCGGGGTTCTACAACTTGCGCTAAAATTGCGATTAACTTATCTTTCTTTTCGCGACTTATTGATGAAATTCTATATGCGATCGCAATAAATCATTAATTCGATTTTGATAATCTTGACCCTGAGATTTGAACCACTCCCAAACATCTTTATCAAGACTCAAAGTAACTTCAGTTTTTTCCTGAGCATCCGATAAACCGCGTCGCACAACTGCCTGAGTCAACATTTCAGAAGTAATTTCTGGACAATCAGAAAAATCGATATCTTCATCTGTCATTGCGTCTAAGCGTTCCCAATCAGTTTGAGAATTGCTCGAAGTAAATTTGTTGTTCATTTTTAGTTGCTTTTCTTACAGAAATAATATAGTTACAAATAAGAACCAATAGCCCCTGTTTCGCCTAAGTTACTCCAAGCGCGACGCAAATCCCAAGATATAGAGTTGTAGGGTTTCCTTAAATTGTCCAATCTTCAATGGTTAACTCTGCAACTTTACCAAAACTCGTTGATTGCGGGTCAATAAAGTTAAGCCTTGAAACAGCGCAATTGCTGCAATTCTAGCATCCATTTTTGCCAGTCTAAGGCGTTGTGCCTGCAATTGCTTAAACATCGTTTCTGCACCTTCATCAAAAGAGACAAGGGGCAATTTTTTGAAGTCTTCAAGTAAGCGCATCATCATTTTATACCCTTTCACCACATTATCCAGATCGCGGTTAATATAAGCATGACAGCCGAGCATTTGTTCGTGAAAAGTGACAATCGATACCCCAAAATCTGATAACGGGTACTGAGCCATTCGTGTTACTAAATTGCGATAATCCTGTCCAGTTTGACGCTGAAGAATACTCAGATGATCTGTATCTAATAAATATTTCATTCCTCATCTTCAGATTTTAAAATCGATTCATCTCCTTGGCGAATTGCTCGTCCATAAGCCAGCACTTCTTCAAAAGCAGGTTCATCTTTAAAAGACCCCGTAATTTGTTGTAACCAATTTATTACTTGAGGATTTGTTTCTTGTTTCTTTAACTCAGCCCGTAGCGTCGCAAAATCTTGTTCTAATGCTGTAATTCGTTTTTCTAGAGAGGGTTTATTTACCATTATAATTTCTCCTACTTTTGTTGAAATTAACTCTTGGTGCGTTACGGCGCTCAACTGATTAGTTAGATTTTATTTAATCTTAAAAAAGCGCCTAACACACCCTACTGGCGTGACACAGCTAAAATGAGTCTTTGATGTAGGGTGGGTTAGGCGGCTAAAACTTCCGCTATGACTGCAATCTAGCTATCCGCCGTAACCCACCGTTTAAAGTATGTCACGCCACTACTATAGAACCCCAGTTGTGTGTCAGAACCCCGGTAACTTACGCGAAACCGGGGTTCTAGTCTCCCCAAACACGACGCAAATCCAACACAAAACCCGGTAAAACTTCTTCTCCTGACAACTGAGAAGGATTGTCTAAAACTTCAGTTTCTAAACCTTCTCGATAAACCGTTACAGTCCGATTTTTCGGGTTAATTAGCCAACCTAATTTTGCCCCATTTTCCAGATACTCCTGCATCTTTTCTTGGAGAGATTTCAAAGTATCTGAAGTTGAGCGTAATTCCATCACAAAATCTGGGCAAACGGGGGCAAAAGTTGCTTTTTGGGCATCGGTTAAAGCATCACAACGTTCTGGACTGACCCAAGCCGCGTCGGGAGCGCGAATTGCATTATTCGGTAAAGTAAATGCTGTCGAAGAATCAAAAACCTCTCCCGGTTCACCCGCATTGCGCCACCATAAATATAACTCCCCTGAAATACTGCTGTTCTGTTTTCCGGTTTCCCAACCTGTGGGGGGATTCACAATTAATTCTCCTTTGGCGGTTCTTTCGAGTTGTAAATCGCGATTACTGGCGGCTAAGGTAGCAAATTGGTCTGGAGTGATGTGGAGTTTTAAAGTTTTGGGTAAATGAAGTAATAGGGTTTCAGGTTTGGCTGGTGTTTGTACCATTTTTTATCTCTATAGAAATAAATAAAATTCAAAAAAGGGGCATTCCCAAAGAACACCCCCTTTCCTCTTACGAACAAGCGTCTTGATACGCCTCCATGCCTACACAAGAACATACCAGATTGCGATCGCCAAAAGCATTATCAATCCGTCCCACAGTAGTCCAGAATTTATGCTCTTTTAACCAAGGTGCAGGATAAGCGGCTTCCTCGCGACTGTAGGGATGAGTCCAATCACCGCAGATGAGGGATTCGGCGGTGTGGGGAGCGTTTTTGAGGACATTATCGGTTTTATCGGCGTTTCCGGCTTCAATTGCCGTTACTTCGTCCCGAATCGAGAGCATAGCATCGCAGAAGCGGTCTAACTCGGCTTTGGATTCGCTTTCGGTGGGTTCGATCATCATTGTACCAATCACAGGCCAAGACATGGTGGGGGCGTGGAAACCATAATCCATGAGGCGTTTGGCCACATCATCGACGGTAATATCTGCAACTTTACGCAGAGGACGCACATCGATGATACATTCGTGAGCGACTAACCCGGACTTGCCTTTATACAGAATTGGGTAAGCTTCTTTGAGACGATAAGCCATATAATTGGCATTGAGAATTGCCGCTTTGGTGGCTTCAGTTAGCCCCTGTGCGCCCATCATGGCGATATACATCCAGGAAATGACGAGAATACTGGCACTGCCCCAAGGTGCTGCCGCGATCGCGCCAATACTTTCCTCTCCCCCCAAATCTACCACACAATGACCGGGTAAAAACGGTTTGAGGTGCGCCGCTACGCCAATGGGGCCAATCCCCGGACCGCCGCCGCCGTGGGGAATACAGAAGGTTTTATGCAGATTCAGATGACAGACATCTGCCCCATATTCCCCCGGACGACACAAGCCCACCTGAGCGTTCATATTTGCCCCGTCGAGGTACACCTGGCCGCCATTTTGATGTACGATGTCGCAAAGCTCGCGAATCCCGGTTTCAAAGACTCCGTGGGTGGAGGGATAGGTAATCATCAACGCTGAGAGGGTATCGCTGTATTTTGCGGCTTTTTTGGCTAAATCCGCCGCGTCGATATTGCCTTCTGCGTCGCATTTCACCGAGATGACTTTCATGCCGCACATCACCGCACTGGCAGGGTTTGTACCGTGGGCAGATTCGGGAATCAGGCAGATATTGCGCTCTCGTTCGCCTCGATGTTGGTGATAAGCCCGAATTGCCTGTAATCCGGCATATTCTCCTTGTGAACCCGCATTAGGCTGTAGGGAAATGGCCGCGAAACCCGTAATTTCCGCCAGCCAGGTTTCCAGTTGGGAAAATAGTTCGTGATAGCCTGCGGTTTGGGAAGTAGGGGCGAAGGGGTGCAGTTTACCAAACTCAGGCCAAGTTACGGGCAGCATCTCGGCGGTGGCGTTGAGCTTCATGGTACAAGACCCCAAGGGAATCATCGAGGTGGTGAGGGACAAGTCCTTGCTTTCGAGGTGATGGAGATAGCGCAGCAGTTCGGTTTCGGAGTGGTATTGATTGAAGATAGGATCGGTTAAAAATGGCGTTTCGCGGGTGAAATTGCTGCTGTAGGTTAAATTTGCCTCGGATTCAAGTTCTGACAGGGTGAAGGGCAATTTATCGCGGCTAGAAAACAAATTCCACAGGGTATAGAGGTCGGCTTCGGTGGTGGTTTCGTCCAGGGAGATACAGATGCAACCGGGTTCTAACCAACGCAGATTTATGCCTTGAGATTCTGCCAGTTGTACCAGGGTTTGGGCGGATGCGTCTCCGACTCCGACGCATACGGTGTCGAAAATGGGGATGGTATCAAGGCTGTAGTTGAGGCGTTTCAAGCCTGTTGCGAGAAGGACAGCGAGGCGGTGAATGTTGGACGCGATCGCCCTCAACCCATTTGGCCCGTGATACACTGCATACATCGAAGCCATGACTGCGAGTAACACTTGCGCGGTACAGATGTTACTGGTGGCTTTGTCCCGGCGGATATGTTGTTCGCGGGTTTGTAGGGCTAAACGCAACGCAGGCTTACCGTGAGCGTCTTTGGACACCCCTACAATACGTCCGGGGACTTGTCGCTTATAAGCTTCTTTGGTAGCAAAATACGCCGCGTGAGGGCCGCCGTAACCCATCGGAACACCGAAGCGTTGGGTACTCCCCACCACGATATCTGCGCCAAATTCCCCCGGCGGCGTAAGTAGGGTTAAACTGAGGGGGTCGGCGGCGACGGTGACGAGTGCGCCCATTTCGTGCGATCGCGCGGTAAAATGACGATAATCAAACACGCCCCCAAAAGAAGCCGGATATTGCAGTAATGCCCCGAAAATTGGCTGCTCGAAGTCAAAGGTAAAGTGATTGCCAATAATAATCTCAATTCCTAGAGGTTGCGCCCTAGTTAAGATGACCTCGATGGTTTGCGGGTGACAGGTATCGGAGACAAAAAAGGTATTAGATTTATTCTTACAAATGCCGTAACTCATGGCCATGGCTTCGGCGGCTGCGGTGGCTTCATCCAGCAGCGAGGCATTGGCAATTTCCATCCCGGTTAAGTCAATAATCATCGTTTGGAAATTGAGCAAGGCTTCGAGACGACCTTGAGCGATTTCGGCTTGGTAAGGGGTGTACGCCGTGTACCAACCAGGATTTTCGAGGATGTTGCGTTGAATCACCGGGGGGGTGATACAGTCGTGGTAGCCCATACCGATAAACGAGCGACAAACCTGGTTTTTGCTGGCGATTTGGCGCAATTGAGCTAACGCCGCAGCCTCAGTTTGCGCGGGGGGTAAATTAAGGGGGGATGGAGTGCGAATAGTCGCGGGAACTGCATCATCAATCAAGGCATCCAAGCTCGAATAGCCCAGAACTTTTAGCATTTGCTCAATTTCTGGAGCATCAATGCCAATATGACGGTTGGCAAAAGCATGAGGAGAAGTAGACTTTGACTGGTTACCAGTTTGCAGTAATAATGGACTGGCTTGGGTTTCAGCGTTAGTAGCGGTGTTAGTTTCCAGCATGAAAGCAATGAATGGGGGTGATAACGGCAGTTACAAAGCGCGATCGCGTATATTGACACTATCCTACGCGATCGTGTTCTTATTATTTTGCAACAAACTTCCCCATCAGCACCCAAGGGGAGCGTTTTTCCCATTCAACTTCGAGCTTAGAGGCTTTTCCTTACTCCTCATTCCCCGATACTAAAGCTTGATATTCTGTCGCCGTCAAGACATCTTCTAACTCCTCATCTGGGTTTTCCAAGCGGACTTTAATCAACCAACCTTCACCATAAGGGTCTTCAGCAATTGACTCTGGCGCATCTAAAAGGGGTTGATTGCGTTCGATTACCGTTCCTGAAATAGGAGCATTGAGTTCTTCAACGGCTTTAACCGATTCAATCGTTCCGAAAGTCTCGCTGGCTTCAATCTCATCATTTTCTTCAGGGAGTTCCAAGAAAACAATATCTCCTAACTGCTCCACCGCAAACGCCGTAATCCCAATCGTGGCAATTTCGCCATCAAGTCGCACGTATTCGTGGGTATCGAGATACATCAAGTCCTCTGGATATTCAATTTCCATATCGCATCCTCTACTGTGATTTTGCTGTCTACACCATGTCTGTGAGACGACGCATTCCCCAAATTACTACAAAATTGGTTGTTGGTTATGGATTGTTGGCCATTTGTTGTGGTCTGGCAACTCTATACCCATAACAGTTGTTATGTCGTCCATAACAACTGTTATGAAAATACCTCGATTTGCGGAACTGCCCCAAAAGCGCAATCCGCCAAAGTGCCTCAACCCCTCCCATCTTAAAGCACAGCAGCAAGCGTACCTTTTTGAGAGTCTGACCCAAAAGCCAAGTTTAGCGGTTTTTCCCAGGCAGAATTCATCTTAATCGCGCGGATACTCGCTACACTGCAAAATCAACTTCGCGACTAACCCCGTCCATCCCGTTTGATGGCAAGCCCCCAAACCTGACCCATTATCGCCGTGGAAGTATTCGTAAAATAAAATTTGGTCTTGCCAATCAGAATACTGCTTAAACGGTTGGGCTTCGCCGTTAACCGGACGCTGACCGCTTTTGTTAGGACTAAATATGGCAATTAAGCGATGTTCAAGTTCGCAAGCCACTTCCCACAAATTGACAAAATGACCCGACCCCGTAGGACATTCAATTTGACATTGGTCGCCCCAGTAATAGTAATATTCTTGCAAGGCTTCAATAATGAGGAAATTAATAGGAAACCAAACGGGGCCTCGCCAATTAGAATTACCGCCAAACATGGGACTACTAGATTCGGCTGGTTCGTATTGGACGCAATAGGTTTCACCGTCAGTTTTGTAAGTGTAGGGATGTTCTTGATGATGGCGAGATAGGGAACGAATGCCATAAGGACTGAAAAATTCAGCTTCATCAAGCATTCTTGCGAGTATTTTTTCCAGTCTTTCTCGGTCGGGAATAGCAAGGAGTCGTCGGGATTTTATGCCGCAAGATTCCATACAAGCAATGTTACGACTTAAATCCGGTCGGTTCTCTAAAAACCACTGTACCCGCTTTTCAAAATTGGGCAGTTTTTCCAGGGTTTCTGAGTCAATAACAGCAACGGCAAATAAGGGAATTAAGCCCACAATGGAACGAATTTTTAAGCGGACATTTTGACCATCGGGCAAGTGTAAAACGTCGTAGTAAAAGCCATCTTCCTCGTCCCAGAGTTGCGTCCCTTCAGTGCCAAAGTGATTCATGGTATTGACAATATAAAGGAAGTGTTCAAAAAACTTCGAGGCAATATCTTCATAAACGGGGTTTTCTTGAGCTAATTCTAAGGCAATTGAGAGCATATTGAGACAGAACATGACCATCCAGCTTGTGCCATCTGATTGCTCGATATAACCTCCTGTGGGCGGTTCTTCACTGCGGTCAAATATGCCAATATTATCTAAACCCAAAAAGCCGCCTCTAAAGACGTTATTGCCTTGGGGGTCTTTGCGATTTACCCACCAAGTAAAGGTGAGTAATAATTTCTGGAATACTCGTTCTAAAAATTGGCGATCGCAGCGACCATACATTTTCTTTTCGATTTTATACACCCGCCAAACTGCCCAAGCATGAACCGGGGGATTCACATCATTAAAATTCCACTCATAAGCTGGTAACTGACCGTTAGGATTCATATACCACTCGCGGGTAAATAAATCGAGTTGTTGTTTGGCATAATCTGGGTCAATCAGGGACAAAGGAATGGTATGAAATGCTAAATCCCAGACTGCAAACCAAGGATATTCCCAGCTATCAGCCATAGACAAAACATCTTCACAGAAAATATGAGACCAATTCTGATTGCGTCCGTTTTGATGGCCTTTTGGGGGTTCGGGTTGGGTAGGATCGCCCTTTAACCAACGTTCAATAATGTATAAATAATGCTGTTTATTCCACAACAATCCGGCAAAAGCTTGACGCTGAATATTGTCCCAATCATCGCGAATTTCAAAAGGATTAATCGTTTGGTAGAATGCCTCGCTTTCTTGGCGGCGTTGCGTGTAAATTTGCTCGAATTCTTCCCCGAAAGGGTCTTGTAGATTGGAGTTATCGCACAAACGCAAGCGAACTGTTTGGGTTTCACCCGGCTGTAACTCTAAAATATAATGGGGCGCGAATTTTGTCCCAATCATTTCAGGATTAACGGCATTTTTAGCGCCATTAACTACATAAGCATTCAGACCATCCTTGGTATAAGGAGATTGATTTTTCGTGCCATATAAATGCTGACAATTGGTTTCGTTTTCGGTAAATAAAAGCTCGTTGGCATTTTCAAAATATAGCCATCTTTGACCGAGGCTGGGGTGTTCGGCTGTAATTAATCCCGTATTGACTTTCTGAAGTTGAGGTTTGGGCGTTTCTTTGTCCCAAGACCAATCATTGCGAAACCAAAGGGTTGGTAAAACGTGCAGGGTTGCCGCAGTTTCCGCTCGATTGGTGATACTGTATTGAATTAATATATCTTCATCTGTTTTCTTAGCGTATTCAATATAAATATCAAAATAAGTGCGTTGGTCGAAGATACCTGTTTCGTGAATTTCGTATTCGCTTTGCTGGCGATCGCGTCTTTGATTTTCTCGTACTAATTCCTCATAAGGATACGCTTTTTGAGAGTAACGATAAAGAGCTTTTGCATAAGCATGACTGGGAAGATTATCTAAGTAATAATAATACTCTTTCACATCTTCGCCGTGATTGCCTTGCTTCCCAGTCAGTCCAAATAATCTTTCTTTTAAAATTGGGTCTTTTTCATTCCAAAATGCTGCGGCAAAACAAAGACGTTGGTGATTATCGCACCACCCGCAAATACCGTCTTCTCCCCAGCGATAAGCTCGATATAACGCATCCTGGTAGGAAAAATACTCCCAAGCTTGACCATCCTCGCTATAATCTTCCCGGACAGTCCCCCACTGACGCTCGCTGAGGTATGTTCCCCAACGTCGCCAATAAGCAGTGCGATCGCGGTTTTCCGTCAAACGACGAACTTCTGCGGTTTGGTGGCGTTGTTGTTGCTGTGGATTGAGATTCATGATTTTGGAGAGGAAAAAGTGAGTGGAAACAAGACAAAAAAATAGCCGAATTGATTATTTTATATAAAAAACTTTAGTATCTCAAAGTTTTTTAAAAAGTAGTTTCGGCTATTTTTTTAAGATAAGTAATGAGAGGTAAATCGATTTGCTAATAACCTCGATTTTAGGTTTAATGTTTGATTTTAAACCCGTTTTTTAGCGATTAATCTAGTTTTTCTTGGATAACGCTTTCGATAGAACTTGCTTTTTGTTCCCCCTTCATTTCAGCTCGATCCAAAACATCTTCAAAAAAACCTTTGGCTTTACCCACTTGCTCTTTCCCTGCACCGACGGTTTTATCAAATTGACCTTCGACGCGATCGCCTACTCCAGCAGTAACATTATCATCAAACTGACTTTTGACTTTACCTGCTTGCTTCTTCGCTTCTCCGATAGATTGGTCGATATTGCCCTCAACGCGATCGCTCGTACCAGCCCCAAAAACGCTATCAAATGCTTCTTTTGCTTCCTGTTGGATGTCCGATAGGTCGGCTATCATTGTCGGGGCAGCAAAGGCAGTTGCCGGGTATAATAAGCCGACAGACAAAGCGAGGGCAACACCCACTAAAGCAATTTTGAAGCCCTCAACGGATTTTAGAGCTATTGTTTTGAGAAATTGTTGGACTTTCATGGATAATTTTCCAAAAATTAAAGTAATTCTGCTTAAATTTTTACTGAAATAGTGCCTCAGTAGATTCGCTCAAGGGAATGAATTTTCAGCTTTGAGGCGTTCTGTTTACTCTGTCTTAAGGCAGATAAACTCTCATCTTCTTCTCTATATTCTCGCAAGAGAGCTAAGATAATAAAGATATTCCCTAGTAGCAACTTCTAAATTTACACCTCATCAAAAATAACTCTAGGGAAAGCGATCGCGCAGTCTAAAGCTTCATTTCAGCGAGTTTTCCCAAACATCTTCCTTCAGAGAGAAGACAAGAAAGTGCAAAGTTTACTAACATAAAGGGGTATTGAGATTACATTAACTTTGTTATTCTCTATTCCATCCAAGGTAAATTTAACCACCTCGGTTTTTAGAAAATAGCAAGCTTGTCAATCTCGCTACTAAAACAATTGACATACCGTTCAATAACAATAGTATAAAAAATTGGAGAAAACACATTATGGGTATTGAAGAAAGAGCTGAAGCTACGATGAAAAACATCGAAGGAAAAGTTCAAGAAGCCGTCGGTGAAGTAACGGGCAATCCCGAAGACAAGGCCGAAGGTAAAATCAAACAAACTGAAGCCCAAGCTCAACACACCGTAGAAAATGTGAAAGACAAACTGTCGTAATTTTTGAAATTAACTGAAGCTGTCTTCAGAGCAAATCCTAGGGTACAGTTGGTTTTTCTAGCCATCTGTACCCTATGTAGTAGCTATCGTACACTTACCGACATCGGAAATCTTGCCAAAACAGTGGCGCAACAATGTCTAAAGTTGAAGAAATACACTACTGTTAGCGACTCAAGTAGCCCAACAACCCTATAATGTTACTGACTTACTAACAGCAGTCTAGTTTCTCAATGGTAAGGTAAACGACAATGAAGCCAGTAAAGCCCACGCGAGGACAGTTAGAACGCCAAATTTCTCAAAAAATCCAAGGGTTCTATCGCGATAAACTCGGCCATCAACCCAGTAAAGTAACCTGTCAAATATTTGATACGAAAATTGCCATTGTTTTAGAAGATTCCGTAACTCCAACAGAACAAATCTTAAATAAAGAAGGTCGCGAAGACCTCGCAGAACAAGTCCGTTCTAGTTTAGACGAAGCCACACGGCCTCCCCTTAAAAAACTCATCCAAGATGTAGTTGGTATTAAAATTCTCGATTTGCTGAGTGATGCAACGGTGGATACTGGCAGAACCGGAATCATTGCTATTTTGGAAGATGTTCCTGATGTGCGAACTTCTGAAAAGACTGTCAGAGTCAAGCCCAAAAGCTCCTCTGAAACCTAGTAAACAAATTTTAATAACTCTTCCATGATGCAAATATATGACTCGAAATAACTTAATTTCTCAACAACTCAAACAAGACTTGTTTAGCGAGTTACAGCAATTATACGAGCGCGAACTCCAGCATAAACTTAGTCATATTTCTTGTCGAGTATTCGATCGCACTCTCGTAATTTTCCTAGAAGGGACTGTCACACCACCCGAACGCATATTAGCGAATAACGAAAACCAAATGTTAGCTAGGGAAGTGAGAGCCAGTCTCGATCGTATCATTAAGCCCCAAATTAAAAGTACCATTGAGAAAGTTTTGGGGATGAAAATCGTAGATTTCCTTTGCGATACAACCTTGGATACTGATGTTACGGGAGCGATTGTTGTTTTTGAACTGGAGTCCAATAAACTAGAGTCTTTGGAATCTCCAGAATTGAATTCAGTTCCCTTTACTCAAGGATAAGTGCAGGATGTTTTTGGGCTTGATGGCGTAATAACTGCTCTAAATCCTTGAGTAAAAAAGGCTTAGAGAGATAACCATCAAAACCCGCTTGGTAGATTTTCTGGCGTTCTTCGGCTAGAGTTAAACCCGTGACCGCGATCGCTGGAATATTACGCGATCGCGCGTCATTTTTAAGCTGTCGAAACGTTTCAAAACCATCAATACCCGGTAATACCAAATCGAGTAAAATCAAGTCAAAAGACTGCTGACTTGCCAGAAGTAGTGTTTCTTCGCCACTACTGGCACTTAAAACTTCACACCCTAAAACTTCTAAAAAATTAAGCAACAAAAAGCGATTATCTTCATCATCATCAACTACCAAAATTTTGAGATGTAAAGGTAGCGGTGACTGTAACGCAACCAGCGAACTTTGTCTATTCATACCAAAGGAGTTTGTTTCGAGGGAGTTGAGCAGTAAGCAACTAAAAAAACGAAGCTCTCCTTAAGTGGCTATAGTGCTGGCACTCGCGGCGGATTGGTTCGTCTGTTTCGAGCTAAGTCACAAACACCTTTGCCGATGACTTTTGAGAAAAGTAGAGTAAGTTAGCTTTGACGGTTACAAAAATTTTAATACTTTTTTCATAAAATTGCACGGCAACGCGAAATTTTTTCACAGAGTAGCGTCATGGGTTGAAGAATAGCCGGGATGGGTCAATTCCACGGCGGTATCGTTCAAAGTCGCTTCGTGGAGTTGTCTTTCTTGGACTCGCGCATTGTGCAGAATGGAATTTTTTAACTCAGCACCTTGTAAATAAGCCCCGGTTAAATCTGCACCTTGTAAATCGACCCGAAACAAAACCGCCTCGGTCAAATCCACATTCCCTAAATCGGCAGCCGTGAGAGTCACTTCCATCAACTCAACTTGACGCAAATTCGAGCGATTCAGCTTTGCCCCTTGTAAGTTAGCATGAGTCAAATCCGCGCGCCGCAAATCGCAATCTCGCAAATCGGCATCCGCTAGATTGGCATTGGTCAAATCCGCACCGCGTAAATCCGCACTGCGTAACTTCGCACCGCGTAAATCCGCTCTTGTCAAATCCGCACCGCGTAAATCGGCGGCTTCCAAGCAACAGTTTTGCAGAATTGCCCCGGTTAAATCCACTGCGCGTAAATCGGCGCGATCGCAAATTGCCCCAGTCAAACAAGCCCGACGTAAATTTGCCTGACTCACATCCGCATCGGTCAAATTAACACCCTGTAACTGGGAGCGACTTAAATCCGCCTGCCGCAGATCGACATTTTGTAAGTCCAACCCATCCAGAATTAAGCCTTGTAAGGACACTTTAGCGGCGATTAAGACCGCTCCTACCTGATTGGGTTCAAATTCAGCCGGAAACACGGTGTGACGGTTGTACACTGCCTTGGTGAGGTTCACCCCGGCTAAATCTGCCCCAGTAAAATCCGTACCGCTCAGATTCGCTCGTTCAAAATTCGCCCGTCCGAGATTAGCCCCGCGAAAACTAGCCCTGACCAAATTCGTTTCCCGCAAATCGGCACAGCGCAAATCCGCTTCGATTAAAGTGGCATCGCTCAGATTCAGCCCGCGCAAACTCACATTAGGCGCGAGTAAATACACCGGAAACTGCTCGATATCAAAACTTTCGTCAAAAATCGTGCGATTGCTGTACAGTGCTGCCTCAAAGATAGCATTTTGGAGTTGTGCGCCCCGCAAATCGGCACCGCTCAAGTTGGCGCAACTCAGATTGGTTTTGGTTAAATTCGCGCCAACTAAGTTAGCTTTGAGTAAGTTAGCACCCCTGAGATTGGCTTCGCTGAGTTCGGCTCCCACTAATTTACTGTCGCTCAAGTTGGCACAGCTTAAATCCGCTTGATGGAGGTTTGCTAAGTTTAAAAAAGCCCTGGCAATTTGAGCGTTTTGCAGATTGGCAAAGCTTAAATTGGCCTCGATCAAATCGGCGTAGTGCAGCAGTGCTTCGCGGAGGTCGGCTTTGCTTAAATCGACACCTCTGAGGTTTGCTCCTTTGAGGTCGGCTTGGACTAAATTAGCTTTGTTGAGTTCTTGCTTTCTCAAATCAAGGCGTTGTAGAAAATCATCTGAGTTCATGCGCTTCGCCTACCCAACTTACGCTGAGTATAACTTACAATTTTGAGTTACCAAAACGAATAGCGATCGCTTTCTTATTATCAACCCATTGGGGTGATTTTCTCTCATCAAATAAAAAATAACTCGCGATCGCCCGGATTTAAGTAAAAAATAAAAACAACGATTGCAGTAAACCAATCCCTAACCCCAAAATACCGCCTAGATTGACGATGGCTTGTAATTCGCTTTTGACGATACCTTGAATCGCCAGTTCTAACTCCTCTGGAGAGGTTGCCCGGACGCGATTTACGATCGCCTCGTCGATGGCTAAAATGGGAATGGCTTGGGCCACAATTTTCTCTAAATCCCGTTCGAGATAGCGGTCAATGGCGATCGCAAACTCCTGACTGACGATTTCTAAAGAGGTATCCATCACTTCTGAAGTTCGCAAACGATTGACAATCGAAACCGATACTTTCTCCCAATCAATCGAGCGACCTAAACTTTGTAATAACTCCCCCCCACTTTGCTGAATATAGCCCCGGACATTTTCGCGAATGGTTTTGCGGAGTTGTCGCACTGTGGATACAGGTAAATTTTGCAGCGAAAAACTTTGCAGCCAAACTTGGAGGCGATCGCGCACTTCTAAAGATAAAATTAACTCTTGTAACCTGGCATTGGCAATTTCCTTTTCATCCAAACAAAATGACCGCAGCCGCGTCAAAGAATTGCGTAAACCAAACAAATTGGCGACCACCCAATAAGTCCCGCTACTTTTTTCGCGGAAGCCTTCATCAATAACTTGAATATTGCGATCGCTTAGAAAATCAATCAAGGCCAGACGCAGGATATCGGGCGGTAAAACCACCTCAATCAGCCAATCTGATAACTGCCGGGCTTGCATTTCGCTAAACTGAAAATCCAATAAAACTCGATCGAAAATCTGGTCAATTTGCACTGCCAAAAAATCCTTTTGCCGCGACCAAACTTTTAACAAACGGGGTAAAGCTTCCCCAAAAAGATCGCCTAAAATCCCCCCCAAAATCTTCGCCGTTTTCTTTTCTTTATCGGCTTCTACTTGGGCTAATCCCAAACGCAGCAGCCACAAAACTGCACCTTGAATGCGCTCGATTTGGAGCAAACGACGAGCCAGATTTTGTAACTCTCCAGGAGTCAATAACGACCCCATAATCGTATCGGCAACCCGACGGGCTAAACGCTCTTGATTGCGAGGAATTAAGCCAGGAGTGAAGGGTAGAGGACGTTTGCCGATATAAATGGCGCGATAAGGCCGAAATAGCATTTTGATAGCTAAATCATTGGTGAAATAGCCAATAATCCCCCCAGCAAGCGGCGGAATAAACAGAATCCACAGTGTTGATAAATCCAAGATTGCGAGAAAAAATAAATAGCTGACGCGGGTTATCTAAAATGTCGGGGTGAAGACCCCCGTTATAAGGATGTTAGCGGTGGGATGAAACCCCGACCAACAAATAAACTGCGTAGTATCCATATTTTAGCAACCTCTTGGTGCGGAATGCACTGCCGCTTTCCACCTCGAATTGAATTCGAGGTGGGTCGGCAGTCAAAGTAGGACATCCTGTGATAAATTACGTTTAGACTATTGAGGTTAGCATAAATGTTGGTCTTAGAGTTCAAAGTTAGA
>JAWQFT010000047.1:0-34910 GCA_035968055.1 Jaaginema sp. PMC 1080.18 | reverse complement strand
TAAGGGTTATAGCTGATGGTTGCACCGGGTGACACGAACCTTCGATCTACGCCTATAGGGCGATCGCGAACTTTACTAAGGTTAGTACTCTTTTATGGTGACTTTTACCATAAATAGCTCGAACTCCCCCTTAGAGCCTTACTATTAATTCTATCATACAACAAGCGCGATCGCTTTGGGAATGGCAAAATTTCGGTAGAATCAAAAAACAATTTTCCCCCAAAATGAGGGGTGGTCAGCCCTGTCGATGGGAATTGTCAAATTTACTGCTAAATTAACTTTAAGCTATGAAAAGCGCTTTCCTAGACCGTCTCAACAGTCCCGAACGTCCCGTTTTAGTCTTTGACGGAGCGATGGGAACATCTCTGCAAACCCAGAATCTCACGGCTGAAGATTTCGGGGGACCCCAGTACGAAGGCTGCAACGAATATCTTGTCTTGACTCATCCTGAAGCCGTCCGTAAGGTGCATCGCGGCTTTTTGGAGGTGGGTGCAGATGTCATTGAAACAGATACTTTCGGGGGGACTTCTATCGTCCTGGCTGAGTACGATTTAGCTGACCAAGCTTATCATATCAACAAAACGGCGGCTCAACTGGCGAAGGAAGTCGCTGAGGCTTATTCTACCTCAGAGAAACCCCGTTTTGTGGCGGGTTCGATGGGGCCGGGGACAAAATTGCCAACTTTGGGTCATATTGACTTTGATACGCTCAAAAATGCCTACGTTGAGCAAGTCCAGGGGTTAATGGCTGGTGGGGTAGATTTATTATTAATTGAAACTTGCCAAGACGTTTTACAAATTAAGGCGGCTTTGAATGCAGTAGAAGAAGTTTTTGCTGAGAAAAATGAGCGATTGCCGTTGATGGTTTCGATCACGATGGAAGTGATGGGAACAATGTTGGTCGGGACGGAAATTGCGGCAGCTTTAACTATTTTAGAGCCTTATCCCATTGATATTTTAGGGCTGAATTGTGCGACTGGGCCCGAACAAATGAAGGAGCATATTAAGTATTTAGCGGAACATTCGCCTTTTATGGTTTCTTGTATTCCGAATGCGGGTTTACCGGAAAACGTTGGGGGTCAAGCCCATTACCGTTTAACGCCGATAGAATTGCAAATGGCGTTGATGCACTTTGTCGAAGATTTGGGGGTACAAGTGGTGGGAGGCTGTTGTGGAACGCGACCCGACCACATCCAACAATTGGCGGTAATGACTAACAGTTTGACCCCAAAAGTACGACAGCCAAATTACGAACCGGCTGCTGCTTCTATTTATAGTCCCCAGCCCTACGATCAGGATAACTCTTTTCTGATTGTGGGGGAAAGATTGAATGCGAGTGGCTCGAAAAAATGCCGGACTTTACTCAACGATGAAGACTGGGACGGTTTGGTTTCTTTAGCCAAATCTCAAGTCAAAGAAGGCGCACATATTCTTGATGTGAATGTGGATTATGTGGGTCGCGATGGGGAGCGAGATATGCACGAATTGGCTTCCCGTTTGGTTAATAATGTTACCCTACCTTTGATGCTGGATTCGACAGAATGGCAGAAAATGGAAGCAGGTTTAAAGGTAGCGGGGGGTAAGTGTATTCTCAACTCCACCAACTACGAAGATGGGGAAGAACGTTTTTTCAAAGTGTTAGAAATTGCCCGACGTTATGGTGCAGGGATTGTGGTAGGGACGATTGACGAGGAGGGGATGGCCCGGACTGCGGACAAGAAATTCGCGATCGCAAAACGGGCGTATAATGATGCCATTAACTACGGTATTCCTGCTCATGAAATCTTTTTTGACCCTCTGGCTTTGCCCATTTCCACAGGGATTGAAGAAGACCGAGTGAATGGGAAAGCAACCATCGACTCAATCCAAAAGATTCGTGAGGAATTACCCGGTTGTCACATTCTTTTAGGGGTTTCTAATATTTCCTTTGGTTTGAATGCAGCAGCCCGTCAGGTACTCAATTCCGTCTTTCTCCACGACGCAATGGCTGTGGGTTTGGATGCAGCGATTGTGAGTGCGAGTAAGATTTTGCCCCTCTCGAAAATCGACCCCAAACATCAAGAAATTTGTCGGGATTTGATTGGCGATCGCCGTCGCTATGATAATGATATTTGTGTTTACGATCCGTTGGGGGAATTAACCACTTTATTCGCAGGGAAAAAGGCGAAGAAAGAACAGGCTATTGATACCAATCTCCCGGTAGAAGAACGACTCAAACAGCACATTATTGACGGGGAACGGATTGGGTTAGATGAAGCCCTCACCGAAGCTTTAGCAAAACATCCTCCCCTGGATATTATTAATGTGTTCCTCCTCGATGGAATGAAAGTAGTCGGGGAGTTATTTGGTTCGGGACAAATGCAGCTTCCTTTTGTTTTACAATCAGCCCAAACCATGAAGGCTGCGGTGGCATTTCTAGAGCCTTATATGGAGAAAGATGGCTCAGATGATAGTGCGAAAGGAACGTTAGTCATTGCGACGGTAAAAGGCGATGTTCACGACATTGGTAAAAACCTGGTGGATATTATCTTGTCGAATAATGGCTATAAAGTTGTCAATATTGGTATTAAACAGCCCGTCGAGAACATTATTCAAGCTTACGAAGAACACCAAGCCGATTGTATTGCTATGAGTGGTTTGTTGGTGAAGTCCACAGCGTTTATGAAAGACAATCTGGCGGTATTTAATGAGCGTGGGATTACTGTTCCGGTAATTTTGGGGGGTGCAGCTTTGACTCCCAAGTTTGTGCATCAGGATTGCCAAAATACTTACAAAGGAAAGGTAATCTATGGTAAGGATGCTTTCTCAGATTTGCATTTTATGGACAAATTAATGCCAGCAAAATCGGCGGGAGACTGGGACGATTTCAAAGGGTTTCTGAGTGAAGTTGACGAGGCAATTGCGACGGAAACGAATGGCCATCAAGCCGAAAAAGCTACATCAGAAACTCAATCTCAAAGTACTGAACCGCAAGTTACTGATACCCGACGTTCAGAAGCCGTAGCAGTAGATATAGAACGTCCGCAACCGCCTTTCTGGGGAACGAAATTACTGCAACCCCAGGAGATTGATTTAACCGAAGTTTACGAGTATTTAGACTTACAAGCCCTATTCGCAGGACAGTGGCAATTCCGCAAACCCCAAGGACAATCTCGCGAGGTTTACGAGCAGTTTTTAGCCGAAACAGTACAGCCGATTTTGGAACGGTGGACGCAGCAAGTTAGCCGAGAAAACTTGTTACATCCCCAAGTCATTTACGGTTATTTCCCTTGTTTAGCAGTAGGGAATAATTTGTATGTTTATGACCCGAAAGCGGTTGAAAATAACGGCATATCTGTAGATGCAGAACCCGTGACAAGCTTCGAGTTTCCCCGGCAAAAATCGGGGCGGCGTTTGTGTATTGCTGACTTTTTCTTACCTTTAGAAATGGCAAAACAGCAAGCCCAAAATGGTATCATGTCTGTAGACGTTTTCCCGATGCAAGCGGTTACAGTGGGGGAAATCGCCACGGAATACGCCAAGAAACTGTTTGAAGCGGATGAATATACCGATTACTTGTACTTCCACGGATTAGCAGTTCAAACCGCAGAAGCTCTCGCAGAATGGACTCATACTCGTATTCGTTCGGAGTTGGGTTTTGGTAATAGCGAACCGCAAACCCTACGAGAAATTCTACAACAACGTTACCAAGGTTCGCGTTACAGTTTCGGTTATCCTGCTTGTCCCAATATTCAAGATCAATATAAGCAGTTGGATTTACTGGAAGTGGATCGCATTAAGATGTATATGGACGAAAGCGAGCAATTGTATCCCGAACAGTCTACAACCGCAATTGTTACCTATCATCCTGTGGCTAAGTATTTTACGGCTTAGTTAAGATGAGTTTGGGATAATAAATTCAGCTTTGTTTTTGGTAGTTATAGTGTTACGATCGCAGCTTGAGATATCAAGAATAAGCTGAAAGTTATCTTGTGGTGGGCAACCCCCACCTTACTACAACTAGGAGTCTCCTCACCATGCCTGCAATTTTGCCGTTCGTACTTCAGTTTGTTATACCCGCAATAACCGCGATCTTTTCGATTATTATTGCCGTACTACCTGTTTTGCTAGTATTTACTGTAAAACGTGCTGTTAAAATTCCTCGCTACATTCATTTAATTCAAACTCTTTATTCAGATATGAGTCCTGGCTCAAAAGAGCGCAAAATCGTGACAGTAGGATTACTCATTATTGGTGGTATTGTTACATTCATGGCTTATTCTGCTATTCCTTTTACGAGTTTGCCATTAATTGGTAGCATTACAACTCCTGTTGCAGCGTCTCTTGCTATTGTTGTGGCATTAGTCATGCTCGATTTTATTTTTTCTGTCAATGAGGGATATTACCGAGATAGATGCAGCCAAAATACTGCTCGCGAAATTGAGCATGATATTAATGAACTAAAGCAAATCTTTGGTTCATCTTGGAAAGAATTAGTAAAAGTTGTCAAAAATTCTACAAATACAATATACGAAGAAGGCAAAAAATATGGCATAAATTTTGACGGCTCTTATTTCACAAAATATCTTGATTATCAAATCCGTGGTGTTGAATTATATGTAAGAGATACACAAAATATAGATATTAATGATGCCAATTGGACTGAATTTAAACATAATCAAGAACAAGAATGGATGAAAGATGCTTACCATTTGGGTGCAGGAGCATCTGTAGGTTCTCTTGCTGGCGTTGGTGCTTCTAGTCTAGTTTCATCTTTTTTAGTTCCTGCTAGTTTTTGGACAACTCTACAAGGTGTCTTTGGAGTATCAACAGGAGTAGTTGTAAGTGCTTCAGCATATTCCTTATTAACTGTTGCTGCACCTGTTGGCTTAGGAGTAATAGCAACTCTCGGAATTTACAGTGGCTTGAATACTAAAAGTCATAAAGATAAAGCAGAGCAAAATAGTAAATTTATCTCTGAAATTATTATGGCAGCGCTGCCGATGGCTTGGATTGATAATGAGTTTTCTGAGCAAGAACTTGATATCATAGAGCGGTTAATGACTACTTCTGGCATACGACAACAAGAACGGGAAAAAATTTATAAGGAGATTAAAGAACGTAAAACTTTTGATGACGTTATGAAAACTGACATTTTGTTTGATACAAAATATCAAGAACTTTATTGTCGTCAAAGTGAAAAAGAGCGCATCAAGCATCGTCTTATGTTGTGTGTTGCTTGGCAAATTGCTCTTGCTGATGAAAAAATTCACGATGCAGAACTTCATCTTCATAACCGCATGGCCAAAAAACTCGGTGTTTCTTCTAGCGAAGTCCAAGAAATTCGCCGGACGATGAGTTTTCAACATCACCAAGAGTTGTGGGAAAGTCGCAATCGCCTCAATCCGAGTGGTGAATAGAAACGATAGCTGAAACGGCTAAAACGCTTGTGTTTCGGTGCGTTACGCTTCGCTAACGACACCCTACTGCCGTGACTTGTTATTTTAAATTTGCTTTTTAAGATTAAAATGAGTCGATAGATTTCTGATTCTTTTGCGTATATTATTAGAGTTTCGGTGCGTTACGCTACGCTAACAGCACCCTACTTAATTAAGACAAAGCCTTATTTTTTCGTTCTCTAATTCGACCAGGAAACAAGGTGAAATCAGTATATTTACTGAGTAAAATGAGTTGGGAATAAGCGCATTTTGATGAGATAATAGTCAAAGAATCGACTTGAACTCGCTTGTCCTCAACTTAGGGAATTTTTGGTTATGGCTTGGTTACTGCGTTTAGCTGTTACTATTGCTCTGATTAACTATATTGTGGGTATTGTCGCAGTTAAATCGGGCTGTAAACTTAAACCCCCCAAACCGACTCCAACGCGATCGCAAAATCTTCCTCCCCAAGTACAAGACTACTTTCGCGAAACTATCCCAGAGGTAAAAGCTTTGGGCTTTCAATCCTTGGGTTTTTTGACTTGGGTGGATGAAGCTAACAATGGAACTCAAACTTTTTACATGAGTATTTGCTACCAACCCAAGGAGAAAACTTTACTGGTTGACTATGTAGCTTTCAATGAAAATACCAACGGTTTGACTCAGACAAATGTCCGAGATTTAGCAACTTTTTTTGCAGATGGTCACGAAGCATTAACCAGCACTTCCTCAGAGAATTTGTATCCCCTAACTTGGACTCGTACCTACAAAACCGATTTACGTTTTCCTGAAGAAAAGAATTTACAGCAATTATTCGAGAAACAGCGAAAACTTGCCGCTTGGGTTGAAACGCAGCGACAAACTGAAAAAGTTGCTCCAGTTACCAAAAATAACGATACTTCTCCCATTCAACAAGTCGCTGAGTCACTTTATAACTTTAGTTTAGGGGAATATCAGCATTTCTGTCGTCTCGGTCAATTTTATCGAGAATCGGGTCAAGAGGTTTTTCGGTTCACCTGGAAAGGTGCAATTATCTGTACTGTGAGATTATTGCCTCCGGGTAAGCAAATTGTCAATATTCTGCGTAAGCGACATTATGAGTCATTTTGGCGCAAAATATCTCGCACTTAACCCGATTCCCCAGCTTTTAGAACGGTAATCCGGGAAAAGAAGGACGAGGAATCGGCAAATCAAACCCAGGAAGACGGGGTAAATTGATGTCGGGATAGAGATTTCGCAGAACATTCTGGAGTTCAGCCATTCCGGGTAATTCCAACTGAAAGCCGTCGAATAAAACCCCGGTGAGAATTGTCTCGATATCTTCTTGAGAAAGGGGTGTGGGAGGGCTAATCTCCCCAGTGGGATTGATATCCAAGCGATTACCTTGGGAGAGGGTTACAGGAACGTCCTCAGAATCGCCTACAACCGCTAGTTCCCCTTCGAGGACTTTGACTTGAGAAATACCATCTTCTGCCACTTCTAGGACGTAGATTGTGCCTTCTACGCCGATTTGGAAGTTAGCGGTACAGCCGTTTGCGGGACCGCTAGCTAGAAGTAGACCTTCTTTGACTTCAATACATTGACCGATGGTAACTTCGGAGTTGGGACCGAGGCGGGCGATCGCGCCATTACTAAATGCTAAACTGGTGCGGGCATCTTCAGTACGAACTTTTTGCTGAAATTCGGCGATCGCGTCCACTTCCGCTACAATTTCTTCAATATAAACGCGATCGCTATCGAGGATTTCTTGCACCACTGCTTGACTAATTTGGGCTGGAGTCGGTGTAGCCAACCAACCCCATCCCCAAACGACAATTAGACTACTCAAAAAGTAGAGCATATTGCGCCATTTTCGACGCAAGGTAGACAATTGTTGAGCCATCGTTGATGTTACTTTGAGTTAAATTTATAGCTAGAATAGCACACTATTCTTTCAGCAATTCTGGCTTAACTTTTTGCAAAAAGGACACAATCATTACAGTAAATATCCCTTCGAGTAAAGCTTGAATTCCGTAACCCCCCAGGGCAAGAATTGTAATCGTGCGTTCGGCATTAATATTCATATCCTCCGTAATCGTCGCCAAAGTAATCAGAGTAAAAATCGACGCAGAAAGCGCGATCGCCCCCGATCCGACAACAAAAACCAAAATTGCCTTCCAGACCCCGTTTTTCCCTTCTAAAGGGCGAGTAAAGCGAAAAATATAGGAAGCCAACAAAGCCGGAATTCCCATCATCGCCGCATTAATTCCCAAAGCTGCCATTCCCCCATGGCCAAACATTACCGCTTGGAAAAATAAGCCAATCACAATGGCCGGAAAAGCATAAAAACCTAGTACAATTCCCATCAAACCATTGAGAACAAAATGAATACTGGTCGGAGGAATTGGAATATGAATTAAAGACGATACAAAAAAGGCAGCTGTCAGCAAAGAAGCCTTGGGAATTTGAGCTTGGGAATTGCCATCTTTGCCGATTTGACGTAAAGCATACCAAGTTACTCCCCCCGTAATAGCATACCCCGAAATATAGACACCAGAGGGCAGTAAACCATCAGGAATGTGCATAAATCAAACCTTTTCTTCTAAAGGGGACTCAGAAGGAACAGCATGGGAGACAATCGGTTTACGTCGGCTAAAAAACAAAGCTGTACCCACACAGCCCCACAATCCTACCGCAGCCATGAGGACTTTTTGAGGTAGCGTATAACCGGAAGTACCAGCCGTCGCTAAAGAAACGCCATTTTGGGTCATAGGAATGCTAATAAAATCTCCATGACCTGCCTGACGTACTTTAACATCCCAGTTTCCGGTTAGGGTAGGGTCGGGGCTGAAAGTAAACTTGCCGTTGGTGTCGGTTTGTCCGGTTAACCAAGGAGTCGCCGGATCGCTGGGGGCATATACTGTAACTGAGGCATTCTTAAGTGGTTTCCCGTCGTCGTATTTGGCTTCTATTTCCAGGGCTGAAGTTTGCTGAAAAGAAATATTAGCACCATGAGCGAAAACTGGAGTAGAACAGCCTAAAACCGCGCAAAACAAGAGAAAATGATGGGGTTTGATCGGATTCATAAATATTGAACAAACACGACAACAAACAATATAATAATTTTATTGGCAGTGACCTTCCCCCACATGACCCAAACTCGCGATCGCGTTTTCTAAGGTTTCGTAAGTTTCCGGGTCAAGTTCGCTTTCGAGAGTCGCGTAATCCACATTCAACTCGTCACCTTCAGCCAAAGCAGCCAAAGGATCGAAGCCAATAGCCCCAGTATTGATCTCGTCATCAGCAGGGGCTTCTGCGTCTCCGAAAATGTGATCGAAGTGAAAAGTCGTTTCCACTTCTGCGGGGCTGTCCGCTTTGACAATGCCTTTGCGAGTATCCCCCACAAATTCGCCGCAAGTGTAAGATAACTCCCGGTCGATTTGGATGTTAAAATTAACAGTACGAGAGTCCTGAGTTGCCGTTCCGATCAAGGCGATGGTATTGCCTTCAATCGGTTCATCCTCAGCCAGTACAACATTCCAGGATATAGCATTGTAAACCCCTTCAGTGGCACTCGCTTCAGCCACAGCAACTAGATCGGCGTTTGCGTCTCCCTCCGCCAAATCAACCGTTTTTGGTTCTTCTAGCAACGTTACCGTCTCTTTCGCTTCGAGGTCTTTTCCCGCTTCCGGGTCAAAAGGCGGGTCAGTTTGATAAGCTTTGACATCGGCTAACGTCACATAAACATGGTCGAAGTCAACTTGCCAACCATCTTTTGTCACAAAGCCCTGACGGACAAAATCCTCACCATTTGCCACTAACTCCAGTTGATTTGTCGCTGAATTTTCCGTATTTTCAGCCATATCTGGATCGGATTCGCTGGTTTCTGATGCACTGCTACAGCCTAGTAACATTCCCGGTACAAGAAAGACTATTCCTGTCAGCCCAAATAAAGATTTTTGCATGAATTTGATCGAGATTGAGACAGAAGAAACTCAAAAATAAGTAACTACATTTCAGTGTTACGAGATCGAACTTATTTTTCAATCCTCCTGGGGGGCATAAATCAAAAAACTTTATAATTTTCCTAGATTTCAGTAATTGACAAAAAAACAGAAATAGTCTGCTATATTGAAAACTGTCCTATTCCATATCACCCACATAGATGAAAGAACTTGACCGCGAAAAAGCCATTAGTTTGCTTAACGAAATCATGGAATTTGAGTTAGCAGGAGTCGTGCGCTATACTCACTATTCCCCCATGATTACCGGGTCAAATCGTATTCCCATTGTGCAGTTTTTTCAAGCCCAAGCTACCGAATCTCTGACTCATGCACAACAAGTGGGCGAGATTTTAACCGGTTTGGAAGGCCACCCCAGCTTAAAAATTGCCCCCCTCGAAGAAAGCAATCAACACAATGTTCATACGATCTTACAAGAAAGCTTAAACCACGAAAAGAAAGCCCTAGATTTGTATAAAGATTTACTCGATGTGGTAGAAGATGCCAGCGTTTATTTAGAAGAGTTTGCTAGAGGGATGATTGGTCAAGAAGAACTCCACAATATCGAAATCAAAAAGATGTTACGCGACTTTGCTTGAGTCTGTATTAATCTTAATAAGATAACCCTAATTTTTGAGAAAAACTGGGGTTATTTGAAATTAACGATCTTCTCAAGATTGCAACAGTCTAGTTACTTCCTCAATCGGTAAATCTAGCATCTGCGCGATCGCGTCCGCAGTCTGACCACTACTAGCTAACTTTCGGATAATTTTTTGTCTTTCTTCTAATCGACCTTCTTGACGACCTTCTTGACGACCTTCTTGACGACCTTCTTGGTGAGTCTCTTGATAGAAACGAGTTTGTTTAATATCGTTGAGTCCTAACATTTGGGTAATTTCCTCGCGACTGTATTGAGAGAGTTTGTAAATCACGATAGTCTGAATTAAGTCTATGATATCGCGTTGGAGGGGAGTTGGCGGTAGGGTTTCTTGGGCTTGGGTGATGAGACGTTGGGCTGAAGAAATAGCATTTTCTTCAGATTCAAGAATTAACTGAATAATCTTGACTCCTAGGGTTTCCTCATCTTCTACTATTTCGTCGAGATAAATGCGAGTGACGCGATCGCATTCGAGAATTTCTTGAAACTGAACTGACTGTTCTCTTTCAATATTACGACTGGGATAGATGACAACAACTCTCCAAGGATGAGAAGGCTGATATTGCCGGATATACAAAAATAACTCTGAAAAAATGCGGTAATATAATTCCTCATCAACTTGAAATTGAACTTCAACAAGATAGAAAGGTTGCAGGAAATCATCAGTAGTTGGGAGGAACAACCCATCTAAACGAAATGAGAGTTGTTTAACTTCAACAGAAGTGAATTTATAATCATCAGCTTCATTAGGAGGGCAGTTAATCAGTTCAAAAAAGCTGCGGGGATAGCGTTGAAAAAGGCGATAAAAGATGCTGTCAGTTTTCATGATTGGCAAGCCTTAAAGAGCTTACTGCGAACGAGGGATTCCGGGGGAGTTATTGACAAATTGGATTTTGAGATCGGGGAAGGCTTCAACAAATTTAACTTTGTAGTTGGGGAAAGTTTGTACAATTTGCCATTCTCCACATTCGTTGGGATTGTCATCTACAATTTTGACCCGGAGATCGGGGTTTGAGTTCACGGCTTGGATTTTAATATCAGGAAAAACGTCCACGATCTGAACTTTTCCGTAAAGGCGAAATCCTTTGATTTGACAGCTTTGGAGGATAGCATAAGAGGGCATTTTCAGCCCCAGTATTAGGGTGAGGCTGAAAACAAAAGTAACGAGCAAGAAAATAAGGCGCGATCGCGAATATTTCATACTTTTTAATCCTGATTCAAAAACTCCAAATAACTATTACTTAAATCTTTGATGGCTAATTCATACAACTGCTTGCCGTGTTCGGGAGTCGCTAAATTGGGATGCGATCCCATACGACCATCGGGATAATGTTCGCGAAAATCAGCCGCACCATAAATGGGATGACCCGAAGCCACATTTGCTTCTAAAGGAGCAGTTTTAATTGCTTCGGGATATATATATTGGGTTACCGCAACTTCGCTGGGAGTCGCGTGTGAACCTTCTTTACTCCCATACAATTCCTTCGCTTTTTTATACACCGAACTGCACATAAACCAATTGCCTACACGACAGCGAATTTTAGCTGAATTGGGGGCATTAATTTGAGCAAGCTGATAATAAGTTTCCGAAAAAGCGGCTTTAAGCGTCGCAATATTACCCCCATGACCATTAATAAAATAAAAGCGGGTAAAACCGTGTTGACTCAAACAAGTGACATAATCTTGAATCACTTGTATCATCGTACTGGGACGCAGACTAATCGACCCCGGAAAAGCGGTATGATGTAAAGCCATCCCTACATTAATTGTGGGGCTTACGAGGGCTTGAGTGGCTTCTCCAACCCCTTTCGCGATCGCTTCTGCACAAATCGCATCTGTTCCAATTAGTCCCGTGGGCCCGTGTTGTTCGGTTGACCCAATCGGAAGAATAATTCCTGATGATTTTTTGAGGTAAGATTCAACTTCCGGCCAAGTACATAAATGTAGCAACATAATGAGGTAAAGTAAGGTTGTATATCAATGAACAATCTTAAACCTTATTCCTTGTTGATTTATGTTATCCCTCGACATTTCCCAGAGTCCCAACTCTGACGATCTAGGCTATACAACGCGCATTCTCGTTGTTGAAGACGAAGATTTAATCCGGGATATGGTAGTTTTAGCGCTGAAAGAACAGGGCTACGAGGTCGTTACCGCAACAGACGGACGGGCTGCACTGAGTTTGTTACAAACTCCTGAATCTACAACCAGCGATCCGATTGTGGATTTAATTGTTTTAGATTTAATGTTACCCCAGGTCAATGGTTTAGATATTTGTCGATTATTACGTTACCAAGGTAACACCGTTCCGATTTTAATTTTGAGTGCTAAAGCCAGCGAAACCGACCGCGTTTTGGGTTTAGAAGTAGGGGCTGATGATTACCTAACCAAACCCTTTAGTATGCAAGAATTAGTAGCACGCTGTCGGGCTTTATTGCGTCGTCAACGCTTCACAACTGTGCCTCCAACTCAGGTATTACAATTTCGAGATATTGTTTTATCGCGGGAAGAATGTCGCGTTTTAGTACGCGGAGAAGAAGCTAATTTATCTCCCAAAGAGTTTCGTTTGTTGGAGTTATTCATGAGTTATCCCCGTCGCGTTTGGTCGCGAGAACACCTTATCGATCAAGTGTGGGGGGCAGATTTTTTGGGAGATACTAAAACAGTTGACGTGCATATTCGTTGGCTGCGAGAAAAGTTAGAAGAAGACCCCAGCAAGCCCAAGTATATTGTCACGGTACGCGGTTTTGGTTATCGCTTTGGCTAAAGATACTTTAACTCTTTAATTCTCAACTTTGTACGGCTTGGAGGAGATGTTGATGGAGGGCTGAGGAAGTGGCAATAATTAAGCCAGGACGTTGATAATTCTGACAAGTATGGAGAGGGGGAGGGGGAGAACCGTCAAAAGTTGTGACGATACAGCCTGCGGTTTGGGCTAAAAACGCGATCGCAGCCCCGTCAATCCATTTCCCCGTCCGTAGAATTGCCCCGGCTAAATCACCGCTTAAAATGCCGTTGACGTTGGGAATTTGGCGATCGCGAGAATAAGCTTTAGCTAAATCCAAAACTTGATAAGTTGAGGGAATCTTAGCAGCAAAATGACCCATACCCCATCCCAAGTAAACCACAGGTTGTGGAGAGTCGAGAGTTAGGGGTTGACAATCTGCCAAAGGCGTGTTGAAATCTCCCGAAAAAATCCCTTCCTTTCTCAAAGCATAGTAATAAGAATTTTGAGATGGTGTTAATGCCATCACAGCTTCGTATTCATCGACATTCAAAATACTCAGTAGAATTTGATAATTGTCGTGATTATCGAGATAAAATTGCGTACCATCAATCGGATCGAGGGTAATTAAATAATCATCTTTTTCTCCTAAATGAATGGCTCTAAAATATTTCGTATTATAGGATTTTTCGTACTCTTCTCCATAAAAACGAATGTGGGGAAAATGAGCCAGTAAGCTGCTTTGCATTTAAACCGCCGATTTTACTTACTGAACCCTTGGGTGGGCTTGAATCGAGACAAAAATTTAAATGATTAACAGCTTAAAGCCACTTCAATTGCTGTTTGTACCGAAAGATCGGCATCTGTTAAAGCTGCTCCAAAAAAATTATCAGCTTCAGTTTTAGAAGGTTGGGACGCGATCGCACTTTGGATTTGACGAGCATACAACGCCGCCGTTTTAAGATAAGGAAACAAAGTGCTTAAAATTTGTCGGGGAGTAGCCATGAAAATCCAGATTTCTTTGCATTAAATGGTCACTGAGGCAAGATTAGCCGATACAAATGCTTGCACTTCTTCTTTCACAGACTTAATTGTTGTCATTTCATTCCAGCTAATATGCTTAACTGTACCCGATTCCAGATAAGCTTGAGCAAACGTAATTAAGTTTTTAATATTTTCCTCAGAAGCATTATCCATCGAGCTTAAAGTTTCTAACTGCTTTTTCGATAGCACTTTAAAATTATTATCCAAATCGGGTTGAAGGCGCAAATATTGATTTTCCTTAGCTTCATTATAACGAACAATCTGCCGAGAAATATATTCATAAATATCCAAAGGCCCGTCCATAAAAACATCAACTAAATGACCTGCCCATTGCAAAACTCCCCAAGATTGTGCATCGCCTAGAGGAACATTTTGCTCTCCCGTACCAATAGATAACAAAGAAATTTCACTCGGAGAATACCCCAAACGAATTGCTTCAGAAATAGCGCAAGAAGAAGGATTATTAGCAGCAATTCCCCCATCAATCGCTGAAATAACCTTTCTGCCATTTTCAAATATATAAGCCGGAAAAAAAGTAGGTGCAGAAGCAGAAGCAGTGCAGGCTTCCCATAGTTTCAACTTCGGATATTTTTTGCGCCAATTTTTAAAAATAATGGGTTCGCGAGCATTAGTATCATAAGCTGGAATTAAAAGGCGAGTCGTTTCCCCTTCTAAAAAGGTTTCTTCTAACAAAACCTCTCCCAAAGAATCTCTCAAAACTTGAATTAAACCTTGATTAGAAAACTTGGGAGAAGACGGGCCATAACGAAATAGTAAATTCACTCTTTGTGGTGCGAGATAACCCAATTTCCCCCAATACGGAAAAATCTTTTTACCATTATTTATATAAAGTTCAACCAACTCGCGAGGACTTTTTTGGGTAGCCGCAATTCCCGCCGCTAAAATTGAGCCAGTCGAAGTTCCAGTAATCAAATCAAAATACTTATACAACGGAATATAAGGGCTTCCAGGGGCGATCGCCTGTTGTTGAGCATTAATTTCAGCTTCAATATATTCAAGGATAGTGGCGGAAATAATCCCTCGAATTCCACCCCCGTCCAAACTCAAAATCCGAAACAGACGCTGCGGCATAGTCTTAATTTACTCCCACACTGATGACTTTCTAAGATTAAAGCATTCTTTGTTATTGGTTGTTAGTTGTTGGTTATTGGTTATTGGTTATTCATCACTGGTAACTGGTAACTGAAAATCCCCCGATTGCCCACTGCTTAATGCCTACTGCTCACTGCCCCTGAGTCGCTGATAACTGTTAACAGCCCAATCCACTTGTCGCAAAACTCCCCGCAACATCGCTACTTCCTCCGGGCCGAGATTAGCACGTTTGTAGAGACTGCGAAACTTCTTCATTCTAGCGGCGGCGGTGTGGGGATAAAGATAGCCAATTTCGAGTAAAGTGGTTTCGAGTTGCTCAAAATAGGCTTCGAGTTGTTCGAGGCAAGCCAGAGAATCTTTCGGTTTGGCGGTGGTATAGTGGGATTGCTGACGTAACTGAAATAGCTCGTAGGCGCAGATAGCTACCGCTTGGGCTAAGTTCAACGAGGAGTATTCAGGATTGGCAGGAATGCCCAAGAAACGTTGAGCATAGTTCAATTCTTCATTACTGAGTCCCCGGTCTTCTGGCCCGAAAATAAGGGCGCTGGTGCAATCTTCTGCTAACAGCCAGGGTAGAACTGTTTTGGGCGGTTGCAGTGGGGAGGGGAGGTTGCGATCGCGATTCGTCGTAGCAATAGCCCGTTGTACCCCCACCAAGGCTTTCGGAATGCTCTCGACGCAAATTGCCTTTTCGAGTACATCCCGTCCGTGGACTGCCATTTGTCGAGCTTCGGGAGAGTCGCGATCGCATTGGGGATTGACTAAGATTAACTGGTCTAAACCCATATTTTTCATGACCCGTGCTACAGACCCAACATTTAATGCACCTGCGGGTTCAACGAGAATAATTTTAGGATGAATCATGGTAATTTGTGGAAAAACATTTCGCGATGACGCAACATTTTCTAGTTTTTGCGACCAATTTTAAAGCCGAAAATCCCTATCTCATTGAATGGTTAGACTATCACTTGTTGGTAGGAGTCGATCATTTCTATTTATACGACCAAGACGGTAGCAACGAAGCCCAAGAATTGCTCAAACCTTACGAACAAGCAGGCTTAGTCACCCGCCATCCTTGGACGCATTTCGACGGCACAAAATACGACAGACCGACAAAATTTTATCAAAAAAACAAAAATCATCTCGCCTTTTCTCACTGTGCAACTCATTATCGCCATCAGTTTTCTTGGGTAATGAAAATTGATGTTGATGAATTTTTGTATCCCCTCAACACCCGCCATAACGTTATCCCTTATCTCAAAACCCTAAATCGCGATCGCATCAAAGGAATTTCTGTACCTCGTTTTAACTTCAGTTCTCAGGGACACTATCACAAACCCCCTGGATTAGTCATTGAATCTTATAACTTTAGGGAAGCCACAGCCTCCAATCACAAAGATATTGCCAACAGCTTATTTTTAACAGATAACAAATATTGCTACAGCGCTCATTGGTGGCATTATCAACCCTTTAAAATCGGTAAAATTTTGCGAGCAGACCCAGTAACTGAACTCAGAATCAACCATTATTATACCAAATCTTATTCAGAATATTTAACTCGCCAAAACGTCTCGCGAGGCCGTCAAATTAGCGAACAGCGCTTTCAAGAAATCAACCGCCAATGCAATCAAGTGGAAGATCGCTCGATGAACTACTATGCCCAGAAACTTCGAGAAAATCTCAAACTTTTGTAAAAGCTTTACCATGTCTTCTCACCATCAAAATCAACAATCTCTGGCTATTCTTGCCACTCCCGCCTTTCGCAATCGGAGTAGTAATGCTTACAACTCAATTTTGTACTCAACCCTGCAAAATGAAGGACTCCAAATCCTCGAAAAATTGAGTTGGTCAAACTTGCACAAAGCCAATTTTTGGCACATCCATTGGCCGGAATCTTTTTTAAACGACCGTTATCTTGTAGCTTCGCTATACTGGCTGACCCTATTCTTGTGGAGATATTTTCTGTGTAAAATATTCGGTCTAAAAATAATCTGGACAGTTCATAACATTCGACCCCATGAATCTCGCTATCCTTATTTAGAACGCTGGTTTTATCGCTGGTTTCCTCAAAAATGCCAAGGTCTTATTTTTCTTTCTCAGTATAGTCAAAAAGAATTCTTCGCCCAAACACCAACGGCTCGCTCTGTTCCTTTCTTACTAACGCGGCACGGTCATTATCAATCAATTCTGAATGCCAATATCACTCAAAAACAAGCGAGAGAAAAACTTAATCTTCAGAGCGATCGACAAATTTGGCTATTTTTCGGAATGCTTCGTTCCTACAAAAATCTACCCAATCTGATCCGAACTTTTAAAGTTTTTCATCAACCCAATTGCCACTTATATCTATGGGGAAGTCCCGGTACAGACAAACGAATTATTCACCAATTGCAACAAGAAATTGGACAAAATACCAACATTCACCTCACTTGTAAACGTCTCAGCGAGTCAGAACTAGAATACGCTGTCAAAGCAGCAGATCGTATTATTATCCCCTACAAAAAAGTAACCAATAGTGGCAGTATTATTTATGCTTTGAGTTGCGGTAAAGCCGTATTGAGTACGCGGGTAGGCAGTTTACCAGAAATACAAAAATATGTAGGTTCTCAAGCACTTGTACTTGCCGAAAATCCCCTGCAAGTTGAAGATATGGAGTCTTTCGAGCAACTCGACTTACATTGTCCCAATATCAAACCTTTCGATCCTTTCTCTATTGCCCAGGAACATATAGCATTTTACTCTGCTTTAACTTGAAGTCGGCGAAATTCCCCTTCCTCGGAACAGGTGGGGGATGAAAGCCAGCCCTGTCAAGGTGCTAGACTTCGATGCGAGTTTTACTGGAACGAAACCGATAAGGCTACAGGTTTTGGATTGAATCGATTTGCGATTCAGAAAGAGATAACTAAATAGACCTATTGAGGGTAAAATCAAGACAGTAACGGTGTCAATGAATGCGATCATGTCAATACTTTGCTTCTGTCTTAGTTGACGATGGAAAAGATACGCCAGAACAGTCAACGGCAGGAAAAACAATTGGTATTGATTTGGGGTTAACTCATTTTGCGATTACTTCAGTAGGAAGCCCCAACCTGCTTACGCAAGGTCGGGGTAGTTCACAAGTTCAATAACGCTCTAACTCTTGGTGTCCCGCCGCAAGTTGCAGACCGAGGAAATGTTGAGCAAAGTCTTCTACCGTAAAACCTGCGGCTTGGGCGTGGTGAATGTCCTCGTCGCTAGAGAAATGCAGAAAGTAAGGCAGTCGGGGATGAATGGGGGCGCATTGAGTCGCTAACAACCACTCACCGTACCAGTGGTTCTCCCAAGGGGCAAACTTAATGAGGTCAAAGTAGTTGAGTCGGCGGGGAACGAGAAAACGCTCCCACATATCCTGTAGCACTGTCTCCATCCACAGGGGGGACGGCATGAACTCTAACGGGAGGCCCGGACGGCGGAGTAGGTCTTGAATCCAACGCCGACGCGGGCGAACGCGCTGGCTAGTGAGGGGGTCAATCCACAACCGCCAGCGAGGGATTGTACCCATGTCTTGGGGGGCGACTGGGGGTAGGAGAAGCTGGGATAAGTCTAAGGGGGGCGGCGTGTTTTGACCCTGGAGTAAGGTTAATAGCTCCGTGTTTTCTGGGGCGAATCGGGTGGGGAAGGAAGAAAGAATGAAGTAAGGCTCGCCTGTCTGCGTGAAAAAGTCTTGTCGTCTAAAATCGCGGATGAAGTAGGCATCTGAGTCTAGCATGAAGACTGTATCTGCTAAATTCATTTGCCAAACGTGAAATTTGACGACTTGTTGCATCCGCCAACCTGCTGGAATAGAGCGCCCTGTTAGTGTTTCGTCGGGGATCAATTCAAAATGGTGTTTGCCGAAGCGGGCTTGGAATAGTGCTACGTCGGCGGCGGGGACTGAGAGGATTAGGGGTAGATGGTCGCGGTTATGGGCTTCTAGGGAAGCGACAAGCTGTTGTACCCGGTCGAGGTCGCGGCGGAAACTTTTGCAATACAGACACAGAGATGGGGATGGACGAGAGTCGTGGCTTTGGGTCTGAGGAATGCTGGGCATTTTGATGACTCGATCGGATAGAACAGTTGTTCTATGAAAATGGGGTTGGAGGCTTCATTATTGGAGTTTGGCGCATAATATTGAGGAATTAAGACTCCAAGCGCAATACTGCCATAAACGCTTCCTGGGGTACATCTACCGTTCCGATAGACTTCATGCGCTTTTTACCCTTGGCTTGCTTTTGCAGGAGTTTTTTCTTGCGGCTGATGTCACCCCCGTAACATTTCGCCAAGACATCTTTGCGTAAAGCGGGGATGTGTTCGCTGGCGATAATGCGAGAACCAATGGAAGCTTGAATGGGAATTTTGAATTGATGACGGGGGATCAGTTCTTTGAGTTTTTCCGCGAGCGATCGCCCGACAGGATAAGCTTTATCTCGGTGGACAATGGTAGCCAAAGAATCCACCGGATCGCCATTTACCATAACATCGAGGCGCACCAAGTCGTTTTGGCGATAACCCAGGAGGTGATACTCCATACTGGCATAACCCCGCGATCGCGATTTGAGTTGATTGAAAAAGTCCGTCACGACTTCGGCTAGGGGTAACTCGTAAACCAAAGTGGTACGAGTGGGGGTGAGGTATTTCATATCCTGAAATTCTCCCCGTCGCGTTTGACACAACTCCATTAATGTCCCCACATATTCTTCGGGGGTAATCATTTCGACGCGAATATAGGGTTCTTCGATAACTTCCCGACTACCAGGAGGGGGTAACTGACTGGGATTGTCAAATTCAAAGGTTTCCCCAGATGTGGTGGTAACGCGGTAAATTACCGAAGGAGCAGTGGTAATGAGATCGAGGTCGTATTCTCTTTCGAGGCGTTCTTGGACAATTTCCATGTGCAGTAAGCCCAAGAAACCGCAGCGAAAGCCAAAACCCATCGCGGTTGAGGTTTCCGGTTCGTAAGACAAAGCTGCGTCATTAAGTTTCAATTTTTCAAGGGCATCCCGCAAGTCTTCGTATTGTTCCGAATCCGTGGGGAACAACCCGCAGAAAACCATTGGTTTCGCTTCTGTATAGCCCGGCAAGGGGGTCTTAGCGGGTTCGGTAGCTAAAGTGATGGTATCGCCGACGCGGGCATCTTCTACGGCTTTAATCGCGGCGGAGAAGTAACCCACTTCCCCCGCGTGGAGGTTTTCGACGGGGATTTGTCCAGGGGAGAGTACGCCGAGTTCGTCAATAACGTATTCTTTTTGAGATGCCATCAAGCGGACGCGATCGCCTTGTTTGACGCAACCATCCATTACCCGAAAATACACGATTACGCCGCGATAAGGATCGTAATAGCTGTCAAAAATTAAGGCGCGTAACGGTTCGGCTACAGTGTCTTGGGGAGGGGGAACGCGCTGAACAATCGCTTCTAAAATATCATCAACACCCAGACCTTGTTTCGCTGAAGCCCGGATTGCGTCGGTACAATCGAGGCCGATTACTTCTTCGACTTCTTCGATAACGCGATCGGGATCGGCTCCGGGTAAGTCTATTTTATTTAAAACGGGGATAATTTCGAGGTCGTTTTCGAGGGCGAGGTAAACATTGGCTAAGGTTTGGGCTTCCACGCCTTGGGAAGCATCGACTACTAATAATGCCCCTTCGCAAGCGGCGAGCGATCGCGACACTTCATAGGAAAAGTCTACATGACCGGGAGTATCAATGAGATTGAGAACGTATTTTTCACCGTTTTTCGCTGTATAATCCATCCTTGCGGCTTGTAGCTTGATTGTAATCCCCCGTTCGCGTTCTAAGTCCATACTATCGAGGAATTGCTCTTTCATTTGGCGCTGCGTTACCGTTCCCGTTACCTGCAACAGACGGTCAGCCAAGGTCGATTTGCCATGATCGATATGAGCAATAATCGAGAAGTTACGAATACGGGAAACGGAAACATCAGTCATAGGACGTTGAGGGCGATCGTAAAATCGAAGCGAATTTAAAAACTGTTTGTCTTTCTTAATTTATTTTAATATTTTCTGGGACGAACCGGAAACTTCTCCCCTGGATAAATTCTCTGAAAGTCAATTCCTGAAAAACGGACGCAATCGTCCCTCGCGATTCCCCAAGTCCGCAGTTTATCATCCCCAAACAAATGACCTAGAAAAGCTATAATAGTGGTCTTATGGGCGATCGCCTCCAAGAAAGCTGTATTGAGTAATAAATCTATGAACGATAACGCGACCCAATCTCAATCTCAACGTACATCAGAAAAAGTTGAACTTTCTATTAATATTGACTCTGACCTTCTCGATCAAATCCAACATCTGACCAACGATCCTAGCCGCGTCATCGAAACGGCGATCAAGCAATGGCTCAGAGGAGAGCGATCGCAAGATGCCGATCTCGCCAGAGGTTTTCGTCGCAATCCCCCCGTACCACCTCGGGGCGAATGGAACGACTAAAACGCGGTTTTTTAGACGGTTTTGCGTCTTTGCTTTGACGAAAATTGCGGCTAAAAACAACCAGAGAGTGAAAGATTCGGGGTCAGAAAAAGACGTTCTCAGCTTAAGTGAAAGAACGTTTAACTGTGAAAATTTTGGCTTTAGGAGCGATCGCGACTTAAATGCAGCGATTAAATTTAGTCAATTTGGCGGTAAGTTCTACCGTGTTAGCTTGTGGACTAGATAGTGCCGACACTGCCAGAATGAAGCAAGAAGTAAACGTCAAATCTGCTTACGTAAGTTTGAGTAAGTTTTATCGAACGGCAGTCAGGTGCTACAACCCAATTAATGAATTTGGTTTAGATATAAGCTAAAACAAAAACAAGACAACCGATTTTTGCGGGGCCGGATCGACTAGCCCCTTATGTTGGCTTTAAATGGTCAAAGTCAACTCGGTCGTGAGATGACAACCCTAAAATAACGGTACTAAAAACTGCGATGAAACCTGCCCCTGCAACGGTACTAAACAATGCGATGAAATCTGCCTCTGCACAAGTTGAGCCGACCCAATGGCAGGAAATAGGTGCGGAAATTGTCTTTGTCCAAGATAATTCGGGGAAGTATCTTTCCTTCACTTGGAATAACGCGGCTGAGTATGGAGTCGATCCCCAAACCATTGTTGGTTGTAGCCTCACTGACAACTTTACACCGACCGATCCTCAGACTTATTTGAGCCTAATTCAAAGAGTCTTAGAGCGACGCATCCCCGAACGCCACCATGAGTTTTTTCAGCACGCAGGGCGATCTTTTCCTCTAGAATTAGCCATCAGTCCCATTCTCCAGCCCAATGGGGGAGTGAGTGCCGTGTTGGCGATCGCCCACGTTCTCAAACAAGAAGAAATCGCCACAGATACCCGTCATTCGACCAATGCGACGGACAGTACCACAACCTCTTCCCAAGACTTAGTTACCCAAATTGCTCGTAAGATTCGCCGCAACCCTTATCGCAGTTTGCTAACCGAAATCGCCCGTAATATTCGCCGTACCCTCGACCTTGATACCATCTGGCAACAAACCGTAGACAGTATTGGCGCGTCATTAAGCGTCTCGCGCTGCATGATTGTGTCCTACAACGCCGAAAAAAATCAACTCCGCGTCGAAGCCGAATATTGCCAAAAGAACATCAAATCCCTCTTGGGAGAGCGTCTCAGTTTGGCCAGCGAACCTTATTTACAACAAGCCCTGAGTAGTGGCGAACCCGTAGCCATCGAACGGATTGCCAACCCCACCTCCGGTCAGCGTTCGGTGTTAGCCGTGGCCACATTTTACCAAAATCAACGCAACGCCTTAATTTGTCTGCACCAATGCGATCGCCGTCGTTATTGGACTGCCGCAGAAATTGACTTGCTGCGAGAACTTGCCGCTCAAGTCAGCACCGCGATCGCCCACGCTTCCCTCTACAAAGAACTCGAACAAGCCAAACGCCTTGCTGAAGAAGCCTCCCGCCTCAAAAGCGAATTTCTCGCCAGTACCTCCCACGAACTCCGCACCCCCCTCAACGGCATTATTGGCTTTATGCGCTTGATTTTAGACGGTATGGCCGATACCGAAGAAGAACAGCGAGAATTCCTGGAAGAAGCTCACAACTCCGCCCTCCACCTCCTCAATCTCATCAACGACATCCTCGATATCGCCAAAATTGAAGCTGGCAAACTCGAACTCGACTTCAGCGACTTTTCTCTCAACGAACTTTTTGAAGATGTCGAGAAAAAAATGCGACCCCTCGCCGAACGCAAAAACCTTACCTTCGAGTTTCAGTATCCCCCCTCCCGCGAACCCATCATCCTTTATGGCAATTATCAACGCTCCTTACAAGTGATGTTAAACCTCGTGGGTAATGCCATTAAGTTCACCCACGAAGGTGGTGTAACTATCAATGCCGAAGTGCTGAAAAAAACCATCAAAGCTGGCGATCGCAATTTTCCCGGTACGGTTGTCGTCCGAGTTGCCGACACGGGGATCGGCGTTCCCCTCGAAAAACTCGACAAACTCTTTCACAACTTTAGTCAAGTGGATGGTTCTCGTACCAAGGCTTATGGCGGCACTGGCTTGGGTTTAGCCATTTCTCAAAAACTGATTGAAACAATGGGGGGAACAATTAATTTCTTCAGTTTGGGCGAACAACTCGGCTCAACTGTAACTTTTACCGTTCCCTTGTTCCAACTGCCGGTAATGAGTACCGCGCAACTTTCTGCTGAATCTAGCGAAATCGATCCCCTGTAATTTCCAGGCGGGCATTCTAGGGATTGCTCGGCGGAAAACTGCCTCTACCGGGAAAAATGCCGTTGGTGTTGCCTTGCCCCGGAAACACCCGAATTCCTCCCCGGTTGTTGGTTGTATTCGTCGTTGTTCCTGAAGTGGCGATGCCAGACGGTAGCAATACAGGAGAATTAAACTGGACTTCTCCAACGGTTAAGCCCGAACGAATGTCTAGGGGATTGATAATGGTAGAATTGTTGGCAATTGCTTCTTGAGGAGCGGCAAAAAACTCAAATTCAACAGGATTTACCGTATTATCCGGGAATTCTGGCGAAGACTGGGACGGCAAACGGACTAAAGCTGGATTAACCGTTGCTTCGGTTAGAGGGGCTTGGGAAGCTAAGGCGGTAGTAATTTCGGCGCGGACTGCGGTTAACATCGGATCGCTGCTCTCGGTAGTTGCCGTCAATTCTAAGCCTGCCGCGAGGGTGTTGGTTTCGTAGAAAGTTCGCAGGTCGAAATTGTAAACCCGTTCGATGCGATCGCCCACCACAGCAGCCATTTGACCACCTTGTAGTTCTACGCTTTGGGTGCCACTACCATTAAAAGCCGTAATCCCAGAAGTAGTCAGCGCTCCAATCAAAGTGGTATTGCTTTCTCGAATGTAACGCACAAACAACGCCGAACCGCGAATTCCGGCGGCAGCGTTGGGAGTACGAACGCTCGTGCCACCACTACCCGGTCGAATTAATAATAATACTGTCCCATTCGTCAAATCTACCGCCCGCAAGCGGGGTGCAAAGCGAAACATGGTTTGTTCCCCCAAACGAGCTAAAGAGCTGTCATTAAAGCGAATATCGGCGGTAGAGGCAGCAGCCGTGGCTAAACCATCCCCCGGACGGATCGTATCGGAAGTCCGTGCTGCCCTAGGGCTTTGGTTTTGCCGTAAAAGGCGGACTTGGTTACGCACGGCAGCGAGAGTGCCTTGGGTTAGTGTTGTTTGTGACTGAGCCGTTGTCGAGATGACTAACGCCGGAACAGGGGCGATCGCGAGGGCGAGGATGAGGGACAGTTGGCGGAACATAGCAAATTCTCCTTAAAATTAAATCTTAAAAATTAGGGGCGATCGCGACTGATACTTTGACAATCAGAGTAAAAAAATATACCAATTTCACCCCTGATTCTCAGTATGACTCAATTTTCTCCAAATAGTACAAACCCGACCCCTTTTTTTACTAAAGTTCAAACATAAAGTTTTCCCTGTTGAGCTTGTTCATAAATCAAGCGTTGTACCTTAGCAATCGTGCGATTTAGCTCGTAAGTTCGTTGTTGATTATTTCGCAAGAAGGCTTGTTGTTCCTGCTCGATCATCGCTACATCTTGTTCCACTAAGCCTTCCAACAACTTTTGAGCCGAATTAAACAAACTATCCTTCACAAAACGACGAAATGCCACCGGAAGTTTATGTAACCGCCAAAACGCATTCAAAGACGTAAAATGCACCAAATAAGCCTTCGTTTGAGTTTCATTAATTGGACAAAATAAACAATAAATCTTGAAATCTTCCCCCAATCTAGAAGCCCAATGCGGGTACACATAGCTCACATCCAAAGGTTCGGGATGCAAGCGTCGTAATGCCGGGAAAAAAAGTTGAGAAATCGACCAAATTTTATCAATCCGATAATAGCTTTGAGCCTCGTAATGAGCATCTACTCGGCTTTCCGTCGTTTCAATATCCAATAACTTCGCCGAAGCCCAAGCCTGATAATTATCATGTAAATGGCCGTGGTACATATCCATCAAATTTTCAATCAAATAAGAATAATGTCCCGGACAATCAATCGTTGTAACTGAACCAATATAATTCAAATGCTCCCATTCTGGTAATCCCATTGGCTCGACCAAATTCTCATCATCTTCCCCCAAAAAAAGCCAGATAAACCCATCCAACTCCCGCACCGGATAGCCTTTAATTTGACAATTTGGCAGTTTCTGATTTTCTGCTAAATAAGGAACTGCCGCGCACCTCCCTTCCCCATCAAATTGCCAACCATGATAAGCACATTCAAGCTGACCCTGAACCACTCGACCAGCACTAAGTTTAACTAAACGATGAGGACAAACATCTACCAAAGCGCGAACCGTTCCAGTTAGATCGCGAAATAACACAATCTCTTGCTTCCACAACGTTACCCCCAGAGGTTCATCAGTGACTTCAGCACTTTGAGCTACAACGTACCAATGATTGGGGTTAATGCCACTGGTACGGATATCTGCTATCTTGTAAGCCTGAGTTTGCATCTTTATAACGGATTGGGATTCAATTTCGCTCTAGATTACCTATCACAAATGCGACTCAACAAGCAAGTTCTCCAAAATCAAAGATCAACCCCTTCTCCTGAAAGTTATCGTCACTACCCGAAACACTGGTCATTGGTCACTGAATATCCCCCCGACTGCCGACTGCCGACTGCCCAAAACTACTGCCCCTTAATCGCTGATAACTGAAATGACTATTCCCGACGAAGGCTACATCAAATACACCTGTAATTGGCAAAAAGCACCCCCACCTCCCGCTCATCACCTCACCCAACTTCATTCCTGGCGCACACAACTTTACCAAAAAGGCTTCATCGGTCGCTACGACAACGGCATTGGCTACGGCAATCTCAGCATTCGCTCGACCACAAACCCCCAGCAGTTCATCGTCTCAGGAACTCAAACCGGAGGGCTACCCGACCTCACTGCCGCTCACTATACCCTCGTTACTACCTTCGACTTAGAACGCAACACCCTCACCTGTCGCGGTGAAATTAAAGCCTCCTCCGAATCCCTGACCCACGCGGCTATTTATCAAGCCAACCCCGACGTTTGCGCCGTTATTCACGTCCATCACCGCCGCCTTTGGGAATGTCTCATGGATAAAGTTCCCACCACTCCCCGTCATTGTGCTTACGGTACGCCAGAAATGGCTTACGCTATTCGCGACATCTGCCAAAATCCCTCCTTAGCGTCCCCGAAAATCTTGGTCATGAGCGGTCATGAAGAAGGCATCATCACCTTTGGGAAGGATTTAGCCGAAGCAGGAACTGTTCTGTTGGCTCAGTATCGCAAGGAACTGGCAGTTGTGTGACTTTCTCCCAACGTTAATTACTCCTGATTAGAGCGCGGGACTTACAGTTCCTCAAACTCACCATAAGTTAAGCGTACTGTAAGGGGATGCGAATCACGAACTCTGTACCTTCATCGGGAACTGAGTAACAAGTTAACGTGCCTTGATGCCGTTCGGTAATGATTTGATAACTAATAGATAAACCTAAACCCGTTCCCTTACCAACGGGTTTGGTGGTAAAGAAGGGGTCAAAGATATTTTGCCGGACTTTTTCAGGAATGCCCGGGCCGTTATCCCGAATGCGAATAACAATGCAACGATTGTCTTCAATTTCGGTACGGATATAAATTTGGGGTTTTTGGGGTTGGGCTTTTTTACCAACACCAAATTCCTCCAAAGCGTCGATAGCATTCCCCAGAATGTTAGTAAACACTTGGTTGAGTTGACCGGGGTAGCATTCAACTTTACGAGGAATGTCATATTCGCGGATGATTTCAATAGCTGTATCGCTGTGTTTGGGTTTGAGGCGATGTTGCAAAATCAGTAAAGTGCTGTCAATGCCGTCTCGTAGATAAACGGCTTTAGCTTCGGCTTCGTCGAGACGAGAAAAATTCCGCAAGCTCATGACAATTTTTTGAATGCGCTGCGTTCCCATTTTCATAGAACCGATGAGTTGGGGTAAGTCAGTGCGGATAAAGTCGAGTTCTATCTTTTCGGCTGCATCATTGATGGCGGCAGTGGGTTGGGGATAATGGTATTCGTAGAGTCGCAAGATACTTAGTAAGTCGTCAATGTAGCTACAGGCGTAGTTGAGGTTGCCACTGATGAAGTTAAGGGGGTTGTTGATTTCGTGGGCGACTCCTGCGACGAGTTGACCGAGGCTCGACATTTTTTCAACTTGGCATAGTTGAAGTTGGGTATTTTGAAGTTCGGTCAAGGTGTCTTGTAGTTTTTGGGCTTGGTCTTGGGCTTGGGCGGTGGCGGTACAGCTTTGTTGGTACAGAAAGGCTTGTTGGAGGTCGATGATAAGTTCTTGGGTTTCTTTTTCCTGTTGATACTGACTGACGACGGCATCAAAGCCCGCGAGTAAGTCGCCGTCGGCGGCGGTGAGGAGGTGTTCGAGGTGGGGGTCGGTGGCGGTAGGGTGGGGAATGTCGGCAAACTGGCGGGCTGCTGTGATAAAGTCTCGTACTTGGCGGTCGAGATGGACGGGAGTATCGTAGTACAGGGCTTTGACTTCGACGGAGGGATGACCGGGGAGTTTATGGTTGGGGTCGCCATAAATGAGACCGTTGTGAGCGGTTTCCATGAGGTTGATGGTATCCCGGAGGTTGTGACGAAGTTGTTGTTGCTGTTGGGGGTTACGGCTGTGGGCGAGTCGCAGGGCGTAAAGGGCAGCTTTTTGACATAGGGTTCTTTGGCGACCGCTTAGGTTGATAACGGCGGTGTTGATGGCTCGTAGGTTGGTAATGCGTTCGAGGTCGCAGTGATTGAAAAAAACGAGAATGGGGAGGAGATAAAAGTAAATTTTGTTAAAGGTGGATTTGGAAAAAACGGGGGGTAGGGAACAGGAAAAGCTGGCAACTTTCAAGGGTTCGGTACAGTTTATTGTCATTTTCAAAAACTCGAATGGGTTGTATTAAGATTTTTTAAGAAAAAAGAAGCAAATTTTATTAAAGTAAAGCGATGTAAATTAACTTCTTATTATAAGTGTAAAAAAAGGATTCAGCAAATAGGAAAAAAGGATGGGGATCGCTTTTGGTGTTTCAGGTTATGGGCAATGATGGGCGAGAAGTCCAGAAATTTGAGAGATTTTTACGATGAGTTTTCTGCTTTTTTTTTAAACATTAAAGCGATCGCGCTTCATCTTTATTTTTAAAATTATTAACATAAACTTTGCTTATCTCCGATCCCGTCCTCTAGAAAGTCAGGCAAATTGCAGACGGCACAGGTGGGGGAATTAGCCCGCGCTATTCGGGGTTTTTGCTTTTAAATGTATTAATTGATACACAAAATCAATGAAATTTACTTGCTATGTCATCGAAGTTAGAAAAGTTTTTAATTTTTATTTAAAAAAAGGAAATGAAATGCGTGTTTTTTTAGCGATCCCTATAGGGATTTAAAATTGAAAATCTGTTTTTGGTATTTTTGGGGTTTATTGTCATTTTTGAGGGAGTTGTCGGTTGTTTCGGGTCTCTGACGCGCAAAATTACAACATATCTTTATATTTCTGAGATGCCATTCTGGTTGAAATCTTGTATCGTATGAAGTCGCGTCCCTGATGATTTTTGCAACTTCATTCAGGGCCAGAGGAATGCGGTGTAATTTTTTTAACAAATTTTGCTAATTAATACGGTTAGCTAAAACCCATGAAAACAATCCGATTTTGGTTGCTTACAACAGCTCAATTGTTTGTTTCTGCCGTTATTATTGGTTATGTTCTGGCGATCGCGTTTGGGACTTATGAATGAATCCTCGTACCGTGGGGGGCGATCGCTAAAACTTGGGTTTGGGCGGTAACATTGACAGTAGCCCAGGCGGTTTGTAGGGCAGTTGCCACCGTTTGGGCTTGGGCAGGAGCGCACAACGCCAAGAGAGTCGGGCCAGCCCCACTAATAACCAAACCGTAAGCCCCCGCGTCTCGGGCCGCCGCTCTAACCACCTCGTAGCCTCGAATCAACCTTTGGCGATAGGGTTGATGTAACTTATCCGCCAAAGCCCCAGTCAACCAAGCCGGATTAGCGGTATCTAAACCGCGCACCAACAGTCCCAAACGAGCAATATTGAAAATTGCATCTGCTCTATCGATTTGATGGGGTAAAACCGCCCTGGCTGCTTCTGTAGAGAGTTCAAAGTTGGGAATAGCCACGACAGGAACGACTTGTTCAGACCAAGGAATCGGACAAAAGTGCCATTGCAACTCCGTTTGTACCGACAACTGACAACTGCCGAGGAAAGCGGGTACGACATTATCAGGATGGCCTTCAAAGGCGATCGCTTCTTGTAAAATTTCGGTATCGGCAAGGGGCCTCCCCGCTAACTCATTTGCTCCCACCAACCCCCCTAGAATCGCTGTAGCCGAACTGCCCAAACCGCGAGACAAAGGAATACCCAACTCAATTTTGATGGCAACAGAGGGCGTTTTCCGGTCGATTAAGTTAAACAATCGCGTAAATGCCCGATAAAGCAAATTATCTTCGCCAACACTCACCCCTGCGGCTTCCGAACCCACTACCGTAATTTGAGTCGTATCGGCAAAACTGAAGTGAAAGTGGTTGTAGAGGGTTAACGCCGCGCCAATACAATCAAAACCAGCCCCTAAGTTAGCGGTTGTTGCAGGAACAGTAACAGTCAAAGAGTCAGACATGGCAAAAAAGTGGTTTTAGGGCAATACAAAATTTCCCAAGGATATTGGGAACTAAAGAAATAGTATTATCATGCCTAATCCACTGCAAAGCAAGGCTATCTCTTACCAAAAACCGCGACGACCACTTGGCAACGTTGTCGTCCAGTTCGTTTTGGCTTGAGCGAGTTGTTCTTCGCTAACTTTAGCATTGGTTAGATTTGCCCCGCACAAATTCGCCCCTTTCAAGCTGGCGTAGGTGAGCGACGCAAAACTCAAATCAGCACCTCGCAAATCTGCTCCTTCTAAGTTGGCGTAACTCAAATAAGCACGCTGCAAGTTAGCGTCTCGTAACACAGCATTACTCAAATTGGCGCGACCGAAGTTAGTGTTAGAAAGGTCTGAACCTTGAAGATTGACTTTCATCAACTTGGACTGATGAAACACACAACCCGACAAATTGACATTCTGTAGTTGCAATAAACTCAAATTCTGTTGGGCAAAATCGCGATGGCCTTTGAAATAAGAATCCATAACCGTTCGGGCATCTAACTTGCCCTTGCGACGGCGCGAACCTTGGCTTTGAGAAGTATTGGTTGTTTTCGTGCCGAACTGACTGCGCCCCCGTAGAGAAGAGGCATTGGGCGTACCTGCATGGGTATTGCCGCCCGTTTGTTCGCGACGAGCGCGTTTAGCCCGAATCGCCATGGCCAGGCGTTGAGTTGCAGAAGTCGCTTCCCCAGAGACGGGGTTTTGAATCCTACCTGAATTGCCCGAAGAAGGGAGATTATCGTCTTTGCTGACTGGGGAACTGGCTAAACCCTGAGCAAGACTGTCCATGTAAGGCTCCATGTCTAACGCCCGCAGGACATCATCGGCGGATTGGTAGCGATGGCGGACTGAAACTTCGAGCATTCGTTTCAGGACTTTAGCGAAGCTGTCGCTGATCGTGACATAGGTTTGCCAAACCATCTCCCCAGTTTGGGGGTTGTAGTCTAAATCTTTGGGGGATTTGCCCGTGAGGAGGTAAATACAAGTAACCCCGACGGCATAGATATCGCTGGCATACACGGGACGCAGAGCCATTTGTTCGGGAGGGGCAAAGCCGGGAGTGCCGATGGCAAAGGAGGTTAGGGCTGTTTGGTCGGCAGCACTGTTGGAGTTTTGCGGATTGACTTGGTTTTTAACCGCCCCAAAGTCAATGAGTACCAGTTTTTTGTCTTGTTCGCGACGAATTAAGTTGGCGGGTTTGATGTCGCGGTGAATCACCTGCTGCGAGTGGATGTATTGAATCATCGGCAGGATTTCGCTGAGGAATTGTTTGCCTCCCGCTTCGCTAACCGGGCCGTTGCGTTTGATTTCTTGTTGGAGGTTTTTACCGCTAACGAATTCTTGAACGAGGTAGAAGTCTTTGTTGTACTCGAAGTAATCGAGGAGTCGGGGAACTTGGGGGTGATTGCCAATGCGACCGAGGGTTTGGGCTTCCCGTTCAAATAGCTCCTTAGCCATTTGAAAGATGCTGGGGTCGGTACTGGTGGGACGGAGTTGTTTGATGACGCAGCAGGGGTTACCGGGGAGGCCGATATCTATGGCCAAAAACGTTGCACCAAAACCCCCTTGGCCTAGGGATTTGACTCCCAGGTAGCGATCGCGCATGAGTAGGCTCGCGCCACAGGTTTGACAGGTTTTGACGTTATCAGGGTTTCTCGGATGAGAACAGGAAGGGTTTAAGCAGTAGCTCATTCAGCGTCACCGATGTAGCTTAATCGTGCGTTGATGCGAAACAAAGGGATTGGGTAATACTTGAGTTAGTCAATTCGACTTTGGCGGATTTCGCGATCGCGAATCTTGATTGGGTTAGTCCAGAGCGAAAGCTATATGTATATTCTTAATTTCTAGGATATCCTACTTTTTCTCAAACTCCGGTACTCGATCCCGATTCAATTCAATTTTTTTGAGGAAAATTTCTGAAGTTTTATTAAACTTTCAATAAATAAGTGCGATCGCTCCGGCTGGTTTTCTTAATGTAAATTTTCTGGCGCTTCTTACGTCAAAAAGTTCCGTAGTTTTTCTCTTGACAATAAATAAGTCATCGACGGTATCCGTAAAAAGACTGATTTCCCGATGCGGGCTGGAGTAGTAGTGCTGGTCAGGGGAAACGAGCAAACGGTAAGATATTCAACAGCTATCTTTCAGGTTGAATGAAAACGAGTTTATGCTGATTTCTTTAAACTGGTTGCGAGAACTGGTTGAGCTAAAACTTGACCCCGAACAACTCGCAGAAACATTGACAATTGCGGGGTTTGAAGTCGAGGAAATTCACGATCGCCGCGCCCTGGCCGCTGGGGTAGTTGTCGGCAAAGTTGAGAGATGCGATCGCCATCCCAATGCCGATAAACTTAGTGTTTGCCAAGTCGATTACGGTCAAGATGATGCCCCTGCAACGATTGTCTGCGGTGCGAGCAATGTCAAAGCGGACATTCTCGTTCCCGTTGCTCCCCCGAAAACTTACCTGCCTGCGGTCGATATTAAAATCAAAGCGGCTAAACTGCGGGGAGTCAAGTCTGCCGGGATGATTTGTTCTCTGGCTGAAATTGGGTTAGCTAAGCAATCCGAGGGGATTCACATTTTTGAAGATGAATCCCTGAGTCCGGGTCAAGATGTGCGTCCTTTGTTGGGGTTAGATGACATTGTGTTGGACTTGACTTCTACGGCTAACCGGGCTGATGCCTTGAGTTTAGTCGGGGTGGCTAGGGAAGTGGCGGCTCTTACTAATGCTGCCCTCAGCCTCCCAGAAGTGCCATCTCAGGAGATTGCCCAAGCTGAAGGCTTAAACGTCAAAATTAGCGAAAAAGCGGCTTGTCCGGCGTATATCGGGACGCAGATCGACAATATCAAGATTGCCCCTTCCCCCGACTGGCTGAAGTTCCGCCTGGAAGCCGCCGGAGTTCGTCCAATTAACAATGTGGTGGATATTACCAACTATATTTTGCTGACTTGGGGACAGCCTTTACACGCCTTCGATCGCGATCGCCTGGTTCAAATTGCAGGTAGTGAAAATCTCGAATTAGGCGCTCGTTTCGCGCAATCGGGAGAAACATTTACAACCCTAGACGACCAAAAACGCGAACTCAAAGCGCAAAATCTGGTTATTACGGCTAATAATCAGCCCGTCGCGATTGCTGGCGTGATGGGAGGAGGCGAAACCGAGGTTTATGACGGCACAACCAGTATTGTCCTCGAAGCCGCCTTATTTGACCCCGTAGCCATTCGACGCTCCTCTCGCGCTCAGGGCTTACGCACCGAATCTTCAGCCCGTTACGAGCGGGGAGTCAATCAAGCCGAGTTAGAAGTGGCTGCTCGTCACGCGATCGCCCTGATCCAAGAATTAGCTGGAGGAACGCCCGTTAGTCAAGCAGTAGCCGACACCAGAGCCGCTCAAGGTCGCGCCACGCGGTCGATTGAGTTACGTCTGGCTCGCATTCATCACGTTTTGGGTTCTGTACAAGATAACGGTACAATTCGCGACCTCAACGCCGGGGAAGTGGAGCAAATTCTCACCGCTTTAGGGTGTAAGTTAGAGCCAAAAGCCGGAAACGAGATTATCTGGACAGTAACCGTTCCCCCTTACCGCTATCGCGACTTAGAGCGAGAAATTGACCTAATTGAAGAAGTCGCCCGTTTGTACAGTTACGATCGCTTTTGCAACACCTTACCCCGCTCCAGCGAACCCGGTCAACTGCCGCCCTTACAACAGGCTCAACGCTTGTTACGGGAAGCTTTCCGGGGGATTGGTTTAACAGAAGTGATGCACTATTCCCTCGTCAAACCCGAAGCTGGGGAAATTGTGGTTTCTAACCCGCTTTTGAGCGAATATTCGGCGCTGCGGACGGAACTCTTACCCGGATTGATTGATGCTTTTGCTTACAATCTCTCGCAAGGGAATGGGGCGTTAAATGGCTTTGAAATTGGGCGTATTTTCCGGCGAAATGGGGAAGAATTTAGCGAAACAGATGCGATCGCGGGAATTTTCGGAGGCGATCGCACTCCCCAAGGACGCTGGCAAACTGGGGGTAAGGGAGAGCCGTTAACCTGGTATGAAGGGAAAGGGTTACTCGAAAGTGTGTTCGAGCGCCTGGGTGTTACGGTAGAATATCGCCCGGATAGCGAGGATAAGCGCCTCCACCCCGGACGTACTGCGTCTTTGTGGATTGGGGGCAAGCTTTTGGGGCGTTTTGGTCAATTGCACCCGCAACTGCGGCGAGAGCGGGAATTACCGGAGGCTGTGTACGTTTTTGAGTTAGCTTTTGATGTCTTGGTAGAGGCGATCGCCCCAGACGGTGTGAGGACATTCCAACTCTATTCCACTTACCCCGCAGTGGAGCGCGATTTAGCCTTTTTTGCCCCGTTAGATTTGCCTGTCGCAGAGTTGCTCAAAACTATGCAGCAAGCAGGGAAAGCCCTCCTCGATACGGTAGAACTTTTCGACCAATATCAAGGCCAAGGCGTACCGGAAAATCAGCGCAGTTTGGCGTTTAGTTTAGCTTACCGCGCGGGCGATCGCACTCTCACGGATAAGGAGGTCGATCCGGTACACGATCGCATTCGTGAAGCCCTAACGCAGCGTTACGAGGTGACATTGCGGAGTTAATGTTATTGGTTGTTGGTTGTTGGTTGTTGGTTGTTGGTTATTCGTCAAAATTCTCCCCACTGCCTACTGCCCACTGCCCACTGCCCTCTCCCCACTCCCCCCCGATTGCCGATTGCCGAAGAGCCGACTGCCCAAAGACCACTGCCTACTGCCCAATACCCAC